>CAIQUS010000173.1 GCA_903875045.1 uncultured Bacteroidales bacterium
TGAAATAAATGATGTTATAAACAACTTATCAACATTTTATATATTATAAATTATTAATAATCAATCAATTTATAAAAGTTTCATTTTTGTTAATTGTTTTGATTGTGTATAAATTGATGTATTAAATCAAGCGAATCGTTGTTGAAACTTAATGAAAAAAAGATGCTGAATTAACATTTAACCTTCCCTGGCAACCTGTTTGATGTCAACATGTACTTTTTATCAATAGTTTGACACAAAATTAATCAGTTGTTAACAAATGGGTGTGAAAAAAATATAAAATTGATACAGAGGAAGATATTAAAATCAAAAATTTCATTTTGCTTCATAATGATTCGTTTATGTTTACATTTGTGAAAAAAAGTATTAACAATGATTGATTCTTTCAAACAAATTGCTATCGGAAGCGATCATGCCGGATTTGTTCTCAAGGAATATATCAAAAGTCATTTTGATCATTCTGAATACGTTTTTCATGACTTCGGAACTTTTTCTGAAGAAGCCATGGATTATCCGGATACTGCTCATCCGCTGGCAAAAGCTGTTCAATCAGGGGAATACAAATTTGGAATTCTGATTTGCGGCAGTGGCAACGGTGTAGCGATTGTAGCCAACAAATATACAGGAATAAGAGCAGCTATTTGCTGGAATGAAGAGATAACAAAACTCGCGCGCAGGCACAATGATGCCAACATTGTTGTCCTTCCTTCACGGTTTATCAGTAATGAAGAGGCTGTGCGCTTTGTCGGGCTTTTTCTTGATACAGCCTTTGAAAACGGACGGCATCAGAGACGAGTCGATAAAATAATTGAAATTTTGTAAGTTTTTTAATATGAATCATATTTATCAAAAGTTTTTAGAAGACGCTGAAAGTAAATCTTTTGACAAAGAGCACCGTAAAAGATTGAATTATAATCTGGGTAAATATGATGCCCAGGTTGAAAAAGGAAAATATCAATATCAGAACCTTGAACTTGCAAAAAGGCGTGCTGCGAATATTAAACATAAGACCATTAACAACCTTGATAAATACCTGGTTGAGTTTGAAAATAATTTCAGCAAACGGGGAGGCAAGGTAATCTGGGCACCCAGTGAGAAAGATGCGCACCGTGAAATTATGCATATTATAAAGAAGGCTAAAGCGCAGATCATCGTGAAACAGAAAACGATGGTATCGGAAGAATTGGAGCTAAATGAATTATTTGAAAGAAATAAACGGGAAGTTTTTGAAACGGATCTAGGAGAATATATTGTCCAGCTGGCAGGCGAAAAGCCGTATCATATTGTAACACCGGCAATGCACAAATCAAAAGAAGATGTTGCCAAACTGTTCCATGAAAAATTTAATCTTCCTGCCGGTAGTAAGCCGGAACAAATAACACAGTTTGTACGCGAAAAACTCAGAGGGGAATTTATCCGTGCCGATGTAGGAATTACCGGCGGAAATTTTCTGATTGCCGATGTTGGTGCTGTGTCACTTACTGAAAATGAAGGAAATGGTTTGTTATGTATGGCTTTTCCTAAAATTCATATTGTCGTTGTCGGAATTGAAAAGCTGATCCCTTCAATTGATGATCTGGATCTTTTTTTACCATTGCTGGCTCAACATGGAACAGGACAGCATATAACTGTTTATAATAATATTGTTTTCGGACCACAATCTGAATTTGAGCCTGACGGGCCTGAAGAAATGTATGTTGTTTTACTCGATAACCGGCGTACAGAGTTGTTAAAATTTAAGGAACAGCGTCGGGCTTTATCCTGTATCCGGTGTGGAGCCTGTCTGAACGGGTGCCCTGTTTATAAAAGTGTAGGAGGATATACCTATAAATCCACTTATTCAGGACCAATAGGTTCAGTGATATCACCACACTATCTGGGAATGAAGGAGTATAACCACCTTAGTTTTGCCTCTTCGCTGTGTGGTAAATGCACAGAAGTTTGTCCGATAAAAATTCCGCTTCACGAATTGCTTCTTTACAACAGGCATGAAGCTGTATCGAAAAAGTATGTTTCCTTCACCTGGCGGGCCATTGTTTCCGGCTGGAAAATGGTAATGCTTCACCGGTGGATGATCGATAAACCAAGTTCCGGCATGAAAAATAAAATGATAACCCGGTTTGGACGGAAAATGTGGGGACCACGCAGAACGCTTCCAAAAATTGCGCCGAAAAGTTTTAAAGATCAGTGGAAAGAGACACACCCATAAATACCGGGTATGGTTACAAAGAGGTGCGACGGCTAAAGAGTTGATCTATTAAAACCAGCATTCCGGCGGAAAAACTGATCAGCAACCCCCACGAAACGAATTTGGAGGCAAATGAATTTTTAAGGATCGTAAACAATGTTCCTGAAAAGGTTATCAAATTGCTTATGAGATGATCCTTACCTGGAATCCAATTAAAAATGGGCAGGTCGGAAGTGGCCATAACCACAAACAAAAATAAAGCAATGGCTGCATAAGGCAGGGCCGCTTTCAGATATAAATAAAATGGCTTTTTAACCTCGGGAACAACAGCAGATGTTTGTATTCCTGCCATGACACGGTCAACAAAGTCATCCGATGGGCTATCGAGCGGGGTGCGTTGAATTAATTCACGCAAAAAATCGTCGTTTATAATATCATCATTTTCCATCATCATGCAAAATTAATATTAATTCAAATGGGTTACAGCCTTATTCATCATCATGGTAAGTTCATCATGCAGTTTTTTTCGTATACGGTGCAGCCGAACTTTGACATTAGACATGGACAATCCTGTAATGTTACTGATTTCTTCAATTGAATTATCTCCTTTGTAAAACAGGGTAATCAAAAGATTTTCATCGTTTGTGAGTCGTTCCAGAGCCTTCTCCATCATTATTTTTTGTTCTTCAGCATCAATCTCATCCATACCCAATGCAATGTTATCTTCGGTATAGTTATCTATTACGTAACTATCCATGGGTACCTGTTCCAGTTTCTTTTTCCTGGTTTTGGAAATGGCAGCATTATAAACAATACGATACAGCCAGGTTGAAAATTTGGATTTCCTTTCAAAGGTTTTTAATGCCTGGAAAACCTTCATAAAACAATCCTGGGCGACCTCCTCGGCATCCTCTCGGTTATTTAAAATTTTTAAAGCAATCGAAAAAACAAGGTTTTTATGTTTGGCAACCAGCAATGCATAAGCTGCAGCATCACCGCCAAGAACACGATCAATGTAATGGTTGTCGTCCTGATATTTCATTGAAAATTTAGACGATATGTTTTACGTGAGGTTACATCACCCCATACAAAGATAGTATCATTTTGGCTATCAAAGTAATAAATAATTTGTCAGGCATCAGGTTTTGTTGTAAGTTTGTAACTAATAAGCTAAATTAAATATTTACTAAATCCAAATCAATATGAAAAAACTTACAATCTCAGGGTTGCTGTTTTTGTTAATAGCAGTAAATCAGTTATTTGCACAGCAACAGTTCGATAATCCCAATCTCGACCAGGTACCGCAGTATCTTCGTGAAAGAGCTTCGGTTACAACCGATGCACCACTTTCAACTGTTGTAACAATTGGTAACTGGGACAATTTTAGCCTTGGTGTTGATTTTGCAGAAAATAACATGGCAGAAAATCCAAACCAGCCTACCTGGTATTTTACTGCGTATAACACCAATGCCCCGCATAATACACAAAACGGTATTGACTGGTTTGTAAACTCAGCCAATTTCGGTGCAAGCATGGCCGGCGACCCGATTGTTGCCTACGACAGCCTCGGGAATTTGTTTTACGAAAATATGTATGGAAACATTTCAGGGTGTAAAGTATTGGTTTCAACAAACAACGGAGTAACCTGGGGTCCCTCTGTTACGGCCATAGCCGGAAATGATAAAAACTGGCTTGCTTGCGATCAGACTTCAGGTCCATATGCCAATTATGTATATTCGACCATGACAAACAATGGAGCTGGTAATTTCACCCGCAGCATGGATCACGGGGCAACTTTCACTCCTACATTCGCTCCGAGTACACAATCTTTGCCTGGTATGATGGTAGCGGTAGGCCCTGAGGGCAATATTCAGGGTGGCGCTGTGTATGTTGTAACCAACAGCGGCGGTTCTTTCAACTCCAATTACACATTTTATCGTTCGAACGATGGCGGAGCAACCTTTTCTCAAAGGTCTTCCCAGCAATGGTCCAATACAGTTGGTTCACAGGTTGGGGGAAGAAATTCGGTTTCCAACATGCGTACACGCCCATACCCTATGATCGCAGCTGATAACAGTTACGGTGCAAATCGTGGTAAATTTTACTGTGTGTATGCTTCCAATGACCCTCCGGGGGCAAACAGTAAATCTGACGTATGGTGCAGGTCTTCTTCTGATGGCGGTGCAACCTGGACTGCTGCTGTAAGGGTGAACGATGATGCAAATACCCAGAATTTCCAGCAATGGCACCCAGCCATCTGGTGCGATAAAGAGACCGGAAAACTTTATGTCATGTGGATGGATACACGCGATACACCCACCAATGACAGCGCTTTTATTTATGCATCTTATTCCACCGACGGAGGTGTTACTTTTGTTGAAAATCAGCGCATTTCCAATAAAAAGATGAAAATAGACTGTCCTACATGCGGTGGTGGCGGTACACCCAGGTACCAGGGCGATTACAATGGCGTTATTTCCAATAAAAAGGGATCCATGGTTGGATGGTGCGATTTCCGGAATGGAAATTTTCAAAGCATGACAGGATATTTTCCGGATTTTGCCATGGCCATTGACCATGCAGCAGATACCTTGTATACCTCTGCCGACAATGCCATATTCCAGGTATCCATCCCTGAAGTTAAATTGTATACGGATACGGTAATTTTGTCGGGTAGTATTTCCCCTGTTCCAACAGCCGGAACCATTACTTTTGAATTCCCTTCAGGAAATACCATCACAAGTTATCCCGCTACAAAACCTGTTAAAGTTGTTTTAGCAGGAAGTGTTCCCATCGGGACTTACACTGCATCATTTTTTGCAACCGGCCCCAATGGAACACCCGCACATAAACGTACAGCCACCATAAAAGTGATGGTAGGCAATACGTTTTTGGTTACCGCCAGTGCTGCACCGAACGTTATCTGTCAGGGCCTCATGACCCAGCTGAATGTAGTACCAACCGGAGGAACCGCTCCTTTTACCTATTCGTGGACCCCGGCTTCCAGTGTCATCAGCCCTAACCAGGCTACTACCTTTGCAGAGCCCACTGTTACTACGATGTATCAGGTAGCAGTTACCGATAATTCGGGAAATACTGCCTACGACAGTGTGCTGGTTACTGTTAACCATTCACCGGCTGCACCGGGTCCCATCATTGGAAACCAAAACATTTGTGCCGGGGATACGGTTGACTACTCCATTGTTGAAGTTGCCGGCGGAACTGACTATAGCTGGAGTGTTGAACCCGCAGGCCCTGTCATTATTGGCAATGGCACTCCAAGTGTCAGCATAATATGGGGAACAGCTTCTGGGAACGTTCAGGTGATAGCAAGCAATGATTGCGGGCCAAATCCCATTCCTTCAATCCTGCCTGTTACAGTAAAAATACCCCCCACAACCTTAAATCCGGTAAGTGGACCCGATATGATTTGTAGCGGAACAAGTACGAAGTATTATACCTCTTCGCCTGTCAACCCGGTTTCCTATAGCTGGACCGTTCCTCCCGATGTGACCATTCAGAGTGGCCAGGGTACCGATACACTGCGTGTAGTGTGGGGTGCCACCGCTGGTGACATAACTGTCATGGCCATGAATGATTGTGGAGAAACACCGGTTGTTTTAAAATCGGTTGGTGTAAAAACCATTCCTGAACCTGCCGGAATAATTACCGGTGCAGATACCATTTGCCAGGGTACACAAAATCGTATTTTCAGCGTTCCCCCCATCACTGGTGCTACACAATATACCTGGACACTTCCGACCGGAGTCACAATTACCGCCGGAGCAGGTACCAGCCAGATTACACTTCAGTTTGGCGCTACATCACAATCAGGTAATATCACCGTTAAAGGAAGTAATGATTGTGGAAATGGCACAGAATCTGTAAAACCGGTTATTGTAAAAAATTGTACCGGAATTGATTCCAGAATGTTGGAATCAACCATCAGCGTTTATCCCAATCCTGTGGGCAATGAACTGACTGTTAGCATCAATGGTAAGGAAAAACAAATGATCCTTGCTTTTATTAATTCAAATGGACAAGTTGTATATTCAGAGAAGTTGATCAACCTTCCATCCGATTATAAGAAAAAGCTGGATATGTCAAAGTTTGCGAAAGGTACTTACATTATTAAATTGTCGAACAACGAGAGGGTTTATACAGAAAAGGTGATCGTTCAATAACAAATTGACAAGAGACCTGTAACCAATATATTGAAGCTGCGTCAAACGGATCGAAAACGGAAAACAAACCCTAAATCAACGGAAATGACTACTGAATTTTTGATCCCGATCGCGTTCTTTGCCATGGTATTCGGAATAGTATACCTGTTCGTACGGAAAAAAGAACGCCTGGCGCTTATTTCAAAAGGCGTCGATGCAAACATCTTCGAATCCTCAAAACAACCTTCTTCATTAAAATGGGGGCTGCTTTTTGTGGGAATTGGCACAGGAATCCTGCTTGGCAAAGTTCTGGCGGTTTATACAACCCTTGAAGAAGAGCCTGCATTTTTCTCAATGATCTGCCTCTTTGGCGGAATCGGACTTATCATTTATCATCTGATTGCAAATAAGTTTGAAGAACCAGCCAAAGCATAGCCTGTCGCAGTAAATTCTGCTCATCACCAACTCCCCTGGTTAAACCGCAAGGCCATCAGGGGAGTTTTTTTTTATGAAGGGAAATTTTGCCAGGGAGATGTATTCAGGCCCTTCACGCCGCAGAATACTTTCAAAAAGTACGATCTCTCCGATTTGAGCAGGGGAGGAAGAAATCTTTTTAAATTGTTCGATTGTCCGGTTGAAAATTATTTTATCCCGGAGAAATTTTATTCGCCCAAGTGTAAGATGGGGTACCGGATTCTGACGATCAGGCTCAAAGCCGATATTTTTTAAGTCGGTTTGCAGGTTCTTCATGAGCAGTGAAATCCGGGCATAAGGTTCAATTCCGGCCCAAATGACCTTTGGCGCATAAGAACTTCCGAAAATACCTGTCCCGGTTATCTGTAAATCAATGGATGGTGTTGCCGAAGCCCGGCTATCCAGTACAGAACATATTTCATTGATTTTTCGTTCTTCGGTTTCACCAAAGAATTTCAGGGTGACATGAATGTTGTGCTCTTCCACCCATTTTATCTGCTCATGTTGCAATTTATCTTTCAACTCGCGGTATTCTGCGAGGAATTCTCTATCAGGGTCTATTTTTAAAGCAGCAAAAAGTCGTTTCATATCAAAAAAAATGTTAATTTCGCAACCGCTTTGGGGGATTAGCTCAGTTGGCTAGAGCGTTAGACTGGCAGTCTAAAGGTCAGGGGTTCGACTCCCCTATTCTCCACCCTCTGCATTTTAAAAGCCCTGTATTCATTGAGGATACGGGGCTTTTTATTTCCATGTTCGAAAAGGGTTCAGCGACAGATAGGCATTATAATATCGCTTGTCGCCGGTAACCTCCGCCCCCAGCCAGTCTGGTTTGTCAAAATCCTCATCAGCGCTGCCAAGTTCGATCTCTGCCATCAGAAGACCTTTGTTTTCATTCAGAAATTCATCGACTTCCCACACATGGTTTCCTGCCGGTATCCTTGTCCGGATCTTTTCCACACGGCTTGCCGTATATTGCTGAATCAATTCCAGGGCATCTTCGGGTGGGATTGCATATTCAAACTCAGGGTGGGAATAGGTTTCAGACTTTCCTTTGATGGTCAGGAAACCTTTATTTCCGGCAACCCTTACACGAACTACTTTATCTTCATCAATACTCAGATATCCCTGGAGATACGGAGTCCCGTCAGGTTTTTCCATCCTTGACCATTTTTCCCTGTCAACCAGGAATTTGCGTTCTATTTCCAGGTTTTTAACCATCATCATTCAATTTTTCCGAAATGTACAAATATTTACCAGAATGAATATGAAAAAATTGCAAGGCTCTCTGCGATGGGCTCCACCCATCGTTAATATTTTACGCCCCATTCGTGGTTGAGTTAGAATCGAATATTTAACCCCGAAACTTGAGTTATTTAAATAACACTGATGCTGAATCTTTGTAGGTTTGCAGTGTCATTAAATCTGCTTAACTTTGCTTTGGTAAGACAATAATACCCATATAATGAAACCAACTCATATCGAACATCTGGGAATTGCAGTAAAAAGCCTTGATGAAAGTATTCCCTTCTATGAAAATTTACTTGGGACAAAATGTTATAATATTGAGGAAATCATAGACCAGAGAGTGAAAACAGCCTTTTTCAGGATCGGTGAAACTAAAATTGAATTGCTGGAATCAACCGATGCAGAAGGACCGATAGGCAAATTTATTGAGAAAAGGGGAGAAGGGATACATCACATTGCGTTTGCTGTTGACAATGCCACGGATGCCCTTGCACTGGCTAAAGCCTCCGGACTTTCTTTGATTGACAACGTGGCCCGAAAGGGAGCTGAGGGCATGAATATCGGGTTCCTTCACCCAAAATCGACCCATGGTGTACTTATGGAGGTTTGCAGCAAGCAGGAATCTGGCACTTGATGCAGGATTATTACTTTGTTATCTGATGTAAAATTATGTTGATAATTGGTATTGCCGGGGGATCCGGTTCAGGAAAATCGACGGTTGTTAAACAGGTCATCAAACATTTGCCGAAAGAAGCGGTTACCGTTATTCCGCAGGATGCCTATTATAAGGACAATGGTCATAAATCGGCCGAAGAACGGGCAAAAATTAATTTCGACCACCCAACCTCCATCGAGTGGGGTCTCCTTATTGCACAACTTGAAACCCTGAAAACCGGAATTCCCATTGAAATGCCCATTTATTCTTATGTTACCTGTGCAAGAGCCAGGGATACCATCACCGTTAATCCGGCACAGGTGATCATCGTTGAGGGAATCCTGATCCTGACAAACCCCCGGTTGCGAAAAAAAATGGATATTAAAGTTTTTGTGGATGCCGATGGCGATGACCGGCTGATGCGCATCATCAGGCGGGATCTTGAGGAACGGGGCCGCTCGTTTCAGCAGGTACTTGACCATTACGACAGTTTTGTGAAACCAATGCACCTGCAATTTATTGAGCCAACCAAACGGTATGCCGATATCATTGTCCCACAGGGCGGGCAGAACAAAGTAGCCATCGACATTCTCTCCTCCCGGATTAAAACCCATATCAACCGGGATGTTCATGAAAATAAAAAGCACAAATCAGACAATAGATGAAAATGCGGGCTATTTAATGGTTGTTGTAGTAAAAATTTGTAAGTTTGAAAACTCAAATACCAATATAACATGGAAACACTGAAAGCACTCGAAATTCTTAAAATGGCCATCCTGATGGAAAAAAGAGGCCATGCCTTTTATGCAAAAGTTGCTGAACAAACCCCTGACCCGGAGATAAAACATATTTTTCTCACCATGGCTGATGAGGAGACCAAACATGTAAAATTTCTGGCTGAGCAATATATAGGGTTCGAAAAAAACCACACATTTTTGAAAGTTGATCTGCCAGATCTTGCGAATGAGGGATTTGCCACGTTGATTCTCACCGAGGATATGAAATCAAAAATCTCTTCTGCAGGATTTGAAGCAGCTGCCATCTCTGCCGCCATCGACTTTGAAAAAAGGGCTGTTGAAGTTTATTCAAGGCAGGCGGAAGTTTCAACCGATCCGAATGAAAAGGATTTGTATCGCTGGCTGGCAGAGTGGGAGGGAGGTCACCTGAAGATTCTCAGTGACATGGACAATGAACTGAAAGAAAAGATCTGGAATGACAACCAATTCTGGCCATTCTAGGCTACATTCCGGTACGCATAGCTTCCACCGGATCGAGCCTTGATGCTGAAAATGCCGGCAAAATACCCGAAATCAATCCGATAATTGCGGAAACACCTATTCCAAGAATAATATTTCCCTGAGTGAGCAACAGGGTAAAATCTGTGGTATAGGAGACAATAATAGTCAGGATCAGAATGATCAGAAGACCGAAGATTCCCCCTATCAGGGAAAGAAAAATGGCTTCAAACAGAAACTGCAGCAGGATAAAATAATTTTTAGCACCCAATGCTTTCTGAATGCCGATGATGTTGGTTCGTTCTTTTACGGACACAAACATAATGTTGGCGATGCCAAACCCTCCAACCAGGAGGGAAAATCCGCCGATAATCCAGCCAACCATGGCGATAACGCCAAACAAACTTTCAAAGCCTTTCGATATAATATCGGTTTCATTGATGGCGAAATTATCTTCTGCAGAAGGCTTCTGCTTCCTGATCGACCGCATCAGGCCGGTAAGTTCATCACGCAATTCGTCGTTTGAAACCATGGGGTTTGCTTTTACAACAATGGTTGCATCCATCTCCTTTAAATCCACCACCGTTTTAAAAAAGTTGACTGGCAGATAAACCACTTTGTCGTTAGAGTTGCCGAAAAAATCTTCCCCTTCTTTGGTAATCACACCGATCACCTCAATGTTCCTGCCAAAAATCTTTATTTTTTTACCGATTGGATCTCCTTCCCTGAAAAGGTCTGTCGCCAGATCAGCGCCAATAATCGCAATATTTTTTCCGCTGGCCGATTCAGTCAGAGAAAAATACCGGCCTTCAGCCAGCTCAAATTTCCACACTTTGTCAAAATCTTGTGAAACACCCATCACACCTGTATTCTCAATGTAATTATTCTGGTATTTGACGGTTTTGTTCACCTGCGCCATAAATGCAACGGCCTCCGCAAGGTTGCTTCTTTTTTCAAGTTCACGCATGTCATCCAGAGAAGTCTCCGGTCGTTGCCAGTACTTCCACCATGGATAATCTCCTCCCATCGCCCAAGGCCATTTCTGCACATAAAGCACGTTGCTGCCCAGAGAGGCAATGCTCTTCCGGATGGCATTTTCCATGGAATCAAAAACCGTAAAAACCGAAATAACACAAAAAATGCCGATGGTAATCCCGAGAAGAGAGAGGATTGTTCGAACCTTGTTTACTATAATCGCCTGAAATGCAAAAATATAGCTTTCACGTATTAATCGTAAGATCAGAATCATGGAAGTAGGGTTTCCTAATATAAACAGTAAAGATAGATATATTTACGATTGGACGATTTACGATTTATGATTTTAGCCTAAACTTTCGGCTTCCCTGAATCGTAAATCGTAATTCTTAAATCGTAAATCGATTGTTTGGTCCGGTAATTTTTGGTAACATTGCAAAGGTTCCCAAAAACGCGATTTAGACGCTCTCTTGCAGATATTGTTACAAATATACGATATATGAATGATCAGATAAAGATTAAATCCGCGCTGATTTCCGTTTATTCCAAAGAAGGAATAGAGGATCTGGCCCGAAACCTTGAATCATACAATATTCAAATCATCTCAACAGGCGGCACCTTTGATTTCCTGAGAAGTAAGGGAATCCAGGCCACTTCTATCGAATCACTCACATCATACCCCTCCATTCTTGGGGGCCGGGTAAAAACACTCCATCCAAAAATATTTGGCGGGATTCTCTGGCGACGCGACCAGCTCGCAGATGTTGGTGATGTCGAAAAATATGAAATCCCCTCAGTCGACCTGGTCGTTGTTGACCTTTACCCCTTTGAAAAAACTGTTGCAACAACGAACAATGAAAATGAAATCATTGAGAAAATTGATATCGGAGGTATCTCACTGATTCGGGCAGCTGCAAAAAATTATGCCCATGTGGTAGTGGTACCTTCATCCGGTTCATATCAGTTGCTTCTGGAGATTCTTTCAAAGAACAACGGTTACACAACGCTGAGCCAGCGCCGTTCCTTTGCCGCACAGGCTTTTAACATCTCATCGCACTATGATACCGAAATTTTTAGTTACTTCAACCGTCAGGAAAATACTCCGGCATTCAAACAAAGTATTTTGTCCTCTTTTCCGATGAGATACGGTGAAAACCCGCACCAGAAAGGAACTTTTTATGGAGACCTTGATGGTGTTTTTTCTCAGTTGCACGGCAAAGAGTTATCTTACAACAACCTCGTAGATGTAGACGCGGCCATAAACCTGATGAGTGAATTTGCCAACCCGGCTTTCGCAATAATTAAACACACAAATCCTTGCGGCTTTGCCAGCCGCCCTTTACTCAAAGACGCCTATCTTGATGCCCTGGCTTGTGATCCCGTGTCAGCCTTTGGAGGGGTCATTATTGCCAATGGGACCATACAACCGGAAACAGCCGCAGAACTTAACAAATTGTTTTTTGAAATTTTAATTGCCGACGGGTATGAAAATGATGCACTTAATCTCTTAAAATCAAAGAAAAATAGAATAATTTTGCAAAAAAATTCGTTCGCGTTCTCACAAAGGCAATTCAAGTCCGTCCTGAATGGGGTTCTTGAACAGGAAAAGGATCTGTTATCAGAGCAAGAAACAAATTTTCAATATGTTACAAATAAAAAGCCTACACCGGAAGAAGCGGAGGCGTTGGTTTTTGCCAATAAAATTGTTAAACATTTGAAATCGAATACGATCGTTCTGATTAAAAACAACCAGTTGATAGGCTGCGGGATGGGTCAGACTTCACGGGTGGATGCTTTACGCCAGGCAATTATCAAGGCAACTGCCTTCGGGTTTGATACAATTGGTTCAGTAATGGCATCAGATGCCTTTTTTCCCTTTGCCGATTGTGTGGAAATTGCGCATGAAGCCGGTATCTCTGCAGTGATTCAACCAGGTGGCTCGATCAGAGATGTTGATTCTGTAAATTACTGCAACGAACACAATATGTCCATGGTATTTACCGGGATACGACACTTTAAACATTAAAATTGATAACATGGGATTGTTCACAAAAGAAATAGCCATTGACTTAGGTACAGCCAATACCATCATTATATACAATGACAAAGTAGTTGTTGATGAGCCTTCTATCGTTGCCATTGAACGCAGTTCTGGCAAAATCATTGCGGTTGGCAAAAGAGCCCAGATGATGCACGGGAAAACGCACGAGAACATCAAAACAATACGTCCGCTGAGAGGCGGGGTTATTGCCGATTTTCAGGCAGCTGAACACATGATCAGAGCGATGATCAAGATGATAGATCTTCGGAAATCATGGTTTCCCCCCGCACTGAAAATGGTTATTTGTATCCCTTCCGGGATTACAGAGGTGGAGGAACGGGCAGTAAAAGACTCGGCTGAACAGGCTGGCGCCAAAGAAGTAAGATTGATTCATGAACCCATGGCGGCTGCCATCGGTATCGGAATCGATGTACTTGAACCAATCGGAAATATGGTCATCGATATTGGCGGGGGTACCAGCGAAATTGCCGTGATTGCATTGGGAGGGATTGTGAACAACAAATCAATCCGCATTGCAGGTGATGAGTTCAATGCAGACATTGAGGAATACATGCGCAAACAGCATAATATCAATGTTGGTGAACGCACCGCTGAACGCATTAAGATCGAAGTTGGCGCTGCCATTGCCGATATTGACAATCCACCACCTGATTATGCTGTGCATGGGCGCGATTTGCTTACCGGGATCCCCAAGGAGGTGATCGTAAATTATGCTGAAATTGCCCATTGCCTGGATAAATCTGTGGCGAAAATAGAAGCAGCGGTATTGAATGCACTCGAAATGACCCCTCCGGAACTGGCTTCCGATATTTTCGAAACGGGCATTTATCTCACAGGAGGAGGAGCCTTGTTGCGTGGTCTTGACAAACGGATTCACCTGAAAACAAAACTGAAAGTGCACGTGGCCGAAGATCCATTGCGTGCCGTGGCACGTGGAACCGGAATCGCATTGAAAAACTTTGACAAATTCACGTTCCTCATCAAGTAAGAGGTACCATGCGGAATCTTTTTTTATTTTTCCGGGAGCACTATTTTTATTTTCTTTTCCTGCTGTTGGAAACCTTTTCACTGATTCTGCTTTTCAACTACAACGAATTCCAGGGAAGTTCACTTTACGCAGTGTCTAACTCTGTTTCCGGTTCTGTGAACAGCATGTTCAACGGGATTTCTGAATACTTTTCACTCAGAAAAACCAACCGGGTGCTTATTGAAGAAATGGCCAAACTCCATTCCCGTATCCCTGAAGCATTCTATATAACTGATCGTAATGTCTTTTATAAAAAAGACTCTGTTGTAAACCTTGAATATAAATATATCAGCGCCAAGGTAATAAGTAACTCAACCAACAAGCGGAACAACTTCCTGATGATCAATAAAGGTTCAGTACATGGTATACAGAATCACATGGGTGTAATTATCGGGAACAAAATTGTTGGCCAGGTAGTGAGTGTATCACCGCATTTCAGCTGGATCATGTCCATGCTGAACAAAGACAGCAGGATTTCAGGAAAATTTAAAAAGAACAACCAGTTGGTAAATGTTGAATGGAATGGTGGCAGTTACCGGACAGGGCAGGTCAAAGAAATACCAAAACATATTGTGATGGTTAAAGGCGATACCATCATCACAAGCGGAAATTCTGATATTTTTCCGGAAGGATTGATGATTGGAACAATCTCCGGATTTAAAAATGCCCAGGACGAAAATTTTAACAACGGAGAAATTCTTTTTTCCACAGATTTTAACAGTCTGGGATATATTGAAGTAGTTGTTGACATGATGCGGAAAGAAAAAGAAGAATTAAAAGCATCCTTTAAACCACAGCAATGACCTCCAGAACCGTATTTTTCAACATCGTCCGGTTTTTCTTCCTGATTTTTTTTCAGGTGCTGATCCTGAACCATATCAACCTAAGAAGTTATATCAACCCTTATTTTTACATCTATTTTATTCTCTTATTGCCGTTTGATACGCCTAAATGGATACTGCTCATTGTTTCTTTTATATTGGGGCTGAGTGTCGACATCTTTACCAATACCATCGGACTGAATGCTGCTGCCTGTGTGATGATGGCCTTTGCGCGGCCATTTGTGATCTCCGCCATCTCTTCGGGGCCGGAATCTCTCCTGGGTGATACGCCTTCACTGAGAAACCAGGGTGTGAAATGGTTTCTTTACTATTCGGTTATCCTGATCTTTATTCAACATTTCACCTTTTTCTTTCTGGAGATATTCCGCTTCAGTGAGTTTATAGCCACCCTGGTACGGGTACTCCTGAGCAGTGCATTCACCCTGTTACTGGTACTTATCAGCGAATATTTAATCTATCCCAGGGGAAAATAAAAAACCCGTTCCTTGAAGAAACGGGTTGGGAGGTTTCGAGCGGAGTCGAACCGCTGTGGACGGTTTTGCAGACCGCTGCCTAGCCACTCGGCCACGAAACCATGGTAAATGGGCAGCAAAAGTACAAAAAGTTTTGAAATTACGACGATTTCATTTTTTCCAATGGGTTTTGAAGCTTACCTGCTGCATCTTTCCACCCATCGGCGGATTAACTTTCGCAATCTTCAAATCAATGCAGGTGATGGCCGGAAATTCACGGCAAATCGCATCCAGAATACGCCTGGCAACATGTTCAAGCAAATGGGATTTCTGTTCCATCTCTTTTTTTACGCAGGTATAAAGCCCGACATAATCTGCTGTATCCCTTAGCTGATCCGACACCTCAGAAGCAGCTGTATCAACCTCGACCTGAAGGTCGAGGATAAACCTCGTGCCGATAATCTGTTCTTCCTTAAAACAGCCATGAAATGCAAAGAATTCCATACCCTCAAGCAGTATTGTACCCATATTTTGTTATTTTTAAACGGTGAAATTATCAAATTCCCGTGAACCGGGGCTAAGGTTTTTTAAATTGTAGTAAGTTTGCAGATCAATCTTCTGTTCTTGGCCTGTAAACCAACTCTCTTTTACTTTCATGCCGGGATTTGGAATTTGGAGCTTGGAATTTGGAATTTGAAACTTTTCATCCCGTTTTAAATAGTAATATCATTTTATTCAGAATTTATGGTTGAACAAACCCTTCCGGAAGAAGAGAAAAACACCCGGTCACTCAATTTTATTGAAGAAATTATTGAACAGGATATCAGAACAGGTGTCAACGAAAGTCGTGTCCATACAAGATTTCCGCCCGAACCCAACGGTTATCTTCACATTGGTCATGCAAAATCGATATGCCTGAATTTTGGTCTTGGTAAAAAGTATAACGGAAAAACAAACCTCCGCTTCGATGATACAAACCCTGTAAAAGAGGATGTTGAATATGTCGATAGCATCATGGAAGATGTAAAATGGCTGGGATTTGATTGGGAAGACCGTCTTTTCTATGCTTCAGATTATTTTGAGCAACTTTTTGAATATGCTTTAATTTTGATCAGGAAAGGGAGCGCGTATGTTTGCGATATGACTGCCGAGGAGATGAGTGAAACCCGCGGTACCCCCACACGGCCGGGAAAGGAAAGCATCTTCAGAAATCGGTCGGTTGAAGAAAATACGGATCTTTTTCATCGCATGCGTGCCGGAGAATTCGAAGATGGTTCCAGGGTTCTGAGGGCCAAGATCGATATGGCCTCGCCCAACATGCACATGCGCGACCCTGTGCTTTACCGCATTCTCCATGCACACCATCACCGCACCGGCAACCAGTGGTGCATTTACCCGATGTATGATTTCGCTCACGGACAGTCCGATTCCATCGAGCGGATCACTCATTCTATTTGTACCCTCGAATTTGAAGTTCACCGGCCATTGTATGATTGGTTTATTCACGAAATTGGCATCTATGCACCGCGACAAATTGAATTTGCCAGGCTGAATGTCACCTATACGGTGATGAGCAAACGAAAATTGCTCGAATTGGTGCGAGAGGGTTATGTTAATGGCTGGGACGATCCGCGGATGCCAACCATTTGCGGTTTGCGGCGCAGGGGGTTTACCCCGGAATCGATCAGGAATTTTGCCGACATCATCGGGGTTGCCAAGCGAGACAATGTGATCGATGTAAGCCTGCTCGAATATTGTATCCGCGAAGACCTCAACAAACGTGCTAACAGGCTTATGGCTGTTCTGAACCCGGTCAAGGTAATCATTGATAATTATCCGGATGATCTGGTAGAAGAGATGGAGGCTGTTAACAATCCCGAGGATGAATCAAAGGGAAAACGAAAAATGCCATTCTCTAAAACGCTCTTCATTGAGCGGGAAGATTTCATGGAAGACCCGCCAAACAAGTTTTTCCGGCTTGCTCCGGGCCGCGAGGTACGATTGAAGGCTGCATACATCATCCGGTGCGAAAGTGTGGTGAAGGACCCCGAAACAGGCGAAATTACCGAAATTCATTGCACATACGATCCGCAAACCAAAAGCGGCATGCCCGAAAGCAACCGGAAGGTAAAAGGAACGCTGCACTGGGTTTCTGAAAAACAGGCCGTAAAAGCCGAAATCAGACTTTACGACCGGCTCTTTACCAAAGAAAACCCCGACGATATCGAAGAGGGAAAAACCTATAAGGATTACCTGAACGCCGATTCATTGAAAATCATCACCGCACTGATCGAACCGGCAGTTTCAGGTTCTGCGGTTTTGGATCCCGCTGATAAATCCGCGGGTTATGAAAAGGACGGGGTGTCCGGCAAATACCAGTTTGAACGAACAGGCTATTTTTCTGTTGATAAGGATTCAACTCCGCAACACCTTGTATTTAACCGGGTGGTCCGGCTGAAAGATTCATCGTCCAAAGGTGAAAAAGTTAAAGAAAACTTTACGTTTTTGTAAAAATTGTAGTAATTTTGCACTCAGATTGTCCGATGGTGTAACTGGCAACACAAATGATTCTGGATCATTAGAGTCTAGGTTCGACCCCTAGTCGGACAACAATCAAATTCTGGAAACGACCGCAAACAGTACATTTGCGGTCGTTTGCTTTTTCCCGGGTGACCCTATAGGTGACCCTAAAACCTATTTTTGTCAGTTTTTGTGAAAGTAGTCATCCGGTTTGGTGCAATCGCATGGTACCAGTTCAGAGAATGGCAGGTGAGGGGATTTTAAGGCAATTTACAAAATAATTAGAAAACAGGTGGATATTTTCGAATAATGTTCAATTGAGCATGTTAATACCTTGATTATCCATGGTTCTCTAAACTATTTCCCTAGCTTCTCCCAGCAATATCCCAGGTTCTCCCAACTATGTCCAAGCTTCTCCCAGCTATGTCCAAGCTTCTCCCTGCTATGTCCAAGCTTCTCCCTGCTATGTCCCAGGTTTTCCAAGCTACATCCAGGCACTGTCCAAGGGTTTTCCCTATTAGGACCCAATAAGCGTTAACTAAGCACCCTGCTTTGTCTATCCTTTCAGCAAAAATGTATTTTTGTCTCACCCTCATTACACATGAAATGTACAAGCATCATTATTTCCGATTAAGGTAAAATACATTTTTGTATTTTTGGCACGGAGCAGAGTTCCATTTTCAGTAAGTTAACCAGCATTATGCCCATGAAGGTCAATTCACCATCAGACCAGATAAACCGAAAAACAAAAACAAAAAGTACTGGAAACGTCCGAAAACCTTCTGAGGCAGGAGTGAAAACCAAAGTACCGGTTGAGAGCAAATCACGTCATGTGTATATCGTGGCATTTGCTGTCGTGGCGTTCACGGCCCTGCTCTATCTTCATTCGCTTACAAATGGTTTTGTTGATTGGGATGACACCGACTACCTTCGCGATAACCTTGCCGTGCATCATCTCGGCTGGCAGCAATTGAAAACAATATTCAGCTCATTTTATAGCGGAAATTATCATCCTCTTACCACCTTGACCTATTCACTTGAATATGCTTTTTCTGGATATCAGTCTGCTGTGCTATATCATTTCAACAATCTCTGGTTGCACCTGGTCAACATTCTGCTGGTTTTCTGGTTTGTCAGGATGATCAGCGATAAAATATTGGTTGCTGCCATCGTAGCTTTGTTGTTCGGTATTCATCCCATGCATGTTGAATCTGTTGCCTGGATATCAGAGCGGAAAGATCTTCTGTATGGTGCTTTCTTTCTTGGCGGCATGATCAGCTATTGTTATTATCTGAGGGAAGAGGACGAAAAATTGAATGTAAACAGCAACAGAGTCCGTAGAAAGCGTCAATTCTATCTTTTCTCCCTCATTTTATTTTTGCTTTCACTTCTGTCAAAATCGGCTGCCGTAGTTTTACCCCTTGTATTGTTACTGCTTGATTTCTATACAAAAAGAAAGTTTTCAAAAAACCAGCTTTATGAGAAAATTCCTTTTTTTATCCTGGCCCTTTTATTTGGTTTTCTGGCTATCCTTTCGCAAGGTTCAGCCATTCATCGCGGACTGGAACTTGAGATCACACCATTGAATAGGTTTTTAACTGTCAGCTTTGCTATTTTTAAATATATGGGAATGTTGTTCTTTCCTGCCGGATTATCTGCGTACCATCCTTATCCTGTGATAGCGATGAATTTCCAGGGCCTGGTCATTTTTCTGACTTTGTTTTTTAACCTGTTCATCCTTGGAGCTGCCATTTATTTATTGAAATATTCACGGAACTGGCTTTTCGGCCTGCTTTTTTTCCTTGTCAACATGATACTTGTTTTACAAATCGTTCCTGTTGGTGGTGCATACTTTGCTGAACGGTATACCTATATTTCGTATATCGGATTGTTTTTTATCATTGCCTGCCTTCTTGTGAAAATGTGGGAAAGCGCGCAAATATCTTTTTTCAGAAGGTTTGTTTTATATGCTGCTGTATTTTTGTTCACCCTGTTTTTATCGGTAACAACTGTTCACCGTATTAAAGTCTGGAAGGATTCATTAACGCTTTTTGATGATGTTGTTAATAAGTACCCATTGAATTATCTCGGTTATTACCTCAGAGGAGGAGCCCGGCAGGAAAATGACGGATCTGGTGCAATTTCAGATTACTCGAAGTCTATTGAAATTAACCCGGTCAATCCCAAAGCGTTTAATAACCGTGGAAACATTTATTCCTCCATAAGGAAATATCAGGAAGCGCTGGGCGATTACAATGCTGCGCTTAAGTTCGACTCCACTCTTACCGAGGCATTGAATAACCGGGGTGCGATAAAGGCTATTCTGGGCAACCCTGATGGAGCACTTGCTGATATTGAAAAGGCACTTGTGTTGAAACCTGAATATACTGATGCTTACCGAAATCGTGGTTTGGTCAAATTGCAATTGAATGATCTGAAAGCTGCAAGGAATGATTGGAAAAAAGCATCCGAAATGGGAGATGACCTTTCAGAAAAACTGTTAAATCGGTACCCTGAATAAAGATTAGTTGGTTTTGTGATCTGGTAGGTTTAGCTTTTCCAGCCCGGTATGGATTCTTACCATAAACTCATCTTTACCCAGAACCTCTGCGAGGTCCATCATGCCTGGACCCTGGTTTGAACCGACCATCAAAAGCCGCAGTGGATTCATCAGCTGACCCATTTTAACACCTGCCTCTGAGATGAAATTTTGTACCATGGCGTGTAAAGATTCCTTATTGAAATCATCCATAAGGTTAACTGCCTGTGCAAAATCCCTGAGTAGCCCGGAAGTTCCCGGGAGCCAGATTTTTTGAAAAACCTGCGAATCGTATTTCTCCGGCCGTAGAAAAAAGAACCATGAGGTATTCCATAAATCAGGAATCAGGATTGCGCGTTCTTTGACAAGGTGCAACACTGTACGGAGGTATTCAGTAGTGGGATTTAAGGAATGCTTTTCCAGAAATGGTTTTAAAAGCAGCAAAAGATCATCTTCCGTTTTTTGCTGCATATATTGATGATTGAACCATTTTGCCTTTTCAGGATCAAATTTCGACCCGTGTTTTCCAACCCGCTCGAGAGAGAATTGCTGAATCAATTCTGCCATTGTAAATAACTCTTGTTCAGTACCGGGATTCCAGCCAAGGTGGACCATAATATTGATAACGGCTTCGGGGAGGTAACCTGATTCACGGTATCCGGAAAAAATTTCATTGGTTTTCGGATCTTTCCATTCTGTTGGGAAAACCGGGAATCCCAATCTGTCACCATCTCGTTTGCTTAATTTTCCGTTCCCGTCTGGTTTCAGGATGAGGGGCAGATGAGCGAACTGAGGCTTGATATTTTCCCAGCCGAAGAAACGGTATAGCAAGACATGGAGTGGGGCAGAGGGCAACCATTCTTCACCGCGTATGACATGGGTGATTTTCATCAGGTAATCATCTACCACGTTGGCAAGGTGGTAAGTTGGAAGACCATCAGATTTAAATAAAACTTTATCATCGAGATTTGATGTAGATACGATAACCTCACCCCTGATCAGATCATGAACAATGACCTGTTCATTTTCAGGAATTTTTACACGGATTACATAAGGGGTACCTGCAGCAATTAATTTCTTCCACTCCGCCTCCGGTAGCGCAATCGAGTTCTGCAAAGATTTCCTGGTTTGCTGGTCGTATTGAAATGTATTCGTATTGTTAACCTTTGCCTGATCACGAAGGTTGTTTAAATCGGCCTCTGTGTCGAAGGCATAATAGGCATGACCACTTTCGAGAAGCCGTTGAATATATTCCTCGTAAATTCCGGAACGTTCTGATTGGCGGTAGGGGGCATGAGGGCCACCTTTTTGGGGACTTTCGTCGAAATCAAGGCCGCACCAGGCAAGTGATTTTACAATATAGTCTTCAGCTCCCGGAACAAACCTGTTCTGGTCAGTATCCTCAATCCTGAGAATAAGAGTTCCTTTATGTTTCCTGGCAAAAAGGAAATTATATAAAGCAGTACGTACACCACCAATGTGTAACGGACCGGTGGGACTTGGGGCAAACCTTACGCGAACTTGTTCCTGGATCATAAAATTCTGGTTAGAAGTCTGCAAAATTAAGCTATTCTGGCTATAAGAAAGTCATGTACCTCTTATAATCGTATTTTTGCAAATTGATAATAAACATTTTTCCGATCCGTTAATCACACGATATAGAATTCAAATGGCTGAAAACGAATTATTGTTAAATAAGCTTGATCATTTCATCCGGAAATATTATAAGAACAAAGTCTTGAGAGGTTTGCTCTGGTCGTTTTCTTTGGTGGCAGCCTTTTACCTTTTTTTTATAGCGCTTGAATATTTTTTCCATTTTGAAAGGTCTATCCGGATGATGCTGTTTTTTACTTTTCTAATCCTGGTACTCTTTCTTTTATCAAGGCTGGTTCTTGTTCCGTTGTTGCAATTAATCAAGATTGGAAAGATCATTTCTCATGATCAGGCTGCAAGAATTATCGGGACTCATTTTTCAGAAATTCAGGATAAACTGCTTAACACACTTCAGTTGATTAAGCAACAAAAATCGGCCGTTGAAATATCTGAACTGGTTTCTGCAAGCATTCAGCAAAAAACTAACGCCTTGAAGCTTTTTCAATTCAATGTTGTCATTGATTTCCGCAAAAATCTTCGATATCTTAAATACGCCACAATTCCTGTCGCCATTATTTTATTTTTGGTGGCATTTTCTCCGGATATCATATCTGATCCAACCCGGAGGATTATTCAATATGATCATACATTCACTCCGCCGTTGTTATTCAAAATAGAGATTGTGAATAAAAGCCTGACGGCCATTCAGCAGGAAGATTTTACTCTTCAGGTAAAAATTACCGGTAAGGAAATTCCAGCAGAAGTCTATGTAAAAACAAAAGATGGTCTTTATAAGATGGGCAGAACTAAAGGATTTAATTTTACATATCTCTTTAAATCTGTGCAGGGTAATATAGTTTTCCGGTTGGTTACCGGTGAGTACAAGTCGGAAGAGTTCGAACTGAAGGTTTTTCCAAAACCAACAATTCTCAATTTTGATGTTGTGGTATCTTTTCCGGAATACCTTAATAAACCTGACGAAAAATATGAAAATCAGGGTGATTTTACGATCCCTGAGGGATCAAATGTCAGATGGAATTTTTACACAAAAGATGTGACGGCTGTTAATTTCAGATGGGATAATGACTTGATCAGCCTTTCAAAAGTTAATGGGAATACGTTCACTCATTCTGTAAAGGTTTTGAAACCAGCTGTTTATAGTATCACCCCTGTCAATACAAACACCTATCTTGCTGATTCTTTAAAATACAGAGTAAATGTTATTAATGATGGCTTTCCATCGATTTTTGTTACAGAAGCAGCTGATTCTTCTTTGATGACGAACCTCTTTTTCAAGGGCACAATCAAGGATGACTATGGATTTACCAGGTTAACCTTTAACTACCATGTTTTTTCGAAAGATGATACCATTCATGAGAACGCTATAAATGAGTTGATCCCAATTGACAAAATCGTTAATAACCAGGTTTTTTATTACGCCATTGATCTTTTGAAACTTTTGCCTGAACCAGGTCAGAATATTCAGTATTATTTTGAGGTTTGGGACAACGATGGTATACGAGGGCCAAAGTCAAAAAAATCGGAGTTGAAAACAATTTCAACCCCTACCCTGGAAGAAATAGCTCACAGGACAGAGAATAATGAAGATAAAATGAATCAGGATCTGGAAAAGAGCCTGGAGGATACAAAGGCGATTAAAAAAACCATGGAGGAACTGAACAGGAAGCTTGTAGATCAAACTTCGATATCCTGGCAGGAAAAGAAAAAAATGGAAGAGTTAATAAAAGCCAATGAATCAATAGAAGAGAAAGTTGAGCAATTGAAGAAAAGAAACAATGAAAATATTCAGGCGGAAGAAAAATATCTCCAAACTAATGAAAGAATTATTGAGAAGCAAAAGCAACTGAATGAAATGATGGACGAGATGCTTTCGGAGGAGATTAAAAAGATGATCCAGGAGATGAAGGACCTACTGAATAAGGTAGACAAAGAGAAACTGGGAAAGTTGTTAGATAAAATGAAAATATCTAACAAAGAACTTGAAACGCAACTTGATCGCAACCTTGCCTTGTTAAAACAAATTGAGTTCGAGAGAAAACTGGAATCAACTATCAAGGATTTGAGAAGTAATGCGGACACCCTGGATAAACTTGCCAGTGATACTGAAAAGCAAAAAAAGGGAAATGACAAGTTATTAGACAAGCAAAATGAGATTTCCAGAAAATCGGATAGTATTGCAAAACAAATCGCCGAATTAGACAAAGAGGGAAGTAAATTAGAAACTCCTGCCGAACTGGGAAATACGAAGAGTAAGCAAGACAGCATAAATAAAAATCTTAATGAAAGTGCAAAGAGCCTGAAAAGTAATAAGAACAAAGAAGCTTCCGGAAATCAAAAGAAAGCTGCAAAGGAAATGAGGGATCTTGCCAAACAAATGGAGGAATCTCAGGAAGAAAATGAAGAGGATCAAATGGCCGAAGATGCTTCAAATATCCGTATGATTCTTGAAAACCTGGTAAGGCTTTCTTTTGATCAGGAGGAGATGATTGTGAATACCCGGCAAATTACCCGCAGTGATCCAAAGTATGCTGATCTTGTTTCCAGACAAAAGGAATTCAGTGGCAAACTCAAAGTTGTACAGGATTCGCTGAATGCTATCGCCAAACGGCAAATAGCGATTAAACCGATTGTTACCAAGGAAATCGGAGCTATTAATATGAACATTGGGCTGGCGCTCGAAGCAATGGATACCAAAAACATTAACATGGCAGTTGCAAAGCAGCAATATGCCATGACTGCTATTAACAATCTTGCCTTGTTGTTAAATGAATCATTGCAGAAGATGAATGAACAAATGTCTTCAAGTATGAAATCTAAAGCCGGTAACAAATCATGCAATAAACCTTCCGGGAAAGGAAAAGGTAAGATGTCCTCAAAAAGCATGAAAGATTTGCAACAAAATATTGGCAAGCAACTTGAAAAGATGAAAGCCGGAATGGACGGTGCCAAAAAGGAAGGCAGGGGCAAAAAGGATGGTCAGCAGGGCATGAATAGAGAACTTGCAAAACTTGCAGCACAGCAGGAAGCACTAAGAAATGAAATGCAGAAGTATCAGGATGAAATGGGCACCAAAGGGGTAAAAGACCAGGGTTCGTTAAGCGAAGCTGCCCGGGACATGGAGCAGATAGAAAAGGATTTGATTAATAAAAGGATTACCCAGGAAACAATACTGAGACAGCAAAAGATAATGACAAGACTTCTTGAGTCGGAAAAGGCTGAGCAAATGAGGGACCAGGAAGAAAAAAGAGAATCAACAGAAGCAAAAACTCAAATTTATAGTAACCCTGCATTAAAATATCAGTATAACACCAAAGTCAGAGCGAGTCAGGATAACATACAATTGCGATTGCCTACTGTGAATTCGTTCTATAAAAACAAAGTAAATAGTTACATTGTTAAAATCGAAAACTGATATGAAACGTGATTTCAGGGAGTTGGTTATTACAGGAACAAGGGAATTGGTCAAACTGGAAAGGTTTGTCGAGGAGATTTGTGATTATTACAACATCAGCAATGAATATTTTGGAAATATCCAACTGGCGACAAATGAAGCGGCAGCAATTTTGTTTTCTTTAAATGATTCTACAGAGAATGGATCTCTTGAAGTTATTTTTGATCGGAAACCCAAAGGTCTCGTGTTTCGAATTAAGTTAGGAAGCAACGATGAAAGTATCATAGATTCGGAGGATTTACTTGAACGAGAAATCAGGAAGCATAAACTATCAAGGGATATTTTTATCATTAAATCATTAACCGATGAAATAACAATCTCGGTTAATGCACGAAGTATCGTGCTGGTTTTTTATGTATCAAGTATGAATTACGAGAAATCTTTAAAAAGGATAAATGAGTTAAAGGAGTATTGGAATAAACAGAATGTTCTTATTCAGAAGAAATGAGTCGTGGCATTAGATTTTTCAAAGAGAACACCAAATACATTGTAAAGAATAAAGGAAATCTCAGGTCCTGGATTGCATTGGCTATTGCTGAGGAGTCAAAAAAAGCCGGTGAACTTAGTTTTATTTTGTGTGATGATAATTTTCTTGCTGAGTTGAATTTCGGTTTTTTAAAGCATAAACGGTTAACGGATATTCTTACCTTTCCCACAAGTGAAAAACCAGAAACGGTTAGTGGTGAAATTTATATTAGTCTTGAAAGAGTAAAAGAAAACGCTTGTTTCTACCATCAACCTCTGGAAGTGGAATTACAAAGAGTGATGATTCACGGAATTTTACATCTAATCGGATACGATGATAGATCCGTTGAAGAGAAAGAAATCATGAGGGCTAAAGAAAATTATTATCTGGATAAACTGGTAAATCGTTAATAGCGTTTATAGGATATATGGCCAATTTTCTTGTTTTGCCTACCCTGTGTATGGTTACTTAAAAAGCTGTCATGCCAATCATGTTAAGTAAGAAATCATCCCGACAGCTGTATGCCTAATCGTTTTATTTTAATTTTGGGTGTCTGTTTCACGTGGAACATTAAATTTTCTGATGAATAAATATGACATTGTAGTTGTTGGAGCCGGCCACGCAGGATGTGAAGCCGCCGCGGCCGCAGCAAATATGGGCTCTAAGGTTTTATTGATCACCATGAACATGATGAACATGGCCCAGATGTCATGTAATCCTTCAATGGGTGGTATCGCCAAAGGTCAAATTGTTCGTGAAATTGATGCTTTAGGAGGGTATTCCGGAATTGTTACTGATAAAACCATGATCCAGTTCCGGATGCTTAACAGATCCAAAGGACCTGCCATGTGGAGTCCCAGGGCACAAAATGACAGGGTGCTGTTTTCAATAGAGTGGAGGAATATGTTAGAAAAAACTGCAAATGTTGATTTCTGGCAAGATTCTGTTGTTGATATCCTGGTTAAACAGGGAAAAATTGTGGGGGTAAAAACTGGTTTAGGTATTGATTTTAAATGTAAATCTATTATTCTTGCAAACGGCACTTTTTTAAATGGGTTAATCCACATTGGTGAAAAAAAGTTTTCCGGAGGAAGGATGGGGGATCGGGCATCGAGAAACCTGACTGAAAAATTGGTAGATTTTGGTTTTAAATCCAACAGGATGAAGACCGGCACACCGGTTAGGGTTGATGGCAGAACCCTGAATTTTAACAAAATGGTAGAACAACCGGGAGATGTTATTCCTGGTAAATTTTCATACATTAAAACGCCCGAATTGCGGGCTCAGCGAAGTTGCTGGCTTACCTATACAAGCAGTGAGGTCCATGAAATCCTGAGGACAGGATTTGATAAATCACCGATGTTTTCTGGTAGAATACTAGGCAGAGGACCACGGTATTGTCCCTCTATTGAAGATAAAATTGATCGGTTTTCAACAAAAGAGCGTCATCAATTGTTCATTGAGCCTGAAGGGTGGGACACAGTTGAATTCTATGTCAATGGATTTTCATCCTCCCTGCCGGAAGATATACAGTTCAAAGCGCTGAGAAAGGTGAAAGGTTTTGAAAAAGCAAAATTTTTCAGGCCGGGTTATGCCATAGAATATGACTATTTTCCACCTGATCAATTGAATTTTTCATTGGAGACAAAGGTGGTTGAAAACCTATATTTTGCAGGGCAAATTAATGGTACGACGGGATATGAAGAAGCAGCTGCGCAAGGTTTGATGGCTGGCATTAATGCTCATTTAAAAATACGGAATGAAAAGGAGTTCATTCTGAACAGGTCTGAAGCCTACATAGGGGTGTTAATAGATGATCTGATTACGAAAGGAACGGAAGAGCCTTACCGGATGTTCACCTCCAGAGCAGAATACCGTTTATTGTTGCGGCAGGATAATGCCGATCAACGTTTGACCAGGCTTTCAAATGAACTTGGCCTTGCTTCCAAACAACGACTCGATCTGGTGGTTGAAAAGTATGTTAAAGTGAATAGTCTTGTTGATTATCTGAAATCAATTAGCTTGCAACCGGACGATATAAATGGTCTTTTATCAGAGAAAGATACACCGCCAATCGCACAAAAACAAAAAGCTGCGACCATTTTATTACGCCCTCAATTGTTTTTACCTGATATGATTGATCACATTGAATCCATTAAGAAGATGGCAGATGACAGCAATTGGCTTTATAGTGATATTATTGAAGAGGCTGAATTGATCATAAAGTATGAAAGTTATATTGATAAAGAGAAAGAATTAGTAGAGAAATTTTCAAAATTGGAAACGATGAGTTTGTCTGCTGATTTCGATTATTCAAAGTTGGTATCGTTGTCGCATGAAGCCAGAGAGAAGTTGGACCGCATCAAACCCCGGACTATTGGTCAAGCTTCGCGAATCAGCGGGGTCTCTCCGGCAGATATTGCGGTACTGATTGTTTACCTTGGTCGTTAATGTTCCACGTGAAACTTATAAAGAATGGCAGAGAAAATATCCCAATGTCCCGTATGTAAAGCCACTGATTTTTCTGGTTTTCTTGAAATCAATGACTATTTTTTAACGAAAGAAAACTTTGCGATTCAAAAATGCGATGGCTGTGGATTCAAATTTATCAATCCCAGGCCTTCCAAATCGGAGATTGACCGATATTATCAATCGGATGAGTATATTTCACACGATGCAAAAAGAGTAAACCTTATCAGTCGTATTTATAAATTAGCAAGAGTTTTTTCTATACAGAAAAAGTTTAAGGTAGTTAGTTCATATACAAAAACCGGAAAAATTCTTGATATTGGATGCGGGACGGGAGAGTTTCTACGGTATTGCAAGTCGAAAGGCTTTGATGTGATGGGTGTGGAGCCGAACGATAAAGCCAGAGTGTATGCACAGCAGAGGAATAAAATCCAAACAACTGCCGTCCTTCCTGAATTGAAAGAATATCAAGGATCATTTAGTTGTATTACCTTATGGCATGTACTGGAACATGTGCACGACCTGAACGATACGATAGAAAAGATAAAAAGTCTTTTAAAACCGGAAGGTGTTTTAATAATAGCGGTGCCAAACTGCAATTCGTGGGATGCAAATAAATATGGCAAATTTTGGGCAGCCTACGATGTACCCAGGCATCTCTATCATTTTACCGAAACCACATTGAAGAGATTATTTTCAGAGCATGCATTTGTGGTCAGGAATGTTCTCCCTCAGAAACTCGATGCATATTATGTTAGCATGTTGAGTGAAAAATACCTGACAGGAGGAAGTAATTATTTTAAGGCTTTGTTTTTTGGTTTCTGGTCAAATTTTCAAGCCAGGAAGACAGGTGTTGGGCATTCTAGCCAAATTTTCATCCTTTCAGTTAAAAAGGCTTAATTTTAGCCCCTGTATTGAACGCAAGA
Organism: uncultured Bacteroidales bacterium; assembly: GCA_903875045.1. Taxonomy (GTDB): domain Bacteria; phylum Bacteroidota; class Bacteroidia; order Bacteroidales; family FEN-979; genus CAIVAT01. The sequence continues at coordinate 29,304 of CAIQUS010000173.1, forward strand.
GGTGTTTTGATAAAACACCTCGCCAGGGCTTCGAAATGCGTTTATAGGCAGCCTGAATGGGTTCGCTCATTGTGTTGTAAATCTGTAACTTAGTGAAATTACATCTAAAAGGGAGCAGTTTTTGGGGATTTTCCTGTTTTTTGCTGGCAATTTTGCTCTGTCTTTCAATTTACGGTGTGCGTCTTGTTTCTAATCATAAAAATAGTCCTGAAAATATTTCATCAGCGTTTCAAAAAAAAATCGATGTGGCGGAATCAGAATTGATAAGCCGGATTGATTTATTGAGCAGAGATTTTTCCGCATCCACAACAAAAGCGATCCGGGCGAAAAGTGAGTATTCAGATAACGGGAGGGATGAAAGCAGTATTTCGCTTTTTGTGTATAAAGGGGACTCGCTGATTTTTTGGAATGACAACAAAGTTGTTCTTCCTGCCAACATGGAAAAATCACCGGTAAGGAATAATTTTGCTTTGCACCTTAAAAATGGATGGTATGTTTTCCATGCAAGAAAAAAAGATCCCTACAATTTTTTAGGATGTTACCTGATCAAATCAGAGTACCCTTTTCAGAATGAGTTTATCAAAAATCAATTTTCATCCGGGTTTAATCTTCCGGGCACTGTTGCAGTTGAAGGGAGGAAGGGTTTTTATCCGGTTTACGCGGTCGACAAAACCTTCTTGTTCAGCCTGAATTTCGACAAATTCAAGACAGAGTCGGATCCTTTTACCATTTTGATTTTTTTCTTATTTATCGGGGCATCCCTCTTTTTCATTTATTTTCTTTTCTACTTGTTTTTACAAGTGACCTGGTTTAATAACAAGGATAACCTGAAGGTTGTTGCTTTTTGCCTGACACTGGTTTTATTACGGGTACTTCTGATTTATTTAAAGTTTCCTGCCGAAATGTTTCAGTCTGAACTATTCAGTCCGGCATGGTATTCCTCCTCCTCCTTTATGCCATCGATGGGGGATTTTATTTTGAATGCCATGCTCCTGCTCATCATATCACTGGTGGTTTACAAAAAGGCATCCATCCATCTCTTTCCCCGGGTAATGCATTGGTCAAAACATCTTGGCCTGAATACATTGTTATTGATTTTACTTCTTGGTTTCTTCCAACTTGTTGGATACCTGGTAGCCGATCTTGTACAAAATTCAGCGTTATCCTTGAATTTGCAGAATATTTCAGGATTAACATTTGAGAGTGGATATGGCCTTTTCATCGTTGCGGCCTTGCTATTTTCCTTATGGCTGATTGCGGCAAAAGTATTCGATTTTGTTTTTTCAATACCAGGACAGTCCAGATGGTTTGCATTGTCGGCCATCCTGGCGGGATGTGTTTATACCCTGATTTGCACGTTAGCCGTTTCGCACACAAATCTCTCTGTTACCCTGTTTTTCGAAATATATGTCGCGGCCTGCTGGTATTTAACAAGAAAAGAGCAAAGAGCGTTATCGGTGCAGAACCTGTTATTTTTTCTCTGTTTTTTCTCTGTTTTTGCAACAGTTTTGCTGAACCGGTCCAATCGAATAAAAGAGATGGAAAAGTTGAACCTCATGGCAGGCAAATTGGTCATGCAGCGAAATCCTGTCACCGAGGTACTTTATGAACAGGCAGCGCGTAAACTTCATGCAGATTCGGTCGTTAATCAGTGGATTCTCCCAGTGGCCTTTGGAAAAAAATTCAGCCAGGATAGTATGGTCAGCTATCTGAAATCTAAATATTTTAGCGATTATTGGAAGAAATACCAGATACAGATCACCTGTTGCGAGCCAATGAAAGAATTACGTATTCAGCCACAGGGGTATCTTGTCAATTGTAATAGCTATTTTCGGGGGATCATCAGCAACTATGGAAAGGCAACAATCCTCCCGAACCTGTTTTTTTTAGACTATGGTTCAGGCAAGGAATACTACATAGGGATTATTTCACAACATGATTTTGAAACCCGTTCCGAAGCGGAGCCGGCTATTTTTATCGAATTTAATTTAAGGAATGCATCGCAGGATCCTGGTTATCCGGTTTTGCTGATGGAAAAAACCAGGATAGACCTTCCTGGTGTGTCAGATTATTCCTATGGGTTGTATCAAAGCGGAAAACTTATCCGGGCGGTTGGAACCAATAGTTATAAAATGGAATTGGAACAATACAAAGGTTTTTCTATTTCAAAACCGTCATTTTCTGAGGACGGGATGATCTATTTTCAATACCAGGTCAGTGTCACGGATACATTGCTCATCAGTAAAAAGGAAGAGAATTTTCTGTCGTTGGCGACACCATTTTCTTACCTCTTTCTTTTGTTTTCCACTCTGGCCATCCTTATTGCCGGAGTAATTCATTTTCCGAAGAATTTAAAACCCTTTCCGGCGACTTTGCGAAACAGGCTCCATTTCTCATTAATCGGAATCCTGGTTCTGACACTGGTTGCCATCGGCATTGTTCAGGTGATCAATATTATCCAGATTAATTCAAAAAAGAACATTGATAATTTACACGACAGGGCAAATTCTGTTCTGGTTGAAGTGCAGCATAAATACGGGCAGTTGTCAACAATGCAGGAGGTTGGCAGGGATGATCTGGAAGATTTCCTGATCAAATTATCAAATGTTTTCTTTACTGATATAAATATTTATGGTGTAAACGGAAGGCTGATCTCCTCGAGCCGGCCACAAATATTTGAAGAAGGTTTGTTATCAGAGCGTATGAATGCCAAAGCATACTACAAAATAGCGCTGGAAAAATTTTCAATTTTCATACACCATGAGTCAATAGGGAGCATGCAATTCAATTCGGCTTACCTGCCTTTTTTTAATGAGCAGGATCAGTTGCTGGGATTTGTGAATCTTCCCTATTTTGCCAAGCAGGATGAGTCGAAGAAAGAGATTTCTACGTTTCTTGTTACCTTTCTCAATGTTTATATCCTGTTAATATTGTTTGGCGTATTTGTAACGGTTTTGATCTCGAATTATATAACCGCGCCATTGGCCATGCTTGCCGGAAAAATATCGCAATTCCGGCTTGGGATGATTAACGAGAAGATCAACTGGAAGACAAACGATGAAATTGGGCAATTGGTTTCCCAGTACAACCGGATGATCGATGAATTGGGCAAGAGTGCAGAAATGCTTGCGCGGTCGGAACGGGAAAGTGCATGGAGGGAGATGGCAAGGCAGGTGGCGCACGAAATAAAAAACCCGCTTACCCCTATGAAATTAAGTGTGCAGTATCTCGAAAAAGCCTGGAAAGATAAAGCGCCCGATTGGGACCAGCGCCTTGCCCGTTTCACAAAAACCCTGGTTGAACAGATAGATGCACTATCTGTAATTGCCACCGATTTTTCCGATTTTGCAAAAATGCAAACGGTCGTATATGTCAAGATTAACCTGGAGGAGGTCATCCGGTTTGTGTTATCTTTATATGAGGATACGACACGAATTCAATATGAGTTTAAAACTGAAGTTGCTGAACCTTCCATCCTTGGTGACAGGTCGCAGGTCATCCGGATGTTTACCAACCTTTTAAATAATGCAGTGCAGGCCATTGATGTTCATCAGGAGGGGAAGATCCTGATCCATTTAACAAGGGAACTGCACCAGATCATTGTAATTGTTGCGGATAACGGTTGTGGTATTCCTCCCGAACAGAAGGAGCGGATATTTCAGCCTGAATTTACGACTAAAACAGGAGGAATGGGGCTTGGCCTTGCCATTGTAAAGGGCATTGCAGAGGGCATGAACGGAACCATTTCATTTACATCAGAGGAACAAAAGGGAACGTCATTTATACTTAATTTTCCGGAATATGGGAAACAAATCTCAGTGCAGACAAAATAGAAGAGTTGGTTTATTGACATTATTTTTACTGGTAGTTATTTTTGTAGGATCAGGTTGCAGCAGGAAGGAAAGCATGGAATTATATCATCGGTTTCCTGATAAAACCTGGGCGAGATTCAATTTGCTCAGTTTTGAATTACCGGTAAAAGAGGCCAGATTGTACAATATCTACCTGTTCGCACGGTTCTCAACCGATTACCAATACGAAACGCTTGATTTCAATATGGTTATGAATACAGAAGCAGGAGAGGAACGGATAAATGAATATCAAATGGCAGTGAAATCGAAATCGGGTGCGTTTTGTATTGAATGCAGCAGGGATTCCTGTCAGGGAACGATATTATTGAAACGGGAAATCAATCTGGCCAAGCCGGGAATCCTGAAAATCGAAATAGAAAATCTGACGCCCCGTTTAACTACCGCAGGAATCATGGGCATTGGCATCAAATTGGTCCCTTCAGGAAAGTAGACGCAGAGCTTCTTGTTTATCAAGGTGAATTTGCGCAACCAATTGGTCGAGATTGTCGAATTTCTTTTCATCGCGGATCCGATGAAAAAAATAAACGACCAGGGATTTTCCATAGAGGTCACCTGAAAAATCAAATAAATTAACTTCCACTGTTAATTTTTTGCCATCGATGGTAGGACGGATGCCGGCATTTGCCATGCCTTTATATACGATTTGTTCTGATTCTACTTTTACAGCGTAAACGCCATGGGCCAGTAAAAAAGGATTATTTTTTAGTAATTCAAGGTTGGCAGTAGGAAAACCAAGGGTTCGGCCAAGGTGGTTTCCTTCCACCACCTTCGCACGGATCCAATAAACTGAATGCATCAACTTGCTGGCCTTTCCTTTGGTTAAAAGAGGGGTTTATCCTTTTTACTGAGACGTTTGATCATTACGAGTTCATATACGGCATACATGTAATGGGCCCACACACCTGCGAGCATAACCAGAAGGGTGATGATCATCCATAACGGGGCGATCGGTGTCCACAGCTCACGTGAGGGTACTTCTGCCTTATAATATTGCTTATGAACGCCCCAATTTATTACATTTTTTCCCTGAACAAATCCAAATTTATCGTGTTCTTCAATTTTTGCAATCACCACGAGATTTCCGAGGGTATCTCCAACAATTTCTTTTGGAAATTCAAGGGTTCCCGTTCCGGTTTCATCCAGAGAAATTTCACCTATTTTCAGCAAGCTGAAAAGCCGGGGAATATAGATTAAAACAGTTTCCTTTGGAATGGCCACATCTTCACCTTTTTCGTTTTTCTGCGTGGCAGTTACTTTTAGTATACGAAGAGAGTCCTCAATGCTGAAGAACAACCTGATTTTCGCCGGTTTTGCACTGGAGGTTGCCTCCGCTGCCGGATATTTATCATTGCCTGTGAATTTTGCCATATAGGAGACCATTCCATCTTTATCTGTTGGCAAGAGCGCTGAGGGAAAACTTAATAATGCGCTGCCTTCCTGATTGGTTTTCGCTGTGCCTAAGATAGTGGTAGTGGTGCCATTTGAAGCAGTAAATTCTACCACGGCATTTTCCAGCGCCAGCGTCATATCTCCTCTTTTGATGGTAAGGGTTGCCGACAGATTGACCGAGTCGGTACTACACAAATAGTTCAAGGCCATGCGTGATTCAGCCGGCGCAGCAGCAGAATCCGTTTTTTCTTCCGCAAATGAATTCAACGGCTGAATGGCCATAAAGCTTATGGTGATCAGAAATATCAAAAACGCGACAACTCTTTTCATAAGGATAGATTGAGTAATTCCGGTGAAAAATTAAACTAAAACATCTTCTTTTTTCTCTTCCCCCTGTGATCCGGATAGGGGGACGATGGTAATAAACTTGGATGCGATGGTAAAAAGGAGGCAGAAAATGGCAACTCCTGCTGCCGTCAGGCTCCATTCGACCCAGGTTGCCGAATAATTAAGCCATTCGGGGCGTGCATCCTGAATAGGCAGATAGGGTGATTCAAGTGTGGGTACCACAATGATATAGCGGTTGAGCCACAATGCAATAATCACTACCACAGAGGTTATCGTGATGTTGGAGATGGTCCTGAATTTGGCAATGCCAACTACCAGCAATGGCAAAAGCACTCCTATGTAATTGGAGATGATGAACGGCCAATAGAATTCTTTAAAGAGCAACTGGATCAAAAGTTCATCATTTTTTTCAGAACCATACCATTTCGTGAGGTAATCGCTAAAGGTAAAGTAACCAAAAAATGCTGCAAGTACCAGCATAATTAAGCCAACGGCCACAAAGTGCTTTTTCGTGATATATTCCTCAAGGTGGTAAACTTTCCGGAAAACCCACATACATACAATCAAAACGGCACTTCCAGAATAGACGGCCGCAATGACGAAATAGGGGCCAAAAATAGTGCTGTGCCAGCCTGGTTGCAGGGTAACGCTGAAAATCCAGGCCAAAACAGAGTACACGATGATGGCGATAGAAATGACCATGGCGGCCATGATGTCGGTGGCCCGGTTTAAACGTTGTTGTTGTTCAGGGGTGCCGGTGTATCCCAATGCCAGCACTTTGTATAATTTTTTTCTCCAGTTCGGAAGTTGCAGCAATTCATAGTCCCTGAGTGTTGCCAGGTCACGCAATAAAGAGAGGTACAAGAAGATAAAACATCCGAAAATATCGGTTGTAATGGCGATCACGTCCCAGGTGATTGGTGACTGGATTCTTCCGAACAGCACCAGGTAATGCAATTTATCAAGACGGCCAATGCAGAGGAGGATAAAGCAGGGTCCGATCAACAGCGCAATAATGGTGATGAATTCGGCCATGCGGATGATCGGCTTACGCCAGGCCGTTTTAAACAGGTGCAATGTACCTGATATAAGCGCACCGGCATAACTGACCCCCATGAAAAAGATAAAATTCACGATATACACTCCCCATACCACGTTGTCGCGCATACCGGTAACTTCATGTCCCAGAAATACTTGCTGAAGGAAGGCATAAAACCCCAAACCGATAACGGCCAATAAAAATACAATCCAGACATATCCTTGTATAGAAGTCCGTTCGAGTTGGGGGGCAAAGTCCCTTAATGGATTTTTTTGTTGCAGTTCCATGGTTACGGTTTATTTTTTTTACTGTAAGGTGTGTCCTTGTAACGATCTTTCACTGATTCTTCCAAATCGCCGAAGCCCCTGTCAACTTCAAACTGGCGATCGACGGGAGGTAAATAGTAAACACACGGGCGTGTTCCGAGTGTTTCAAGATAGCGGTAACCAGCCCGGTCGTGAATGAGTTTGCTGAATTGGTAGGTCTCCGTGCCATTGGTTACCGTGTCTTCGTCAACATCGCCAAAATAGATAACACCCATCGGGCATGCAGAAGCACAATACGGGATTTTGCCAACCCTGATCAGATCGGGACAAAAGTCACATTTTGAAACGGTGCCTTCTTTACCGGGGCTGCTGGCTTCGGGGGAATAGGGCTCCTTGTCTTCATCAAATTCAGGGTAATGTTTCCAGGCAAATACACGCGTGGAATAGGGGCAACCGGTCATGCAAAATTTACATCCGATGCATCGTTCATTGTCGATCAGCACAATGCCATCTGAGCGCTTATATGTTGCACCAACCGGACATACACTCACACACAGAGGGTTATCGCAATGGAAGCAGGGTTTTGGAAACCAGTACGGGGCTGTTTTTTCAGAGTCCTGAAGCAGGTATACCTTCATAAATTCCTGACTTTGGGGAAGGTGATGACCTTTTTGGCATGCCTCAACGCATTTGCGGGCGTTTTTGCATTTTCCAAGGTCGATGACCATCACAAATTTCCGGCCGGGAATTCCTTTATGAGACTCTTCACGTGAAACGCGGGGCAGTTTTAACAAACCCCGGTCCACCTCCATAATTTCGCCATCGGTCGTAAGAACTTTTACCTTTTCTCCGGTTTCGGCGGCGTTTGTGTCGACATAGGCAGCAAGGAGACCACTACCAATAGCCACCCCCGCACCGGCGATAAGACCTTTTTTAAGGAACTGACGACGTGAGTTTTTCTGGTCTTTATTCAATTCTTCTTCCACGTTGATAGATTTTAGTGAGATTCATGGTAACCATTGATCATGCTTTTAAAGTTGCTTGTCGGGGTTTTTCCGATGGTGCAAAAATAGATATGTACACACATGATGATGCTGATTGCAAAGCCGGAACCAATATGCAGCAGATCGGTCAGATCAAGTCCGCTGAAGCCAAAGAAACTGTTCACAGTAATTTCCGGGTAAAGCAGTCCCCAGCCTGAAAGAATTACAAAAGGAACAAATCCATACATTAAAACCACATAAGTAACCTGCTGCAGAGGATTGAATTTGCTCTCTTCATTGATAGGAAACGGAGCGTGTTCTTTTTTGAAAATGCCAATGGTGTAATATAAAAATTGCTTTGTAAGGCGAATGAAAAATCCTTTGACCGGAATGACATAATAGGCGCCATTTGGGGTGAAGAGATTTCCGAGAAAAAATCCTGTATAGCTGAGGGTTAAGAGAATTCCCGCTATATTATGCAGCGTTACTGCGGCATTAAATTTAACTACGGTACCCGGATTTGAAAACTGGATGCTCAAACCGGTGATGATTAAAACAAGACAGAGGAGGGCATTGGTCATGTGCCAGATCCTGATCCAGACAGGATACAAATAGATTCGTTCAGATGAATGGTTCATAGGATAACTTTATTTTTTTATACGGAGTGCCGCATGAATGATGATAACCAGGATTGTCATTGCAAAAATGACCAGACTAATGATATTCAGTGTGTTGCTTTTGTCCGGGCCGATGGATGTTGCGTCTCCCAAAAGAAGAGCCCTGAAAACTCCTTCCTTCTGAATGTTCTCACTTACCTGATACTTGTATAGGGATGCATAGAGTATTGAGTTTTTTGAATGGCAGGACTCACATTTCCTGACAGCCTGGCTTTTCATAACCACATGATGAGCCACAACAAGCGTATCTTCATTTTTAGCATGGCATTCGATGCAGCGCACGTTGGTAAAGTGGGCGGCCTGGTTGGGCAACCACTCGTGTTTTTGCAAGAGATTGGGTTTCGCTTTTGTGGTGAGCAGCTGATAATTTTTCAAATCACCATGACAATTGAGACAAATCATGTTATCATAGGTAATTGTGGTAGCAAGGTTTTCATTGGTGCGGGCGTTGATTTTATAGGTATGTGCATTGTGGCACATCCAGCAGGTAAAATCTTCGCTATGTTTTTCGGAATGGACACTTGCCTGAAATTCCGTTTCAATTTGTTCAAATTTGAATTTGGCATATTTTTCGTCACCGCCGTGGCAGTCGATACAATTTGCCTTGGCTTCCATGCGAAGGTCACCTGCATGGGGAAAGGTGACATAATCTTCCGAATGACAATCGGTGCATTTGAATTCGCGATGATTTGAAACATAAAATACATCACGGTTCATGACCAGTTCGGCGAACATTTTTTTGGTAACTGTTTTTTTTGATTCAGGGTTTACGTAGGTATATTTTGACTGGCCGTGGCATTTGAGGCAGTTTTCATTTTCTGCGGCATTTTTAAATTTGGAAAGATCAACTTTGGAGGGTTTTTCTTCTTCGGGCTGTATTTTTTTTGCAGGGGCAGTGTCGGATGTTTTCACCAGTGTAAATGCGAGTGTAAAAAGCATCAGTAAAACCAGTACAACCCAGGCAGGCCGGATATTTGCTTTGTAAATCATAATTTTTATTGTAGAGTGTTAAACGGGTTGACCGGAAAAAAAATGGGTGTTTCCGGTGATGACCGGATACACCCATTTTGTAAATCATTGTTGAATGAACATGCAACTACTTTTTCATTGTGCGCATGAAAGCAACCAATGCCCAGCGATCGCCGGCTTCAGCAATTTTCTTTTCGTAAGCAGGCATTTCATCACGGCCTTTATCGGTGCGATAGAAAAGCTCGCCATCGGTAGAAGCCTGGAAGGCTGCAGAGGAGAAATCACCAGGAAAAGTTTTCAGTGATGCGCCCTTTGGACCATCGCCCAGCCCTTTGCTTCCATGGCATGATTTGCAATGTTTTGCCCAGAGGTCTTTGCCTGTAGCAACATCGGCTTTTGACGGTGATTTCATGGCTTTATCTTTATCTGGCACAGGCCATGGTTTTGCTTTTGCCTGAGACTGAGCCAGAGCGGCATTGCCGAACAGAAAAACTACAGCAATGACTGCAGCTACCATAATTGTTGCGAATTTTTGTGTTGTTTTCATAATTAATTTAGGTTAAGGTTAAACAAGATTTTAGTCAGTTAAAAACTCCATAAACGGGTAAGGTTGAAGCCAACAAGAATGAAGCCATTAAAAAAGTTATTGGTGTTATGCATTACGACCTCTGAAGGTAAAATTCCCTGCGCGGCAGAAATATAAAGATGAAAGGCATGGGTACTTGTTGATACCTCCCAGCCCAATGAAAAGTTGGCATAAGGAGCTTTGTTCTTAGGAAACTCCATCCAATTGTATCCATCCCTGACAATAAAAGCGGGATCGTAATTTAAAACTATTGGCTGAGTGTAGGCAAGAACAATGGATGATTGAGGACTTACCTTGATGCGGCCAAGCAACGAAAAGGCTAAAGCATCATTTCTGGCGGAAGAGTCGGAAGTACGGTCAACCTTGTTGAAATGTGTATAGCTGATACCTAACTGAGCAGACAACATCCCATTGAACCTGCGGGCAAACATGAACTCATTGTAGTAAGCCAGACGATCAACAAATTTATAATCGTCACCAAATTTGGTTTTGTTAGTGGCATTCAATGAGAGGTTGAAGTAATAGGCAATGGTGAGGGGGAAACCGCCTTTACGCTGATGCATGAAGGCATATTTCACCTGCAGGTCCTGGAGGCGGCTGTTTTTTGTTGTCCCCAGCCCGACAATCAGATTTTTGGTGATGCTGAAATTTAAACCCAAACGGATGTTGGAGGCACCCCAAAGCCCGCCGAGGTCTGACCAGCCATTCTGGATCGTACCGAACCGGTGCTGTAATACAAATTCGAGGGTTTTTGAAGGAGGAACTGCCACTGTGATATTGTCCATACAAATGCCGCTTTCAAAAGCAGCTTTGGCCAGAGGTTTTTGTGTTACTTCCGGCTCGGCAGGAATCGAGTCCTGCGCTATAATTGTTCCGAGTCCTGAGAACACGAATGCCAGGGCAAGGATTATTCTTTTCGTCGAAATAATAGAAGTGTGCATTGTTTTCATTTTTTTAGTGAATACTTTTTTCATGCCGGAATTAATTGTTCTTTGCGCCTTCATCGATCCAATATTTGAGGGTCGCGATATCGGTGGTGTTGGAATAAGTATTCATGCTTGCACCAGGGAGCATCTTTTTATATAAAACGCTTTCTGCAGAATTGAACTTAACAACCATATTGTTATCGAAAAGACTTTGGTACGATTTTCCAGTCCGCAGGTCGGGAATCTGGGTTCCTGCATGACACATGACACAACTTTTACTGAAAATTGGCTGTACTTTAAGCGAAAAACTGGTTGAATCGCCCGGAGGAGGAGGAGGGGGAGGAGCATCCGGCTGAATGGTGGCATATTCACATGCTCCAAACAGAAAAATTCCCAACAGGACGGCCAATAGATTGATCAGTTTAATCTTTTGCATATATTTTAAATTAGGGGTTATCAGGTAAAAATATGAATAAATATCATTAGTTATCAAATTTAAAAAAAGGCTTCAAGGAGTAGATCCTTAAAGCCTTTTTCGGGTGTCAGACCTGATTACAAGCCTGCATCATTCAATGCTTTGACAGAATTGGTCAAAAGCGCTCTGGAATAAGAGGTGTTGTGGATGCCTAAGCTATACTCCCTTAAACAGAATTGGAAGTTGATGATGGCGCCCAACTGAACATTCAATAATTTGGGGAATTTTGGTTTGGCCATGTTGGTGGCACTTGTGTTATATGGATCCCTCCAATAACCGTCATCATTTGTTCCTGCACTATAAATATCCAGGTAACCATCAAAGTTGCCGGCGGAGACACCAGCCCAAAGGTTGGCTGCAGAGGCATCGCTGTGAAGAATGTTATGTCCGCCGCCGCAAGCATTGATTTTTGTGGCTAAAGCGTCAAGCAAACCTTTGATTTCGGTACGTGTGGCTTTCCATTTTACGCTGTTTGCATCAATAGGCGCATCAATATGGCAACCGGCTATGTTGCAACCAACGAAATTCCAGGTAGTACCTGAACCCAGTGGAGTTTCAATTGCATTTCTGACATTGAACGAATGTCCGCCGGCAACACCCGTCATCGGGCTGGCCATGTGGCAATCCTGACAGGTAGCTTTTGTGGTATGAGGAGAGTTGGTATAAGGAATGGTACCAGGAAATTCGATTGCACCCTGACCTGCATATAAAGCACCAACAGCACCGTAGTGAATGTGCATTCTGTAAGAGGGTTTCAAATACTTGTTTTTCGCACCGGCGGCACTGTCAAACATAACGGTCAACGGGCTGCTGATCAGAGAATCATAGTTGAGCAATCTGGCAGCAGGATCATTTCCGCATGTAAGCGGACGAGGCTGGTGACATTTTACGCATAAATTGCTTTTTCCACCACCCTGGGCAAGGTCGATGGTTTTCAATCCGCCTCTCATGGTCATTGGGACAGGAGCTACGTTGGTTAACGCAATATCCGAAGTTTCGTAGGTTGTGTGTAAACTGCTGTGGCAGGTAAAGCAACCGATTTCACCAATGGCGTTGGCTGCATTTGTGGCATAACCATTTACCCATTTATTGGTTGTGGTATTGAATGTAAAGGTTGCCGGGACGTTGTTTTCACAAACATACACATAAGCTTTTTGTTCGTGGCAAGGGCCGCATGCTGTATTTCCGGCTTCTTCGAATGCAGCAGCTCCCCATGAATGTTTCGACAACTGAAATTCAGTGGCAATGGCATCCACGACAGCTTTTTTATGGCAATTCTGGCAAGTTTCACTTGCATCTTTTCCATTGGTACCATCTTTACCAGCGGGGCCGGTAAGACCCTGGGGGCCTTCCTTGGTGCAGGAAGTGAAGATTAAACATGCAGCGGCGATCATCACTCCGGCTGCGTAAAAGAATTTTTGTACATTTTTCATACGGTTACTTTTTTTGTTAATAAATACGTTTATGCAGCAGACAACTTGTGCAAATTGTTTCGGGAACAAAAATATCGAAGATTATGATGACCGCTGTTAATAAGTCGGTGAGATTTGTTAATATAATAACTGATATATCTCAATTGTACATTGACAAATATCAACAGACACATTTGTATTACAGGTTGATCGTTGTTTTTAGCGTCAGATAATCGAATTTTGACTGAAAATATAAAGTTGCTGTGAAAACATTATCAGACAATTTTTTTGCACTTTTCGGGAAAACCGTAGAGACTGTTTAAATTTATTTTGTGCCTCCGGCACAGGTTTACGCAAAGAAATATAACCGAATAAGAATTCTAAACAGACGCTGAACCTTTATAAAAAGCAGCCTATCCCTTTGGGCCGGGGATAAAACCAAGCTAATCTATGATTATTATTCTCCATCCGGATAAGCCAGAATTAACCGGCCCCGGAGGCCTGTTCCAGCTCGCTCCCTTGGTGCGAAATATTGGTAGGACGTTGATATTTGGGAACAATTCGCTCCGTAGGTGCGAAATTATTTCCCGGATTATAAAATCAAAAAAATTGCGCACCTATGGAGCGCTGAGATCGGGGGGGCATACGGACTACCAATATTCGGCTCCTACGGAGCAGGGAAGGATTATTGATAATATGTATTTCCACATAGGAAGGGTTTTGCCAAATTCAAGTACGCTTGGTACAAATGCGCTCAATCAAAGAATAGAATTCCTGCTTGACCGAAAGGGATAGTCAGTAAAAAAAAGAAATCCCGGGAAAACAATTGTTTTCCCGGGATTTCTTTTGAACAATTAAAACAGTTCAGTTTAGTTAGCAGTAACCCAATCGATAGAGTTTTGTAAAAGCTGGAGTGCGTAGCCAGGATTGTGAGCACCTTTTGATAATTCGCTGTTGATATAGGCATAGTTGTAAGCGGCACCTAATTCACCGTATTTCCATAAGCGGCCGATCCTGTTGGTATAATCGCTGTCTTTGGCATATTTAAGAATATTGTCATAAACCACCAGACCTGTTGTAGGGCTGACCGTATTCATGCTTGAACTGAGAGCAAAGAGATCGCCCGGGGTTTGGGTGGTAGGATAGAGTTTGCCATTGAAATCGTGTGTGGCCACGGCACTATATGAAATAGCTCCTGTGGTGGAATTCACAGTTTTCTTAAAGATTTTTTTGGTGGTGAGAAGTTCAGCCAGTTCAATACGTTTGGCTTCAATCAGGGCCTGGACCGGAGTAATTTTATCCGAACCGTGGCAGGCCGTGCATGCCGCTTTGTTTACCCATAAAGTGTGGCCACCTTCGCCGGTTGCAGCATCAAATTCATTCATGTGGCAATCGGTGCAAGACATATCAGAATGTTTCCAGGTTCTGGTATAGGTTTTCCCTGCATATTCATATCCATTGATGCCGGAAAAGAGGTTTGACTGGTTTCCATCATGAACGGAAAAACTTCTGCCAGCGCGATATTCAACAGTGGCATTGTCGTCGGTATTGGTAAACGGGAAGTAGGGAAGCTGATCAAACGGTGCCTTGAGAACTTTGGGAACAAGGGTCGTATCAGAATAAACCAATGCGGTGGCTCCGCGAATCTGATGGCATTGTACACATAAGTTGTTGATTTTGCCAAAATCGGTGGAGGTAAGATTTTTATTGTAATTTAAAAACACAGGGGAGGTGGTAGCCAAAACCTGGGAAACGGTGTCGCCCGTAAAGTCAAATCCATTGTGTGAATGGCAGGTTGTGCAGTTGATTCTGTTGGATGCCGGCATGTCATTTGCAACAACAAATAAGCCGCTACCAAGAATTTGTTCAAATCCTTCGCTGACATGGCAACGAGCACAGAATTTGGTAAACCGGTTGCTTGTAGTGCCAAGATAATGTTTTGATAAGTGATACTCAGCAATTTTTGCGTCAAAATTGGCAACAGTATGGCAAACCAGGCAAGAACCATTTGCATCTTTACCGTTTAAACCATTTGTTCCATTTACTCCATTAATTCCGTTCACACCGGCGGGACCCTGGGGGCCTTCCTTGGAACAGGAAGAAAGCATTAAGCATGCCACCCCGACCATTAATCCGGCAGCGTAAAATAATTTTCTTACATTTTTCATACTCTTACAGTTTTTGTTAATAAATACGTTTATGCAGCAGACAACTTGTGCAAATTGTTTCGGGAACAAAAATATTGAAGATAATGAAGGGCATTGTTAATAAGTCAGTGAGATTTGTTAATATAATAACTGACATATCTCAACACTTCGTTGATATATATCAATATTTCAACGATTTTTCCGCCTCAAGGGTGTTGTTTTACTGAATTATGCAAAGGGGATAAAAAAGGAGGGCTTTTATTGTGATAAGTTTATCAGCCTGTTTCGCTGATCTGGCGAAGTTGTTTGATATTCAGGATCTCCAGCATGTTGGTATTGATGGTGAGGATTCCTTCTTCTTTAAACTCTTTTAAAATGCGGATAGCGCTCTCTTTTGACATCCCTGAAAGGTCTGCAAGGTCCTGGCGGGAAATGGTCATTTCAAAAGGATTCTGGCAGTATATTTTATCTGCCAGGTAAAAAATCACATCTGCGATACGGCCATGCATCTGTTTCTGGGTGAGGCTGATCACCTGGTCGAAATTGAAAATGGACTGAAGCGATACGCGTTTGATAAATTCTTCGGCAAAATCGGGGTTTTCGCGGATCAGTTTTTTAAACACGGTCACATCAACCAGGCAAGCTGTGCAATCCTGAACAGCTGCAGCGGAATAATAGTGGCGGTTATCGACATAAATTCCTGGGCCAAAGATGTAGTCGACGGGTTTAATCAAGGCCAGGATTAAATTTTTGCCATACCCTTCTATGTATATTTTAGCCAATCCGGAGGTAACGCAAACAAAATACGGAGAGGGGGTGCCCTGCTTAAAAATAATCTCCCCCGCCTTATAACTCACCTGAAACCTGCTGCTGTTGATCAGTTCGATTTCAAACGGGCTTAAATTTTTAAAGATGGAGGATTTGCAGTTACAATCGGCGCAATTGGACGAATGATGTAATTTGTTTACCATCGGATATGGCTGATTGGGCCTGAATTTTTGGAATAGCAGACAAAGATAGTACTTAATTGATATATAACAAATTTTGCGGCTCTATTTATCAATGTGTGAATTGAGAAATGTCAACCTAAATCAGATTATTTGTTGTCAGGTATTCTGCAATCTGCACGGCATTGGTAGCTGCGCCTTTGCGCAGGTTATCCGCGACAATAAAGAGGTTCAAAGAATTGGGCTGTGATTCATCGCGTCTGATCCGTCCAACAAACACTTCATCTTTGCCGGCAGCATGGAGGGGCATGGGGTAAATATTATTTTTAATATCATCGTGAATAACAATGCCGGGTGTATTGCTGAGAAGTTTTGTGATATCGTCAATGATAAAATCACGTTCGA
Organism: uncultured Bacteroidales bacterium; assembly: GCA_903875045.1. Taxonomy (GTDB): domain Bacteria; phylum Bacteroidota; class Bacteroidia; order Bacteroidales; family FEN-979; genus CAIVAT01. Next base: position 45,745 of record CAIQUS010000173.1, read on the forward strand.
ATTCAAGATTGATGGCTTCAGAATGTCCGCCTAATACAGGAACCCTGACGATGGTGGCAGTGATCCGGATTGAATTGTCATTAAGGATTTTGTGGGTTTCATGTACAAGTTTCATCTCCTCGGAGGTATATCCGTTATCCAGAAATTCACCGCCGTGGGGGAAAAGGTTCAAGTCGATCGGGTAGGGATAAGCCATTTCGCCGACAATACCATTTCTTTCATTTTCAAGTTGTTTTACTGCTTTGGCCCCGGTACCGGTTACAGACTGATAGGTAGAGGCGACAATTCTTTTGATGCGATACGCAGCATGAAGTGGCGCTAAAACCAACACGAGCTGAATGGTGGAACAATTGGGGTTGGCAATAATTTTATGATTCCTGGTCAGGACAGCGGCATTTATTTCGGGAACGATCAGTGGAATTTCCGGGTTCATACGCCATGCTGAAGAGTTATCGATAACGGTCACACCGGCAGCGGCATAGCGGGGTGCCCATTCCCGGGAAGTGGCGGCACCGGCAGAAAAGATAGCCATTTCGGGTTTCGCGGCAATGGCCTGTTCGTGGGTGTGAATAAAATAACGATGATGGTTGAATGTGAGCGGAAGACCGGCCGACCTGGCAGAAGCCACGGGGATAAAGGTTTCGGGATAGATTTTATGTTCGTCCAGAACTTTGAGAATTTCCCGGCCAACAAGTCCGGTAGCACCGACAATAGCGAGTTTCATCTGGGTGAGATTTTGGGCAAAGGTAGGGAAAAAGGTGGACGGGTGGGCGGGTGGGCGAGTGGGCAAGTGGGCGAGTGGGCGAGTGGGCGAGTGGGCGAGTGGGCGAGTGGGCGAGTGGGCGAGTGGAAAAGTTATTAACATGGGTTTTACTTTTTGGGGAATTTCGGATTAAGGGGAAAATTGTGGCTTATGAAAACGTATTATCCCACCATTGTTCGCATTGACTGCATTAACTGCATTGATTGCATTGTTTACATTGTTTGCATTGCCTTCATCGTTTGCATTCCCCGGATCTCCAAGGCACAGGTCAGGGATGATTTTTCGGACGGGGATTTCACTGAAAATCCGGCATGGACAGGAGATACCTCACGTTTTGAGATCAACGGTGCCGGACAGCTTCATTTGAATTCGACGGGCAGCGATACTTCTGTGATGTTCACCCGGAACGGACGTTTGATGAATACGGAATGGAATTTCTGGATGAAACTTTCATTGAATACATCGGCCAATAATCATGCAAGGGTTTATCTGACTGCTGATACGGACAACATAAGTACCATTGTGAAAGGCTACTTTTTGCAAGTTGGCGGAAGTGATGATTCTATTTTTATCATGAAACAAACCGGGATGACCGAACAGACCGTTTACAGGTTTAACTCTTATAAAACGCTCCATTCCACCAACACGATCCGGTTTAAAATCACACGGGATGGTTCGGGAAACTGGGAGGCCCTGATTGATACAACGGGCGGGTACAACTATATTTCAGATGGAACATTTTATGAAGATTCCTTTACTGAGACCCAATGGTTTGGATTGATGTGCCGGTATACTTTGAGCAATTCAACGAAATTTTATTTTGATGATTTTTATGTCGGGCCGGTTATGTATGATACGTTGCCGCCGGAGATTGTTGAAACGCAGGCAATGGATGCGAGGGTTCTTCACATATCTTTTTCAGAGCCCATGCAGATACAAAGTGCTGAAGATGTGAAAAATTATAACCTTGCGTCAAACGGAATGATGCCTGATTCGGTTTCCCGGGAATTGCTGCACCCGGAGCATGTTTTAATCTTTTTGCATGATACGATGGCAGATGGAACCACCGATTCAATACAGATACGAAATCTGGCGGATTTATCGGGGAACCTGATGCGGGACACTATTGTACAGATTTCCTGTTATCAGCCCAAAGCCTTTGATATCCTGATCCACGAAATCATGGCAGATCCTGATCCTCCTGCGGGGCTGCCGAACGGCGAGTTTGTGGAATTGTACAACCGCACTGCCTTTTCAATAAACCTTGAAGGATGGACCTTTAAATATGGAAGTTATTCAAAGGCATTCCCGGCCATCACGATTCCGGCCAGGGGCTATATACTCATCGTGAAGGAGACGGCTTATCTCAGTTTTGGGAAATGTGCTGTTTTATTCACCTCATCCTCCTCTTTATCCAATGAAGGGACCACCCTCACCCTGAGAGGTCCACGGGGGCAGGTTATTCATACGGTTACGTACAGTCCTGACTGGTATCGCGGCATTTTCAAGGAGGAGGGGGGCTGGTCGCTTGAAATGTCAGATCCGTTGAACCCCTGCGGTTGCATGGATAACTGGGAGCCCTCCAGGGATCCTTCAGGGGGTACTCCGGGAAGGGCCAATTCAACAGGAAAAGAGAATCCTGATGAGGTGGCGCCGTTTGTTATGCGTGCCTTTATAACAGATTCGCTGAGGCTGAAAGTAACATTTTCTGAGGCCATGGACAGTCTTACACTGCTTTCCCCGGGAAAATGGATCATCACTCCATCTGAAACACCGCCTGCCGGAATCATACCGGTTTCCCCGGAATTCAGTTCTATTGAATTGGTATTCAGGGAAGCCTTTATTAATGGTGTAACATATTCCCTCCGGATATCAGGGAATATGAGCGATTGTGCAGGAAACGATGCTGACACCTCCCGTTTGATCCGGTTTGCCATTCCGGATACTGTAAATACCTGCGATGTAGTGATCAATGAAATTTTATCCAATCCGGCAAGTGGAGGTTCCAGGTTTGTTGAATTGTACAACCGGTCGGAGAAAATCATCGATTTGCAAACGCTGGTCCTCTCGAACCGAGACACTGTCGCAGGATTTCCTGCCGATGCGATGCCACTGACTACCGGAGGATACCTGCTGTTTCCGGATGAGTATGTTGCGTTTACCTCAAGTCCGGCGGATATCATTGACAAATATCACCCGGTGTTTCCTGAAAATATTGCCGGCATGACCGGATTCCCTGTTTTCGGGGATGATACAGGGACGGTCGTTCTCGCGCGGAAAGACAACATGGTGATCATTGACAAGATGCAGTACAATCCCGGCATGCATTATCCCCTGCTGGTAACATCCGAAGGCGTTTCACTGGAAAGAACCAATCCCGGATTACCATCGGATGACTTGAACAACTGGCATTCGGCAGCAGAAACAGCGTGGTTTGCGACACCCGGCTACCAGAATTCTCATTGGGTGGTTTCGGATGAAACCAGTCAGGAAGTTGTGGTTCAGCCGGATATATTTTCGCCCGACAATGATGGGCGCGATGATTTATTGATCGTTACCATCCGGGTGAATGAACCGGATTTTGCAGTGAATATGGCCGTTTATGATTCAAGAGGACGGTTGACGAGGCAACTTGCGAATCATGTTCTGATTGGCAGTAAAGGTGTTTTTATGTGGGATGGGATGACGGTTTTGCGAACCAAAGCCCCAATGGGGATTTATGTGTTGCTGGTTGAACTTGTGCATCCGGTTGGGACCGTAAGGAAAATAAAAAGGGCGGTATTTGTCGGCGGGAAACTTTAGCCTTTGATTTTATATCATTGCCGTTGCAATGCATGCAATACTGATCTTCACATCCGGAATCACATTGAGGGCCTGAATACACGACTCAAGTGTTGCCCCCGTGGTAATCACATCGTCAACCAGGATCAGGTGTTTCCCCGTCCAATCCTGCGGTCGGCTTACATGAAAAATTTCTTTTACATTCTGATACCTGCTGAAGCGTGATTTTCTGGTTTGCGTGTCGGTGGCTTTCGAACGGGTGAGCAGATGTCTGTTTACCGGAATGTTCATTGGCCCGGCAAGCCCGATGGCAAATTGCTCACTCTGGTTATACCCCCGCTGCATATATTTTTTCTTGTGAAGCGGTACGGGAATGATGGCATCCGCTGAATTGAAACCTGGTGCATATTTTAAGGTCAGGCCATATTGTTCCCCAAGGAAAATACCAATGTCCTTCCTTCCCTTATATTTGAGCTGATGTACCAACCGCTGCACCTTACCCCCTTTGTTGAAATAAAGAAAGGCAGCCCCGGTCTCGATTTTCACCCGGCCCCAGAAAAGGTGTGTAACCGGATTTTCCAGATCATGGTGGTAATTGGTTTTCGGAAGATGAAACTCACAGGAGTGGCATATTCCCTCTTCATTTTTCCACAAACTGTTGCCGCAGGCGGCACAGATTCGCGGAAAAATCAGTGAAACGAAATCGCTGAGATAGATCATGGCTTTTATTTTAGCTTAATCGGGAAATTATAAAAAGGTAATACGTTTTACAGGGGTTATTTTTCAACAATCGATCAACATTCAAAAAAAATCATGTAGGTTTGATTAAAATTTCCCCGGGGAATGATATCTCTGCCTTTACTTGACATTCAGGATTTAGCCGTAAGTTTTACATCCGGTCACCAGGAACTTACCGTTGTTGATCACATATCGTTCCGGTTGAATGAATCGGAAACCCTTGCCGTTGTGGGAGAATCGGGCTCGGGAAAAACAGTTTCAGCCCTGGCGGTGTTAAAATTGATCCCCACACCACCCGGAAACATATCAAGTGGAAAAATATTTTTCAGGAATCGCGAAGGGCATGTTCAGGATCTCCTGATGCTTGATGACCGGGCTATGCAGAAGATCAGGGGGCGATCGATTTCCATGATTTTCCAGGAGCCGATGACCTCGCTGAATCCGGTTTTTACCTGCGGTGACCAGGTGATGGAAAGTTTGAGAATCCATTTGGCCTATACTAAAAAGCAGGCACAGGTAAAAGTACTCGACTTGTTCAATGAGGTAATGCTTCCCCGGGCGGCGGATGTTTTCAAATCCTATCCCCATCAACTGTCGGGCGGACAAAAGCAACGTGTCATGATTGCCATGGCCATTGCATGCAACCCTGATGTTTTGATTGCCGATGAACCAACCACGGCACTCGACGTGACTGTTCAGAAAACCATTCTCGACCTGATGAAAAGCCTGCAGGTAAACAGAAAGATGAGCATCCTGTTTATTACCCATGATTTGGGGATCGTGGCGGGTTTTGCCGACAGGGTTTTGGTGATGAACAAAGGAAAAATTGTGGAGGAAGGCAGGGTTGCCGACATTTTTCAAAAGCCGCAACATCCCTATACCCGTGGGTTGCTGGCGTGCCGTCCGCCACTCGATGTGCGGTTGAACCGCCTTCCAACCATTGAAAAATACATGGCTGATGAGCGCGTTGATTCGGAAGGAGTCATTACGCCGCAGCAACGTAAAACAGCACATGAGCATCTTTATGCATCCGAACCAATTTTGATTGTTGAGCAACTCAGCAAGCAATTCGGATCGTTTTCTGCCCTCAGCAAAGCAAACTTCCTGGTTTATCCAGGTGAAACCCTTGGAATTGTTGGGGAGTCGGGAAGCGGAAAAACCACCCTGGCAAGGGTTGTACTTGAACTTATCCCGGCCACTGAGGGAAAAATCATCTACCAGGGGCAGGATATTACGAAGCTTACAGCCGGTAACCTTAAAAAATTGCGCAAGGATCTTCAGATTATTTTCCAGGATCCATATTCATCTTTGAATCCCAGGCTTGCCATCGGCCCTGCCATTCTTGAACCGATGAAAATTCATGGTCTGCATGGAAACGAGTTAAACAGAAAAGCCAGGGTGATGGAGTTGCTTGAGAAGGTTGGACTGAAGCCGGAACATTACTACCGGTATCCGCATGAGTTTTCGGGTGGTCAGCGGCAGCGGATCTGCATTGCGCGGGCGCTGGCTGTTGAGCCACGGCTGATCATTTGCGATGAGTCGGTTTCGGCGCTCGATGTTTCCATTCAGGCGCAGGTGTTGAATTTACTGAATGATTTAAAAAAGGACTTTGGACTTACGTATATTTTTATTTCCCATGATCTGTCGGTTGTAAAATTTATGTCGGACAGGCTGATCGTGATGAGAAACGGAAAAATTGAGGAGACGGGAGAGGCGGATGAGGTGTATGCGAATCCACAGTCGGAATATACGAGGATGTTGCTGGCGGCGATCCCGGGGGGGAAGAATTACGAATTACGAATTACGAATGACGAGTGACGAGTGGGCGAGTGGGCAAGTGGGCGAGTGGGCGAGTGGGCAAGTGGGCGGGAAAAGGGCATAACAGACAAAGCTCGATGGGAGCTGCATTCTGGTAGTATATTAGCAGTAAACCCGGTTTACCGCGCCGCAGGTGCGGAATTATCATAGGGTAAAATCACCCAAAGACAATTTTATTATTGAACGTATGGCAAAGAAAAAAGGTTTAAGCGGGAGTGAGAAGAACACGTTTGTAAAATCGGTGCTGGATGTTTTCCTGAACAACCCGTACAGCAGTTTCAACTACAAACAGGTGGCGGGGAGGCTTGGCATCAAGGACCGTGCTAGCAAGGACCTGATCAGCCTGATCATCGGGCAGTTGTTTAAAAAACAGGAACTTGCTTTGAGCAAGCGGGGTAAATACCAGATCAACCAGGAGAGTGAGCGGTACACCAAAGAGGTTGTTACGACAATTTCCGGGACTGTTGACATGAAACAGACAGGAAAGGCTTACGTGATCCCGGAGGATAAATCGGAAGATGTTTTCATTGCTGCCACCAATACAAACCATGCCCTGCATGGCGACAAAGTGAAGGTGTTTATTTTTCCCAGGAGGAAAGGGCATAAACTGGAAGGAGAGATTGCTGAGATCCTTCGGCGGAATAAAAAGCAATTTGTCGGTACGATTGAGACATCCAAAAATTTTGCTTTTTTAAAACCGGATAACGCCACCATGCCGGTAGATATATTCATTCCCATTTCAAAATTGAACGGGGCAAAAAACGGGCAAAAAGTTGTCGTTGTCATTACTGAATGGCCTGCCCAGTCGGCCAATCCGTTTGGCGAGGTCAAGGAGGTCCTTGGAAAACCGGGAGATAACCGGGTGGAGATGCAATCGATTCTGGCGGAGATAGATTTTCCATTATCCTTTTCACCCCAGGCGGAGAAGGAAGCGGCTTCATTTCCTGATGCAATTCCTGAGACCGAGATCAGTAAGCGAAAGGATTTCCGGCAGATTTTCACCATCACCATCGACCCCGAGGATGCGAAGGATTTTGACGATGCCATTTCATTGAGGGCGATGGACAATGGCCACTGGGAAATAGGGGTACATATTGCCGATGTGTCATATTATGTGAAACCCGGAATGGCCATTGAAGAGGAGGCCATCGAGCGAGGAACATCGGTTTATATGGTGGGCCGGACCATTCCCATGCTTCCTGAACGGTTGTCGAATGGCTTGTGTTCGCTAAAGCAGGGGGAGGACCGTTTGTGCTTTTCGGCTGTATTTGAAATGGACGAAAAGGCAAAAATTTATTCAGAGTGGTTTGGGAAAACCGTCATCAAGTCGAACCGGCGGTTTTCGTATGAAGAGGTTCAGGCGATCATCGAATCGGGAACAGGTGAATTTGCACAGGAGATAGCCGTTCTGAACAAAGTGGCGTTAAAACTCCGTCAGGATCGTTTTCAGAAGGGTTCATTTAATTTTGAAACCCAGGAGGTACGGTTTAAACTGGATGACCTTGGCAGGCCGGTGAGCATTTATCTGAGGGAGATGAAAGATGCCAATAAACTGATCGAAGACTTCATGCTGCTGGCCAACCGCAAAGTGGCTGAATATATCGGGAAAAAGAGGGAAAACCAAACGGTAAAGACCTTTGTTTACCGGGTTCATGATACCCCCAATCCGGAGAAGCTGGAAAATTTCACACAATTTGTGGAAAGGCTTGGCTATAAACTGAAAATCAGTTCAAAAAAATCGCTGGCCGACTCATTTAACAAATTGTTCAGCGACATCAAGGGAACCGGAACCGAGACGATGATTGAAACCATTGCCATCCGTACGATGTCAAAGGCGTATTATTCGACCAATAACATCGGCCATTATGGTCTGGCATTTCCATTTTATTCGCACTTTACTTCGCCCATTCGCCGTTATCCCGATCTGATGGTCCACCGGTTATTGTTCGATTACATGAACCACGCTCCATCGGTTTCCAAAGAAGTTTACGAACCGATGTGTGAGCATGCTTCGGAGATGGAGCGCCGGGCGGTAGATGCCGAGCGGATGTCGGTGAAATACAAACAGGCTGAATATATGCTGGATAAAGTAGGACAGCAATTTGACGCCCTCATTTCCGGCGTGAGCAAGTGGGGTATTTTTGCTGAAATTATCGGAACAAAATGTGAGGGGATGATCCGGCTGCGCGACCTGGAAGATGATTACTATTATCTCGATGAGGAGAATTACCAGATCATCGGTCAGCGGCATGGTTACCGGTTCAAACTTGGCGATAAACTCAAAATCAGGGTGAAGCGCATCGACCTGGCCCGCAAGCAAATGGATTATGATTGGGTCTCCTGATTTTTCGTGTTCATATAACAAAAAAGCAAACCATGAAGAAATCCTGTTTTTTTATCGTTGTGTTTTTTGCATTTGGTTATACACTGTATTCTCAGGTTATTCCCGGGAGCATTGTTGATGAACCGGTTAACCCATACCTGGCCACGCCGGTCGCCGGTCATGTGAAAACCGTTCCAGTGGTCATTCTGAGGTATTTACCAACAACAGATGGAATGAACCTTGATGTTGCGAAAGCAACGGATTATTGGGATTTAGGCTACATTACCCTCACACAACTGAAAGCCAATATCGATAAATATCTTGCCGGTTTAAAGTTTTCCCTGGAGGAGGGTTCAAAATTCCATGGATATAAAGATCCTTCCGCGGTTCCATATTTGGGATATAAGGTATTGAAATTCTGGACGATATATGATCAAATCCCGATCAGTAGTACCTTTCAGCTTGGTACCGCCGGCGGATATCCGGTATATGAACCTGATTTCATACATGTTTACAACGATTTCGGACTTCAGCAATATATTGAAGCAAACGGTGTAGAAGAGATCTGGATTTGGTTTGGACAATGTGCCATGCCGGGCTGGCCTTCCTATAATCCGGCGATTCATCTACCTCAAAATTACGTGGAATTTGTTGAATCTAACATGGCAAGTCCGGTAACAGGAGATATTTCCAACAGCCACAGGTTTCCAAATGATATTCCTATCGCTTCGAAAACAGCGGTGGTGTATTGTTATAATTTTCGGAGATCCCAGGCTGAAGCTGTTCACAACCATGGCCATCAGCTGGAATCGATTTATAAATATACTGCAGAGCAGCAGGATGGCAACTATAACCTCTTCGTTCATGATTTCAGCGGATGGGGGGAGAACTACTCCACGCCACCATTGGGCCGTGCCGGAGATTGTCACCATCCGCCCAATACGACAGCAGATTATGATTACCTGAACACAACGCTTGTTCAGAGTGACATTGAAGACTGGAAACCGGCTGTCGGACAAAAGAAATGGGTCAATGTGAATACCTGGGGCAATTTGAGTTATGCCTGGCCTGCAGGCTATAATTTTCCACAATTAACAGAATCACAATGGTATATTTACTGGATGCAGAATATGCCCGGCTACTGTTCCGCAATTCCATATAATTCGAATTATATGACCAACTGGTGGCAATTCACCTCCGACTGGGATTCCTGTAACATAAACGATGTAGGATTGTATGCTGCAGTTTTGTCAAATTTACAGGTCAGCAATACAACCATCGCCGCAGGTACCGATAAATGTTTCAATGCCGCTCAAACGATCACGGTGGCAGGTGACGGGACCACTGTAAAAGTTGAAGGCGGAGGTACAGCAACCTTCATTTCAGGTCAAAAAGTCCTGCTTAAACCTGTGACGAAGGTATTGAGCGGTGGATATCTGCATGCATATATCACCACAACTTCCGCCTATTGCGGTTCCGCGTTTAAACCACTTGTCGAAAACCCTGAAAACAGCGCAGATGATCCCCAGCCTGCTGATCAGAATCTGAAAATAAACCGGATCAGAATCTATCCAAACCCGGCCAGTGATTTTATCATGATCGAATTTGATCAAACCAAAACCCCGGCAGAGGTATTCGTAAGCATATACAATATGAGCGGGAAACCTGTTCATCAGCAATGGATGAGAGGTGAGGGTATCCGGCAACTTCCTCTTACAGGTGTGCCTGCCGGGATTTATCTGGTACAAGTTCAATCGGAGGGGCAGCCGGAGATTGTAAAAGTGATGAAATACTGATTGGCAACCATTGATATTACCCGGCATCATATCCGCAAAAAACCCGGGCTTGATCGAAAAGAAAGCCTCTCCGGCTATCTTATTCAGCTTTAACACCGCAATAAGAATTAGCCGAATTCGTGCAAATTTTAGTACAAAAAACCAAACATCCAGAGGGGAATAATATTGTCAGAGCCTATTTCAATAGTATCTTTTACCACATAAGAGTTCAGAATATCTTTTATCTGTTTGGTTTGCTTGTTTTTTCCTCCTATTTCGAAAGTGTATTTATCCGCTATCAGGAAATCAGCATTTTTCGATGCATTTATTTTGTACTTCACATTGACCTGATTGAAGAAGAATGTTTCTCTGATATTTCCAATATTTACATTTTCTTCACCTTGATTATACATCAGATTTGAATTATTGAGATAAATTTTTTCAGGTTTGTTCAGACTGTTTATTCCTTTGTCAGGCATATAAAGCAACTGCACCAATTGAGCATTATTTAGTAAACCGATATATGTTTTCATCGTGTTTAAACTTATTCCTGTCCGCGAACTCAAACCGTTCATATTGGGTTTAAAAGGAACTGAACTGCTGACAATTCTTAACAGTTTTTTCAGATAAATAATATTTGCAGTTTGAATAAATGCAAATTGAGGAATGTCAACCTCCAACACTGTTAGTATTATTTCGCTGAGTTTTTGGTGAAAGGATGATAAACTTTCTTTGAAAAACGGGTAGTATCCATGTCTCAAATAATCTTCGAAAAAAGCGAGAGGTTTTATTTTTTGAATGATCCCAACCGATAACTGAATATGATTGTTCAGAATTTCATCCAGGCTTAATATTGGAAATTTGAGATTGGTTTGAAAATGCAAATATTCTCTGAACGATAGTCCTGGCATTTCGTACACCACTGCTCTACGGCTTAAATCAACTTTTGTTTGCCGGAGATGTAATAATGACGAACCTGTGAAAATTATTTTCAAATCAGATAGATCATCGTAAATATTCTTTATTTCTGTTGTCCAGTTTGCATATTTGTGTACTTCATCAATCACCAATAACTTACCGCCTTTTTTATAAAATACATCGGCTAAGTCATAAAGCCTATTGTCAGAAAAGTATAAATTATCTAAACTAACATAAAGAACGCTGCTGTCAGGAGCATAATTCTGTTTAATATATTGCAAAACTAAGGTCGTTTTTCCAACACCTCTGCTTCCTTTGATGCCTATAATTCTGTTAGACCAATCAATTTCATTGATAAATTCCCGCACAATTTCAGTTTGAACAAAGGCGTATTTTTCATAAAATTTTTGTACCAGCTTTTCCATTATCCCAGCTTTATTTATGCAAAGATAATATATTATTTGTAATATGTCAATCTGTTGACGTTATTTTAATATTATAATATAATCGCATTGACATTTCAAAATTCAAAAGGTGTTTTTACTTTATGCGCTTTTCTTATGTCAATAGTGTGTTCTACTATTTCATCAGACAAGCCAAAGACAATCGAATCATTCATGAAATCAGCAAGCAATCGGGTGGCTTCTTTTGCTGTCCCATTCGTTGCGACTTTGTTCAATATGGTTTTGTAAATCCTCAGCAATTTTAATTGGCAGCATTCCGGCATATTTTTCGGAAAGTTTTGTTTTTGTCGAAATGTTTTTTTTGTCCACACTGAGAACATTTCCACTCAAGGCCCGACAATGTGATGACAAATTCCAACCTGATGAAATATTTCTGATTGTTAAGTGTTTCACGATCCTTAGGTATTTATTGAATAAAGTGTAGTGAAACGGTATCATATTTTATTCACCTGCATGATAAACAAGTTCATAAACTTATTTATCGCACAATAGGAAAAATTTATGTGTTGTGTAAAATATAACAGCGCATCATCAGGCAAATGATGACGTATATTGTACCTTTAAAAAAAGCCACAGATGAAAAAAATCGCATTTTTCAGCATCATTCTTCTGATTTTCGGCAACACATTGGTTGCCCAGGTAGCCGTGAACACCGATGGCTCCATCCCCGACAATTCATCCATGCTGGATGTTAAATCGACCACCAGGGGCGCTTTGATCCCCAGAATGACCCAAACGCAGATTTCGCTTATCCTGAATCCGGTCAATGGACTGCTGGTGTTTTGTACGACCGACAACAAGTTTTACGCGTATCTTTCCAATAACTCAACGTGGAAGGAAATTTTATACGGTCCCGGGAGCATTGCACCATTTTCCTGCGGTTCTTCCCTCACCATAAACCATGTAGCAGGAAACGTAGCACCGGTTAATAAAACAGTCACGTATGGCACTGTGACCAATATTCCCGGGGAACCTGTAAAATGCTGGATTACCAGAAATCTTGGTGCCAGTCATCAGGCAACGGCTATTGAAGACACCTCGGAGGCCTCGGCAGGCTGGTACTGGCAGTTTAACCGCAAGCAGGGGTATAAAACTATTCAAACAAACGTTACCCCATTCTGGACGATAACCAACATCAGCGAAAACTCCGATTGGGTTGAGGGCAATGATCCCTGTAACATGGAACTTGGCGGGGGCTGGAGAATACCAACTATTACGGAATGGGAAAATGTGATCAACTCCGGAGGTTGGAATAATTGGAACGGCCCATGGAACTCAGGGTTGAAAATACACGCTGCAGGAAATATATACTGCACGGATGGTTTACTTTATTATCGGGGTTATTACGGTTTTTACTGGAGTGGTACGCAGAACTATAACTCCTCAGGCATGTTTCTGTGGTTCTATAGTCTGAACCTTTACCCGAGCAACCTTCCCAAAGCGGACGGCTTCTCTATCCGTTGCCTCAGACAAAATTAACCGTTCAGGTCATTCCGGAAGTTGTTAAATGCGAAGCTTAACGGCCTGTTTGTTCGACAAATTTTCCTTCCCGCATTAAAATAATTTCAGGATTGGTCATCTGATTGTATATTTGTGCAAAAATATGGATATGGTAAAGCAACGAGCATTTTTTATCAACAGTGTCATTTTCATTTTTGTGCTGCAATGGATGGTTTTCCCTTTATCAGGGTTTGCACAGACCAGAGATATTACGATTACCATCCACCTCAGGGGAGTTTACGAAAGTAAGATAAGCCTGTTAGGCATGTCGGCGTCAAAAACCTATAAACCCATTGTGGAGGTGCCAGGGATAAAAGATGGCGGGTCAACCAAAATTGTTGTTCCCAAAGCGAACCTGCCTGGAGAATTTGTTTTACGGTTCGACTACAAAGAAAATGAGTCAAGCACCCCTTACCCTTCTGAGAAAAGCATCTTTGTTTATGAGCAGGCTCTTGAACTGTGGGTAAGCCCGAAATATTGCAACAATGGCGACAGCACCTGGTTTCAGAAAGGGGAACTGGAAAATGCCACGTTTATTCAGTTTTCAAAGGAGAATGGCAAGCAAAAAGAAAAGCTGGGGCTGCTGCAGAATTTCCTGATGAATTATGACGACACTGAATCAGCGTTTTACCAGCAAGGCGTTAAAGAATATGAACAACGCCGGCAAAATTTCAACCAATGGCTGAAAACCAGGACCCAACAGGATAAAAAGCTGTTTGTAAGCAACATGTACGGGTTTCAGTTTGTGCCGGAAATATCCCTGAAAGGCAGTGAAACCGACCGCATCCGCAGCCTGATCAACCACTATTTCGACGGCATGGATTTTAAGGATCCCCTGCTGATAAAAACATCCAACATCAACAAATGGATGGACAATTACGTCAATCTGTATGGCCAGTTATCTACAACTACTGCTTTACGTGATTCATTGTTCCCTGCCGCGGGAAGAAACGCCATTGAAAAGGCCAAAAACGGCGATCCGCTGATTTATGGCTGGATGGTTGATTATTTTTACAGAGGCTATGAATCAAATGGAATAGATGCCGGCATGAAAGTATTGGAGCCTTATCTGAATGATCCCAAATGTCTTACATCCAAAAGGCAGGAGATAGAACGCCGGCTGAAAGGGATGGAAACCCTTGTGATTGGGAGCAAAGCACCCGATATTTCCATGAAAGATCCGGATGGCAATCCTTTTGAACTGTATAAAACCGAAACGCCATGCAAATACATCCTTCTCCTGTTCTGGTCGGCAGGATGCAGCCATTGTGTGGAAACGGTAGATATGTTATACCCATGGCAACATCAGGCGGAAGTGCAGCAGAAGATCAAGGTTGTGGCGGTGAGCCTTGATGAAACCGAATCGGAGGTGAAATTGTGGGAGCAGAAGATTTTAAAACTTGACGGGTGGAAACACCTTCATGCCAAAGAGGGCGTTCGCAGCAAAGAGGCGAGTGATTTTTATGTATTGGCAACCCCGGTGATGGTTTTGCTTGATGCAAAAACCAAGGAAATCGTGGCATCGCCGAATACGGTGGAGGAGTTGAAGAAGGTAATAAAGTAGGGCCAGCTTTTGTTCACGCCAGTTTCTTCCGCTCCACCAGGTCGAAAAAGGCCTTGTGGTAGGTTTCACTAACGGGAATATACTGATCCCCGATTTTTATCCGGTTCCGTTCGATCGATTCAATTTTATCCAGTGCAATAAAAAAGGATTTATGAACCCGGCAAAACTGTGGTTCATGTAAAACCTCTTCCAGTTTCCGGGCGTTCATCAGGGTCATGATCCTTCGTGTTTTTGTCACAATCCGCCAGTAATCGCCCATCCCTTCCACATAAAGAACATCGTTGTTTTCAATGCGCTCCATGCGGGTTTCGGTTTTCACAAAGAAAAAAGAAGGTTCCGCAGGTTTTGCCTTGCTGTTTTCCGGTTTGTCAGCGTCGGGGTCAATTTGCAATCGTTCGCATGCTTTGTTCACACCTTTGATGAACCTTTCAAAAGAGATGGGCTTCAGCATGTAATCGACCACATCAAGTTCAAAGCCCTGGATGGCGTATCGTTCATAGGCCGTTGTGAAAATTACCGCAGGCCTGTGTTTCAGTGCATTCAGCAACTGGATCCCGGTCAATTCCTCCATTTGAATATCCAGGAAGATCAAATCAACTTTGTTTGACCGGATAAATTCAATGGATTCAATGGCATTGTCGAACGTTCTCAGAAGGTTCAGGAAGGCTACTTTTGAACAGTAATCCTTGATGATGTCGAGTGCCAGGGGTTCGTCATCGATGGCGATACAGTTGATTTTCATATTCTCAGGGTTAAATGAACATTATATAAGTCGTCGGTTGTGCTGATTTCAAGCTGATGTTTGCCAGGGTAAAGCAGATTAAGCCTGCGCCGGATGTTGGTCAAACCGATTCCACCAATCTTGTCTTTATTGATCGTTCCCTGTTTCCTCACATGGTTGCTGACATCAAACATAATTTGGTGCTCCCCGATGGACAGATTGATGCGGATTCCCGGAGTTGTTACCGTCCGGGTGCCGTGTTTAAAAGCGTTTTCGACGAATGGGATGAGCAGCATCGGTGCTATGGTCCGTCCCTCTACATTACCTGAAATATTCAACTCCACGAAATCTTTGTGCCTGATACGGAGTTTTTCCAGTTCAATAAAACTTTTAAGGTATTCGATCTCTTTTTCCAGCAGGACTTTATCGGTGGTTGCATCGTAAAGCATGTATCGCATGATCGACGACATTTTCATCACTGCTTCGGGTGCATCTTCCGATTTTTTATAAACCAGCGAATAGATGTTGTTTAGTGTGTTGAACAAAAAATGCGGATTTATCTGCGACCGCAGCAATGCCAGTTCACCGGATTGTTTTTCCAGTATCAGTTCGGTTTTCAGTTTCTGCGTATCAAACCATCCAATGGCCAGCTGGATCAGGAGGGCATAAATTCCATAAATGGTGACCAGGCGAACGGAGTTAAACCACCAGCCACGGTCGACGACTAACATTTCAGTGGACTTTATGTGATTATAGCCGATATATTTATAGAAAAGGTATTCAACTCCCACCCGGAATGGGACGAGGATGATCATGACAGCAATCAGGGTGAGGGCTGGAAAAAGTTTGTTTTTTCTGGTGAAGAACAACCCATAAGTGAAGTAGAAAGCATAAAACGTAATGAAACTGGTAAAAGGATAAATTGTTAATTCCGAAAACGGATCGTACGATTTTTCTCCTGACAACATGGCAATACCCAACAGGATCTGGTTGAACATGTATATCCAGAAGGCAACATGGATCAGGATTTTGTACTTTTTCTTCATTGGATGTTGTTGAAATCCAAATACAAAGTAACGACAGATGTTGTTAAAATCCAAATGAATTGAATACAAATCGACCATGCTGGGTGTTTGTCCGGTGATGGGTTGGTTTCTACCGATCAGATGACGATGTTAATGATCTTCCCCGGTACGATGATTACTTTACGGGGTGGTTTACCCTGCAGCCATTTTTCAGATTCAGAGGCTTCCAATGCCGCTTTTTCAATTTCGGGAACCGTAAGATTGGTGGGTAACTCCATGGTAAAACGTGTCTTGCCATTAAAAGAAACCGGGTATTTGAACGTGTTTTCAACCAGGTAGCCGGGGTTGAATTGCGGAAAAACTGCCACTGAAACACTACCCGTATGTCCAAGCAGATTCCATAATTCCTCGGCAATATGAGGGGCATAAGAAGCCATCAGCACAACCAGGTCACTGAGGATGGCGCGTTTGTGGCATTTCAGGTCGGTAAGTTCATTTACGCAGATCATAAAGGAACTAACGGCTGTGTTGAACGAAAGCCGTTCGATATCCTCCTGTATCTTTTTAATGGTTTTATGCAATACACGCAGTTCGGCTGCTTCGGCTGGTTCACCGGTCACGCGGAAATTATTCAGGTCGTCGTGGAACAACCGCCAGAACTTGCGGATAAAGCGGAAAACCCCTTCGATGCCATTTGTATCCCATGGCTTCGACTGTTCCAGTGGTCCGAGGAACATTTCATAAAGCCGGAAAGTGTCGGCGCCGTATTTTTCAATCAGATAATCCGGGTTGACCACATTGTAGAGCGATTTCGACATTTTCTCCACCGCATACCCGCAATGGTATTTGCCATCCTCCAGGATGAACAGCGATCCGGCGAGATCGGGACGCCACCGGCAAAACGCCTCTGTATCGAGAATGTCGTTATCAACAATACTTACATCGACATGCATTTCGGTGGTTTCATGCTGATCCTTCAGCCCGGCCGAAACAAAGGTATTTGTTCCTTTGATGCGGTAAGCCAGACTTGATCTTCCCTGGATCTTTCCCTGATTGATGAGCTTTTTATAAGGCTCCTCCTTTACCGACATGCCGATGTCGAACAGGAATTTGTTCCAGAAGCGGGAATAGATCAGGTGCCCGGTGGCATGTTCATCGCCGCCAATGTAAAGATCGACATCCTGCCAGTAGTTCACAGCCTCCTTCGAGAAATACTCCCTGTCGTTGCGGGGATCCATGTAGCGGAGGTAGTAGCCGCTGGAGCCGGCAAATCCGGGCATGGTATTGGTTTCGAGCGGGTAGCCTTCTTTGGTCGTCCAGTTTTTCGCACGTGCCAGGGGTGGTTCGCCTGTTTCCGTTGGCAAGTATGCGTCAACCGCGGGAAGCCGGAGAGGTAGTTCGCTCTCATCGAGCGTGCAGGCAATGCCATTTTTGAAATAAACCGGGAAGGGTTCGCCCCAGTAGCGCTGCCGGCTGAAAATTGCATCGCGGAGGCGGAAATTGACGGTGCCATTTCCAATACCCATTTCCTTCACACGATTGATCACAGCGCTGATAGCCGCTTTCACCTGCAGTCCGTTGATAAAGCCGGAGTTGATCATCACACCATCCTTCGCATCATACGAACTTTGGGAAATATCGCCACCTGCCACCACTTCCACGATGGGAAGGCCGAAATGCTTTGCGAAATCGTAATCGCGGCTGTCGTGTGCCGGAACGGCCATGATGGCGCCCGTGCCATAACCAGCCAATACATAATCGGCCACCCACACAGGGCTGGGTTTGCCATTGAAAGGGTTGAGGCAATATGCACCGGTAAATTCGCCGGTCACTTTTTTTACCTCGGACATGCGTTCACGCTCGGAGCGGTTTTTAGCCAGTTGCAGGTACTTGTCAACGGCGTCCCGGCGCTCCGGTGTGGTAATCTTCGCAACCAGTTCATGTTCGGGAGCCAGAACCATGAAGGTCGAACCGAAAATGGTATCCGGACGGGTGGTAAAAACAGGGAGGGTCAATTCCAGGCCCTGGATGGGGAAATGAATTTCTGCACCTTCCGAGCGTCCGATCCAGTTTCGCTGCATCTCAATGAGCGAATCGGAAAAGTCGACTGCCCCGAGCCCGTCAAGCAGGCGTTGCGCATAAGCCGTGATGCGAAGGAACCACTGGCGCATGAGTTTGCGCTCGACCGGGTGGCCGCCACGCACCGAAAATCCATTGGCAACTTCATCGTTGGCCAGCACGGTTCCCAGTTCGGGGCACCAGTTTACCATCGCATCCGAGAGGTATGCCAGGCGGTAGTTCATCAGGATTTCATGCTGCTGTTTTTCTGTAAATGCTTTCCACTGAGCTGACGAAAACAGGCCATCCCACGATTCACCAAACGAGGCATCCTTTTTTATCAGATCTTTAAACCAGTTTTGGGTCATGGAGGCCTCAACCTTGCCGTTTCCATCAGATTCAAAAATTTTTATCAGGTCGGAAACTGGTTCAGCTTTTTTGGTTTTGTTGTTATACCAATGATGGAAAATTTGAATGAAAGTCCATTGGGTCCACTTATAGTAATCGGGATCACATGTTTTCACTTCACGGTCCCAATCGTAGCAGAATCCGATTTTGTCCAGCTGTTCGCGATACCGGGCTACATTTATTTCGGTGGTCACTGCCGGATGGGTACCGGTTTGAATGGCATATTGTTCGGCAGGCAGCCCGTAAGCATCATATCCCATGGGATGCAGTACGTTGAAGCCTTTCAGCCGTTTATAGCGTGAGTAAATGTCGGAGGCAATGTATCCCAATGGATGTCCCACATGCAGTCCGGCGCCGGAAGGGTAGGGAAACATGTCGAGCACATAGAATTTTGGCCTGGCAGGATCAGCATGCGTTTTAAAGGTTTTGTGATCAACCCAGTATTTTTGCCATTTTTTTTCGATTTCGGGAAAGTTGTAGTCCATTGGTTGGTTAGGGTTTGATGGAATGGTGAACGGGTGAACAGGTGAACAAACTCCTATCCGGCATCATTGGCTTACCAGTTTACCAGTTTACCCATTTCCTGCAAAATTAGTCATTTCGGCTGAACCATGAAAATGTATACCTTTGATACACCAATAGGTTGATGAATGGACGAACTGGAAAGTCAAAACATTGTATCACAGAAAAAACGCAGGAGGCATCTCGGGTGGAAAATTTTATCCGTTCTGTTGTTTCTGCTACTGATTTCAATGGTGGGGATTTTCCTGGGATTCAACTATTATGGTGACCGGATATTGAGAAAGTATCTTCAGGAAAAAATTCAGCAATCCAGCAACGGGTTGTACCGTGCCGATTTTACAAAGTTACATGTGAACCTTCTTACAGGCAAGGTGGTGCTCGACAGTTTTGAATTGATCCCCAATGAAGCGCAATACCAGCGGCTCAAGGCACAAGGGAAGGTTGCCAGGGCGTTATACAGCATCTCTTTTTCCTCCCTTACCATCGATAAAGTTCATTTCAGACAGATCTACGCCGGGAAACGGATCAATTTCCGGCAACTGACGGTACAGCGGCCTTTGATCAGTATCGTTGGTTTTCCGGATACGGTAACGGCCAGACAGAGTAAGTGGCGGGTAATTTATGAAGATCTTTATCCGGCTGTTTCCGATTTCTTCAACGATTTTCATATTGATTCGGTCAAAGTCAACCATGGATTTATTTTTACCACTTTCGGGGCGAAAACAGGCAGCCAGATGACGGGAAAATATGAATTCAGCACGGTACTCAGGGATGTATCGGTTAACCCGTTCAGTTATTACAACAAGGAAAGGGTTTTTTATTCCCGGGATATAGATCTGGTTGTTCATAATTTCGAATCACAACTGGCCGACAGTTTATATCTGCTCAAAGCCGACGAAATAGGTTTCTCACTGACAAAATCGGTCCTGTACGGAAAAAAAGTATCCCTGCTTCCTGATTTCAAATCAAAAAAAATCGGAACGATACGCAGCGGCGATTTGTTCCGGATTGAACTTCCCGCATTTTCAATCAAAGGAGTTGACCTTTACCGCGCCATGACAGACCGGGAGGTTGAAATTTCATCGGTTAACCTGACCGATTTCTTCATTCAGGTTTACCGGACCCATTCTTCTGCCGGAACAGGGATAAGTAAAAAACCGAAGAAAAAAATATCGCTTTCCGGGCTATATACAGTGGTGGCCCAACAACTCCGTTTTATTGCGATTGACACGCTGCGATTGAACAACGGGTCGTTCGAGTTTTATGCCAGTGCAAACAATTCAACACCTGAATTACGCATTGGCAAAGTAGATCTTGAGCTTAATCAATTCAGGCTCGACTCTGTTTCGTATTCAGATCAATCGCGAATTTTCTATTCCCATGCCATTGAACTTGACCTGGAACGGATTTCACTCCTTTTACGCGATGGCATTCATAGTGTCAATGCGTTTGCAATCAACTTTTCCACACGAAAATCACTGATACAGGTATACTTAGCTTCCATTTTTCCAAATGCGAAAAAAAACCAGTTACAGGAGGGCAACCAATCCAACCTGATGCGCATCAATTTGCCGCAGCTCCTTTTTACCGGAATCGATCTGAAAAAGGTCTTCAACCGGCGGATACTTGATTTTAACCGGCTTATCATCAATGAACCGGAGATTAGCTATACCCGTTTTCGACCGTCCAAAAACCCGGATCCCAGGTTCCACAAGCCGGAGGATTTTTTCGACGCTGATAATGATGATGTGGTGTATGATCTGTTGAAAAAATATCTGTGGATGATCAGGGGAAATGAAATTGACATCAACCGTGGGCATATAAAGTTTTCAGTGGCTCAGGGTGACTCAGAGATGCCTTTGGCAACAAGTAGTTTTGATCTTTCCATGCAGCAGTTTCTCATTGATTCGGTGCATGGGATGAATGAGCAGGGGTACTTTTACAGCAAGGATTTTGACCTTAATCTTCAATCTTTGTCGGTTGTTTCACCCGACAGCATGAAACACCTGCAAGCCGACCGTGTCCATATTGCCACGCGCGATTCGCTGATTGAAGCTGACAACATTCAACTCTACAAATCGGCCGACCCCCTGATTTTTAATTCACGGGCCAAAAGGAGGCACCCGATGACCTTTGAATTTTCCCTGCATAAAATTCAACTCACCGGGCTGAACCACAAGAAACTGTTCCTGGAAAAAATTCTGAAAGCCAACCAGATTGTGCTTGACAACCCATCGCTGCTGGTAAAGGCCAACAACAGTTTGCGCCCTGCGGGACCACCAGAGGAGAGCCAGCTTTTGAAAACCAATAATTTGGTCCTTGCCTTTGAAATTGGTCGTTGCCTTGTTCGAAACGGAAATTTTTCTTACAACGGAGACGGAGATCGTAAGGCATCCTATTTTTCGCTGAAAGATATAGATTTTTCGCTGGTTGATGCTACTGTACGCCTTCCTGAACCAGGGCTTCATGACGGATTGATTAAATTTGATTCTCTTCAGCTTAAGGTAATTCCATTGAGGGCGGTGATTGCCGACAGTGCTTATGCACTGGAAGCACGGAGCCTGGAAGTTCACTCCTATCCGGCCAACATCATCCTGCAGGGAATAAAAGTTACACCCCTGAAATCGTTGAATGGCATTGCGGGAAGGAAAAGTATGGCGACCATCACAATTCCCGAAATCCGGTTCAATGGATTTTACTTTGAGCAGGCGATATTTGATAACGAATGGAGGCTGGATGGTTTGTTTGTGGACCATCCAAGGGTTGAAATTGAGATGCAGCAGGACGGGGCAGGAATGACGAATGACAAATTACGAATTACGAATTACGAATTACGAATTCCTTCGTTTATGAAGACTCTGGCTGTAAGGAATGTTTCGGTGACCGGAGCCAATGCAGGATTGGTTATTCACCGGCCCGATAAAACCCTTGCCTATTCACTGGCTGATGTGATGATTGATATTACCCGGTTCCGCGTTGATTCTGCCACTCAGGCAAACCCGGCCGGTGCACCGTTGTTCAACGCCGATGACATAACAATATCGGCACCGGGTTTCAAATGGGCATCGCCCGACAGTTTGTATACCTATAGCTTTGCCAGGTTTGGTATCTCAACAGGAACCTCGGGTGCATTTTTGGATTCGGTGGCAATGGTCCCTGATTTCAGCCGGGTGGATTTCATCGGAAAACTAAAATATCAAACCGACCAGATTACGTTGAAAATACCGCGGATTACCTTATCAGACATTGATTTACGGAAATTGATCGACGACCGGAAACTTAATGTAAGGAAGGTTTATCTGGATAAATTTAATTTGGAATCTTACCGGGATAAACGTATACCATTCGACACCTTGCTGCGCCCGTTGATGCCTGGTGAGATGGTGGCAAAAATCAAATTCCCGTTGTCCATCGATACCATTTCTCTGACAAATGGCTTTATTGGCTATGAAGAGCAGAACGGGAATGAACCCGGCCGGATCTTTTTTGACCGTATGGATGCCACCCTAACCGGATTTTGTACCCCATCGTATCAATCCACTCCCCGGCCGGATCTCAACATTCACCTTACTGCCGGGCTGATGGGCAAGGCAACCCTTGCATCGTGGCTGCATTTTGAAACCGGTCATCCCCGGGATACCTTTACGATGCACGCCACCATCGGTGAGCTTGATCTGACCACCCTCAACCCGATGATTTCTAAATTAACGAACGCTTCTGTCAAACGGGGGATCGCCTCTTCGACTGAAATTGTTCAGATGCAAGGCAACAATGTCAGAACTTCCGGCAGCATGGATTTCCGGTATCAAAACCTTGCCATCGGACTCAAGCCAGACAAGCCGGGAACCTGGAACAGGATTGAACAATGGTTGCTGAGCAGCGTGGCCAATCTTTTTCTGGCACGTGGCAATCCAAACGATGATGGGAAAATACGGTCCGGTGTGATCTACTTTGAACGCGACATGGCCAAAGGTTTTCCTAACTTTGTATGGAAAAGTGCATTGAGTGGGATTAAATCCAGTATTGGTATTAACAATAAGATTCAGAGGGAGGTAAAAAGACAAAAAAAAACTGAAAAATGAAAGCAAAACTATTTCTCAAAATCATTCTTGGGTTACTGGCAGTCGTGGTACTGTTGGCAGGAATTTCCTTTGCCATCGGATATTTTTATTACGGAAAGATTCTCCGGAAATATCTTACAGAAACAGTAAGTCAGGAGAGCCAAGGGTTGTATCGGGTTGAAATCGGGGATATTTTCCTGAATGCAGCGCTGGGGGATGTTACCATCGACCGGTTTTCGCTGTTGCCCGACACCGCATTCTACCGGGCCCATTCAAACACCGACACCTTATCGCCGTTGTTAATAAGGTTGAATATAAAACAGTTTAGAATCAGGGGGCTCCATTTGATGGAAATGGTTATGAAACGAAAAGTGGATGTGACACGTATCCGCTTTATCAGGCCCGAAGTAGTTGTGTTCCGGATGAAGATACCTCCAATGACCAATGAAGGCAAGGACAAGGAAAAAATGATGTCCATTCCGCTGCCGAAAGGGTTGGTTTCTATAGAAGTCGGGGAATTTCTGGTTGAAAATGCAAAGCTTGATTTTGTTGATTGCAGCCGCGATTCCATTACCAGTAATTCATTTCCCGTTTGCAATATAGTCATCAAACATATTCTTGTTGATTCTGCACATCAGGGAAAGAGAAGATTATTCAATGCCGATGATATCCGCATTACACTGGGTGCATACAGTTTGCCGCTGAAGAACGGCATGAATAAACTATCGTTTGGGGAGATTGGCCTTTCCACAGCTTCTGGAGAGGTTTACATCAGGGATTTTCATCTGGAACCCCTATACAACAAACACGATTATACCCGTAAACTCGGATATCAAACTGATTGGATGGATATTCAGATCAGCAACCTGCGCTTTCAGCGTATGAACCTTCGTTCACTTTTATTTGAGGGAAAGATGCACGCAGGTTTACTTGAGATTGACACCCTGGCCCTCGAAGATTATCGTGACAAGCGCATAGCCCCCAGGCCTGGTTTTAAGCCACCCATGCCCCAGGACGGGATCAGAAAACTCAAAACTTACCTCAGGATCGACACTGTTTTGCTGAAGAATGGCACAGCAAGGTATGCCGAGCAGACAGGAGCCGTGCCCGGCACCATTTTCTTCGATAAAATGAATGCCATTTTTACCGGACTTACCAACGATTCATTGCTATTGAACGCAGGATTGGTTTCCGAATTGAATGGAACAGCCTACATGATGGGTAAGGGGAAACTTGATGCCACAGTTCGTTTCAATTTCGGGGATAAGCGCAACTCCTTTACGTTTTCGGCCCGGATGGGCCCCATCGACCTTGTCGCGATCAACCCAATGCTTTCGAACCTGTTGCCGGCAAGGGTGGTGAGCGGTCAACTCAAAAGACTGGAGGTTCCAATGGTATTTGCCAATAATGATGTGGCAAAAGGGAAACTGCTATTCTATTACAACGACCTTTCGGTAGAGGTACTGGATAAGAAACAAACCACCTGGACAAAAATAAAAACCGGGGTTATCAATTTTGCGGCAAACGATCTGATCGTCAATAATGACAATCCGACTAAAACAGGAAAAATGAAAACCGGGACCATCTTCTTCGAGCGGGCGAAAGATAAGGGAATTATCAATTTCGTGTGGAAGAGCGCCCTGAGCGGGTTAAAATCGACGATGGGTTTCAACTCCAAGGCACAAAAGGAGATGATCAGGGATGAAAAGCAGCAGACGAAGCAACATCAGCAGGAGAAAAAGCAGAAGCAGAAGTAAAATTTACGTAATTTTAGCTCGTATTTCAAACCGCTCATGAGCCAACACGAAGAACGTTATTACCGGCGCCGGATTGCCACCTCACAATTTACAACCATTATCAGCATTACCCTGGTCCTTTTTCTGATGGGTCTGCTTGGGCTGATCATCCTGCATGCCAGAATATTATCGGATTATGTAAAGGAAAATATCGGCTTCTCCATCATGATCCGCGAAGATGTAAAGGAGGCGGGTATTCTTGAACTGAAAAAGAATCTCGACGGGCAATATTTTGTAAAGTCGAGTGAATACATCCCCCGTAACCGGGCGGCGGAAAAACTAAAAGCCGACCTTGGCGAAGATTTTGTCGGGTTTCTGGGTTACAACCCTTTGCTTCCAAGCATCGACTTACGGATAAAAGCGCCTTATGCCAATGCAGACACACTCAGGGGTATTGAAAAACGGCTGCTGGCAAAACCGGAAATCAAGGAGGTGTTTTATCAGAAATCGCTGGTGGATGCAATCAACAGCAACCTTGAAAAAATCAGTATTATCCTGTTGGGTTTCAGCGGTATTTTACTGTTCATCGCGATCGTTCTGATCAACAACACCATCAGGCTGGCAGTATATTCGAGGCGGTTTATCATCCGCAGCATGCAACTGGTGGGCGCCACCGAAGGCTTTATCCGCCGTCCGTTGCTTCTGCGCAGCATACTCCATGGCCTCATCAGCGCTTTTATTGCACTGCTTATGCTGATGATGCTGACCTATTTTGCCATCGAAGAAATTCCTGAACTGGTTGAACTTCAAAATCCATTGATGCGATAGGGCTGGTGGTTTTTATCTTTATCCTCGGGGCAACGATCTCCTGGTTTTCCACCTGGTTAGCCGTCCGTAAATATCTCCGTATCCGAACCGATTTATTATATACCTGATATTCTCAAATTTTCTGTAATTTTGCTACCCAATTTCATTCAGACCATGGATAAGAAAGCGAACCAAACAAAAAACCCGGCTACGGGTAAATCGATCAGAAATGAAGAACAAACGGTAAAATCAGCCAATGTGGGTGAATTTGCGTTCGGAAAAGAGAATTACCGGCTCATGCTTATCGGGCTTGCCTTCATAGTGGTTGGTTTTTTACTGATGGTTGGCGGAGGTTCGACAGATCCAAAAGTATTCAACCCCGAAATATTCAGTTTCAGACGGATCACCCTTGCACCTATTCTGATCCTTGGAGGTTATGTTATTGAGATTTTTGCCATCATGAAAAGGCCGAAAGACTAATGACGATACCGGAAGCCATTATCATCGCTATTGTAGAGGGAATTACGGAATTTTTGCCGGTTTCCAGCACGGGTCACATGATCATTACACAGAGCATTCTGGGTATACCGAGTGATGATTTTGTAAAAGCATTTACGGTTAACATACAGTTCGGGGCGATCCTGTCGGTGATTGTTCTTTACTGGAAACGTTTTTTTCAGACGTGGGATTTCTATTTCCGGCTATTTGTTGCATGTTTGCCACTGATTATTGCTTATTTGCTTGAAAAGCAGATAGATAATATGCTTGAAAGTGTGATGACCGTCGCTGTTGCTTTACTTTTGGGAGGTATCCTGCTGATTTTTGTTGACCGTTGGTTTGAGCGACCGGACAATGAAAAAACCCAGTTGACGTATAAAAAGGCGCTTATCATTGGCTTTTTCCAGATCATCTCTGTTATTCCCGGAGTTAGCCGTTCTGCCGCCACCATTGTTGGAGGAATGACCCAGAAACTCAGCCGGAAGGCGGCTGCCGAATTCTCTTTTTTCCTGGCCGTTCCCACGATGTTTGCTGCCTCAGCCCTTAAACTGGTGGGGAATTACAAAATTATAACTTCCGATAACATCAGTTTGCTGATCATCGGAAACATTGTTTCTTTTGTTGTGGCCATCATTGCCATCAAATCATTTATTGCCTTCCTTACGCGTTACGGGTTTAAATGGTTTGGTTATTATCGCATTGCTGTTGGCCTGGCCATCATTATTCTCCTGCTGGCCGGTAAAAGTTTAACCATTCTTTAATGGAATTCCAGTTTGAGACGGGAGAGATCCTCCTGATCCACAAGCCCTACACATGGACCTCTTTTGATGTGGTGGGCAAGATGCGCAGTGTGATCAGGCAAAGGCTGGGCATACGAAAAATTAAAATTGGCCATGCCGGCACTCTGGATCCTCTTGCGACCGGACTTTTGATTTTATGCACCGGAAAATTCACACGGCGGATCGATGAGTTCCAGGGATTGGAAAAGGAGTATACAGGCACCTTCAGGCTGGGGGCCACTACCCCTTCCTTTGACCTTGAAACCCCCATTGACAATACCTATCCGATTACCTCCATGTCATGGTGTGAAACCCTTAGTATCATGGAAAAAATCAGGGAGGCGGCCGAACAGTTTGTTGCCACTTTTGACCAGGTGCCTCCACAGTTTTCAGCGATAAAAGTTGACGGTAAACGTGCTTATGAATCTGCCCGGAAAGATATCAATGTGGAAATCAAGGCACGGCAGGTTACCATTTCGGCTTTTGAAATTACCCGTATTGAACTGCCTGATGTTGATTTCAGGGTGGTATGCAGCAAAGGCACCTACATACGTTCACTTGCCCGCGATTTCGGCGAACGGCTTGGTTGCGGGGCACATCTGACCTCGCTGTGCCGGACCCGCATCGGATCATTTTATTTACGTGATGCCTATAATATTGAGGATTTTGAAAAAATACTGCACCCACCGCAAACTAATTTGTCGTCAATTTGATGATCAGCCTGAGTTAGCTGTTTTGATAAAGATAATGCGGCTAAAGAGCCCCGATTCTCAATAGCTTTGCTTTGTAACAGTCAGCTAAAGCTGACTGCAATAGATTCGCGACCTTGTAACAGTTTTCTAAAGCTGACTGCAATAGATTCGCGGCAACATAGAAATCTTCCTTAAAAATGGTGAATCAGTAATTATTATTGCTAATATTGCGTATAATTGGTAATAAATATAACCACCTAACAGGGACCAACAGGCCCAAACAAGTGCTAATAATAGTAGAACGGGTAACAACAGAAACAATCAACCCCAGCGGGGCATTATCTTTGTAGCAGGTGATTACAGATGGTCATTCCCACAGAGCTCCATAGGAGCGAAATATATGAAAACTATTGTCAACAGTCTATTTTGTTTAATTCATCCCCAAAGATATCGCTCCTCCGGAGCTCTCACGAGCGGGTTGACCTATAGTCTACAAATATATCGCTCCTCCGGAGCTCTCACGAAGGTGTTGACCTTTAACCTGCAAAGATACTACGCCTTTGGTGCGGAGAGTTTATTGTTTAAACAGTGCAATTCCAGTGTGCAAAAGTTAAAATCGGGTGATTTCGGAATTTACTGTTTGATAGCAATCAATCAATAACTCAAGTTTCGGGGTTGAAAATTTGGTAAATATTATTTGATATTTCACCCCTTCGGGGTTTATGGATAGACTCTACAAAGCGATTATTCTACAATCATTTCAGCCCTTCGGGCTTTTGATCGTTGGAATGTCATTCCCTGCTTCACAACAAAATCCCGAAGGGATGAAATGATTGTAGCAGTGAACCATATTGATTTGCAACAAAATCCCGAAGGGATGAAATGATTGTAGCAGTGAACCATATTGATTTGCA
>CAIQUS010000174.1 GCA_903875045.1 uncultured Bacteroidales bacterium
ATTCGATGGTTTGAAGAGCAAGGTTTGTACAACCTTACTTTGAATTACAATCGGCTAAACAATTTAAAGAAACCGCCGTGTACGAAAGTATGCCCGGTGGTGTGAGAGGGCGGGGGAGCAATCCCCCTACCTACTCGATTTTACCGGTTATCCTGGTTATTAAAAACAGGATTTCCTGTAAAATTAAGGGTGAATCTAAAAGGTAACAAGGCATCCTCCCCGGCATAATCCACCCCAACCCGGGGGCCTGATATGATCGAATCCGGGGTTGTCAAAATGCCTTTATCCTCAATCCAAATAGCTGAGTCACCATTGTTTTTCGGTTTTTCTGTGAGGGTCAGACCGGAATGAGAATAATGGATACCCAGGATTTTTGAAACCTTTCCGGGTCCGATCCCAAAATCATTGGTCACCTTTGTTTTTCCGGAGCGCCGGACCATCTCATCCATACCGATAACAGGAATTATCCCGCGGATGAGTACTGCATGGGGGATGTTCATGGAATTGGTTACGACATTGAAAAGAGAATGTATGCCATAACACAGATAAATATATGCACAACCTCCCTCGGCATACATGATTTCAGTTCGTTCAGTGCGTCGTCCGCCAAATGCGTGGGATGCCTTGTCAGTTGTTCCGGCATACGCTTCGGTTTCACAAATAATCCCGGATGAAATTACCCCATCCATCCGGGTGACAAGATGTTTTCCCAGCAAATCCCTGGCGATCTGAACAACATCGGAACGGAGGTAGAAGGTTTTGGGAAGGGGTGTCATTGGGGATTTACGATTTACGATTTAGGATTTACGATTTAGGATTTACGATTTAGGGATTGCCAGGGAAGTTTTCCACGAATTTGATTTTAATGTCGGGAAAATCGGTGACGAACTTGACTTTGATGTCGGGGAAATCAGTGACGAACTGCCATTTGCCGCATTTATCGGGAAAATGTTCCACGACCTGGACGTTGAGATCGGGAAAATTCTCCACTATTTTCACCTTGATGTCCGGAAAGTCAGTCACAACTTTTACTTTTCCATAGAGTTTGAAATCTTTGAACTGGCAATTTTTGTCAATTCTTTTGTCCTGGGGCGAAGGCAGGAGCATCATGATCATGATGATGAATGAAGATATCATGGCTGTAAGGTTTTTTGTTTGAAACAATCGAAGCAGACATAAGGTACTGACACAACCAGTTCACCCTGGGATAAGGTAATTTTGTTCAGTTTCTGTTCGATGATGCTGAATATGGAATCGGACTGTTCATCAGGTAAAAATGCCTTCCATGGTTTCATAAAGGCATTCCGTATGAAATAATGGTTCAGAAATGCAGAGCCGTCGCTGTATTTCATTTTAAATCCGTCCACATTGATGGTTTTGATATCGAAACCTGAAGAAAGGATCAGGTCTTTCAGTTCATCGACTGATTTGCGTTTTTCACTGATATGTTTATGCATCCTTGTGATTTCCTCCTTCAGACCCATCCCCAGCAATGTTTCTTCGAAAACATCATAAAACTCGGTCATAGTGTGCGGCAGGTTCATGGTCAGCACCATCTGGGCGCCTTCGTCGGCCACACGATAACATTCACCAAGTGCCACAGCCTGATCCGAGACGTTGTTCAATCCATTGTTGGATATGATCAGGCCAAAATACGCATCAGGAAAAGGAATTTCCTCTGCAACACCCCTTACAATCTTGGCAAAATCAATCCCTTTGGATTGTTTTTTTGCGGTAATCATGTCGATGGCATCCTGCGATGGGTCAAGGCCATATATCATACAGGTTTTGCCCATTCGTTCTGCAAGTTCCAGCATAGGGAACCCGCCTCCGCTGCCGATGTCGAGTACATTGATGTGGGTCTTCATCCGGATGGTATCCAGCAAAGTCAGGCCAAATGGAGCCGACCACAGCGGGAGGTCGTCGTAGGTTAGTGAAAGGGGAGGGGAGGGCATACAGGAATTAGGATTTACGATTTAGGATTTACGATTTACGATTTAGGATTTACGATTTAGGATTGTTGAGGATATCATCGCTTTATTGGCTTTTTTGCATCAGTTTATCTTTTAAAATCGTGCTTTTAATCATTAACGTCACCAAACTTGTTCATCTAAATCGAAAATCGTAAATCTCAAATCGTAAATCATCAGCCCCACCTGTATCTTCGCTCTCTGTCTGTAATGATCTTCTCATTGTCAACAAGCCACTGAATGGCACGGATTACCTTGTCTTCATTGATTGGATCCGCTGCAACGACGAGTTCCTCCAGGGTACAGGATTTGGTTTTTAGCAGTGGTTTGATCAAATCGATAATGCTATTGAATTCCATTTCATTCAGACTGAGTTTATTGCGTTCAATACAGGTGTCGCATTTGCCGCAGCGTTTTGTGTCTGATTCACCAAAATAGGCCAGCAGGGCCTGGCTACGGCATTTATGTGTGGCTTCCACATAGCCGATCATCGTTTCCAATCTCTTTTCCGCATCTTTCAGCCTGTCTTTATAATTTTCAGGTGAAATGGTGAGGTCGCTGGTATCAAGTCGTTCCTGCATATATACGATCCTGGGTTTATCGGTTTGCGGGATATAGTCAAGAATTTGTAATTTGACAAGGTGGTTCAGGTTACTCAACACCTTGTCTATGCTAAGGTTGGTTCTTCGGGCAAGTTCGGCTTCACTGAAAGTTATGAAATCTGAAAGTATTCCGCTATAGGAGCGCAACATTGTTTTAATGAAATGGTCGAAGGGCTCATGTTCAACCTGGAAACGATAAAGTTCATCTTTTTGCGCTTTAATATATACCTTGGAAGGATGATGGATTCCTTCCGTAAGCATGACGAAGCCCTCCTTTTCGAGAAATTTCAGACAATTATAAACAATGACCGGTTGGAAATTGTATTGGTCGGAAAATGCTGCCAGGTCAAAATCAAACTGAAGATCTTTTCCCATTCCGACAGGTATTTGGAAATAGTTTCCCAGTGCCTGATATACATTGCGGATTGTTTTTAATTCCGGATAAGAAAGTGCAAGACTATGACGGGAATCAAGCACATTAGATGTTTCATAAAGCAAAACCGCATAAGCCCTTTTTTCATCGCGGCCACCCCGCCCAGCCTCCTGGAAATATGCTTCGATACTGTCGGGAAGATCAAGGTGTACGACCAACCTCACGTTGGGTTTGTCGATTCCCATTCCAAATGCATTGGTTGAAACAATAATCCGTTTTTCTTCACTGATCCATGCCGATTGCCGGCGGTCGCGTGTTCCGGGATCAAGGCCGGCATGATAGAAGTCGGCACTGACGTGGTTCTTCTGGAGGTATTCAGCAATTTCTTTTGTATGACGCCGGTTGCGAACGTAAACGATCCCGGATCCCTTTACCTTGTTAACGATTTTAATCAGGCGTTTCAGCTTATCCTCCTCCTTCAGTACAAGGTAGGTTAGATTTTTGCGCTCAAAACTCTTCTGGAAAACATTCTCTTTTTTAAAATCAAGTTTGCGCTGAATATCTTTAACTACCTTGGGTGTTGCAGTTGCAGTGAGGGCCATCACCGGTGTTTTCGGGATGAACTGCCTGATGTCGGCAATCTGGAGATAGGGGGGGCGAAAATCATAGCCCCATTGTGAAACACAGTGTGCTTCATCAACAGCCAGGATGTTGACATTCATTCGCATTAATGTTTCACGCATCTTGTCTGTTGTAAGACGTTCCGGGGAAACATAGAGGAGTTTGATTTTTCCAAACCGGCAATTATCCATGATAATCCTGATTTCATCCGTGTGCATGCCCGAATGGAGGGCAGCAGCAGGAATGCCTCGTTTTCTGAGGTTGTCGACCTGATCTTTCATCAGTGCAATGAGCGGGGAAATGACCAGACAAATGCCATCCATGGTAAGGGCCGGAACCTGAAAACACAATGATTTTCCACCTCCGGTTGGTAAAAGCGCCAAAGTATCCTTGCCGTCGAGAACCGATTGGATGATCTCCTCCTGCATCGGGCGGAAAGAGGAAAAACCCCAGTATTTTAGGAGGATTTGGTGGGGAGTCAAGGGGAGTGGGGATTTACGATTTAGGATTTACGATTTACGATTTACGATTTATTTCTTAACAAACGTAGTACTTTTTTTGGAATGGTGGATAAAGTAATAAAAACTATGAACAAGGAAATCGTAAAACAGAGAACAAAGTTATCAGCCATTCGTATTATCAATATGGTTGAAAAAATGCCCAAAACAATGACTTCGAATGTAATTGCAGGTCAATTACTTCGTTCAGGAACTTCCATCGGAGCAAATTACCGGGCATGTTGCAAGGCAAAATCGACAAGAGACTTCGTCAATAAACTGAAGATTGTTGAAGAGGAAGCAGATGAAACCTTGTTTTGGCTTGAACTGATTGAGGAAACTAATATGTTCAAATCCGAAAAACTAGTTCCCCTGAAAGCTGAAACAAATGAAATCCTTTCAATGATCGTTGCAAGCATTAAAACCATTAAAAAACGCCCAATGCCAACTACCCCCAAATCGTAAATCGTAAATCGTAAATCGTATATCGTATATCCCCAATCGTAAATCTGTTATACAACGACACGTCTTATCGAATCCAACACCGTTCCGTCCACCCATTTCACTACAGCCACCACTTCCTCAGTGAATTTTGGCTTTGCTGGTACGCCGCAGATTTTTTCCGCTTCTGATTTCAGTTCATGGATCGTTTTGATCGGGAGTGAGGAGTTTTTCATCTTCTCGATAAGGTCGGTACGCAGCGGATTGATGGCAATACCACGTTCTGTAACAATCACGTCGATGAGTTCGCCAGGGCCGCAAATGGTAGTAACCTCATCACGGATTACAGGCATCCGGTCGCGGAACAGGGGGATGGGAAGGATGACGCATTTTCCGAAAAGGGTGTTCTGCCATCCGCCAATACCATGCAAAAGGTAGCCATCGGAATGGGTTACTACGTTGGCATTGAAATTTACATCAACCTCTGTTGCACCAAGAATCACAATATCCACCATAGAGGAGAAATTCCCTTTGCTGTGATAATTATAACTGGTAAACGGACTGGTATCTGTATGGTGCGGGTTGTCACGCATGGAACGTACCCCTTCAAGATCAAACGTCTGGCCATCGAGAATGTATTCCACAAGGCCTTCTTCGAGCATCTGAACCAGGTATTTATTGCTGCCGCCACGTGCAAATCTGGCTTTCCACTTTCGGTCACGAAGAATTTCCGAGAAATAGATGCCAATGGAAAGTGCGGTACCGCCGGCACCAGCCTGAAATGAAAAGCCATCGTAAATCAGTCCGGCTTCATCGCAGAATTTTGCCGACCATTCGGCAAGCAATAACCGGTCGGGGCTTTTGGTGATTTCAGTTGTTCCGCTGACGATCTTTTCAGCGATCCCGATTTTATCCAGAACAACAACGAAATCAACATAGTTCCCATTGATCTGCCATGGAAGGCATGGAAAAGGTACAAGATTGTCGGTTACGATAATTACCTTGTCGGCATATTGTGCATCGGCCAGGGCGAAACCCAGCGGACCGCAGGCTGCCGGACCATTTACACCATTGGCATCGCCGAACTGATCGGCAGTAGGCGCTGCAATCACAGCGATGTCAATATGTACTTCCCCATCCTGAACGGCCTGGTAACGGCCTCCGTGTGAACGCAAAACCCCAAGACCTTTCATTTTCCCTTCTGAAGTAAACCTTCCGAGAGCGCCATTCATACTGCCTTCAATGCGGTTAATGGTACCATCTTCCAGGTATTTGGTCATCGGTTCATGGCAGGGAAAGGAGGCAGAAGGATACCACATCAGGTCTTTAATACCCAACTCATGGGCGATATCAAAGATTTGCGTAGCAACAAGGTCCCCATTGCGGAAATGGTGATGGGTGGATATGGTAATCCCATCGCGCAACCCGGCTTTAAGCAAAGCCTCTTTCAGACTGGGTATGACTTTGTTTCCATCGGCAGGATAATCGGCACAGCTGGTAATTTTTGGTGCAGCCCTGAATCCTTCGGGTTTATATTTTCCGACACCCATATAGGGCACTGCAGGTTTCCCGTTGATCACCGTTGGCACCAGGCGGCCGATGGCATTGCTTATGAGCTTATCAAATTTTTTCATAGAATTCCCTCCAGTTTTCGTTGAGTTTGTTCATTTTCAGTGCCAGGTTGATGGTGTTGAGCGCTCGTTTAACGACTGGCGGATCAATCATTTTAGTACCTAATGCAACCACCCCAAGGCCTTGCTCCTGGGCTTTGTGGAAGGCGTAAACAATTTTTTTTGCTTTTTCGATTTCATCCGGTGTTGGAGCGAAGGTTTCATGAATTACCACAATTTGCCGGGGATGGATGCACCCCATTCCATCGAAACCAAGCGCTTTTGACCGCAGCACATTCTCCCGCAGACCTTCCATGTCGCCCACATCAGAGAATACCGAGTCGATGGGCTGGATTCCGGCGGCGCGGGCAGCGTTAACCACACAACTGCGGGCAAAAAAGGATTCGAGTCCTTCTGCTGTACGCCTTGTGCCCAGATCGGCTGTGTAATCTTCGAGTCCGATGGCTATTGAAACGATATTTTCTGAAAATGAGGCAATTGGATAGGCATTGATGACCCCCAGGGCACTTTCGATAATCGGCATGATCCAGACGGGGTTGGTTTGATTGTATTTCTGCTGGATCTTTTTAATCTGGTCATTGACAGCCTGCAATTGTTCCGGCTTTTCACATTTTGGGAGAAGGATAAGGTTCACATTGTATGGGATGATGTAGTTGAGATCTTCAATTCCACGTTCACCCTGGTTGATGCGCACCATCCGTTCGGCGCCATAGAAATCAATTCCGCAAAGGGCATTGCGCACCAGAAAGCGTGCCTCATCCTTTTTATCGGGGGCGACTGCATCCTCCAGATCGAGGATGATGCCATCGGGTTTATGAATACCCGCATTGATCATCAGGCTTGGAGAGTTCCCGGGAAGATAAAGCCTGGAAAAACGGTTCCGGTCTTTCGCAGTTGTGTAAAGGTTTTCGTTCAGCATGGCCGGAAGCCAATTCTTTTCAGTGGGGATAAGTTTTTTAATGGCTGCTTCAAGGCGTGCAGCAATTACAAGTGAAAGTGCCCCGGAATCCTCGATCTTCACACGGGCATTTTCAACCCCGAAGAAATCCAGAATTTTAAGCATTTCGGTCCGGATGCTATCGCCGTACATGACAGCAACCTTTGATTCAACCTGTAACTGAATTCCTCCCACGTCGGTTAGTTCCAGGGTAACAAAGCAGTCGGAGCGAACCCCTTTGCCCTTGTTGCCTGTCGTAGCAATTGTTCCCATAATCAGTGTACTTTAGTGTTATAAAATAAACAGCCAAAATTAGAAAAAATTCAGGTATGTTTGTCGGATCATTGAATTTCAAATATATTGTCATCCATGGATGGTAGTTATTGCTGTATGATTCAGAATCTCATCAAAATTATTTTCTAATAATCGCCCGATTGCCTTAATTTTGCAGTCTTTTTTACACGATACATTTATGGGACGAAATTCAGGAAGGCGATCAAGGTCAGGTTCCGGAAGAGGGTCAGGAAGGAGCAAAGGATCAGGTTCCGGCAAAGGGAGGAAATGGTTTCAGGGCAATATCTTGATGGTGATGCTGTTGAAGCTGGTTCTGGTGCTGGTATTGCTGTTTGTTTCCCGTATATTGTTTTACGTGTTCAACCTCGGATATTTCTCGAACCTTGGATTATCAGAAGTAGTTCGCCTGTTTTTTATCGGTATTCGTTTCGATCTGTCAGCGCTGCTGATCATCAATGCACCTTTTATCCTGCTCAATACCCTACCTTTTGGCTTCAGGTATAACCGGTTATATCAGGGTTTCACCAACGGATTTTTCTATCTGATCAATTCTCTTGCATTATTTACCAATTTCGCCGATACCATTTATTTCAGGTTTACCCTGAAACGTTTAACTGCTGATATTTTTAAATACATGGGAGTTGGTGGTGATTTTGATAAACTCATCCCCCAGTTTTTGCATGATTTCTGGTACATTGCCGTGATTTGGGTGGTTTTCGTAACGATTTTAATTTATGTCGGGACACGCTTTGCAGTGGCATCATCCGGGGTGAAGAAGAAAGGATTTGATTTTCAGTATTTTGTTGTTAATACTGTGTTTTTTGCAGTGATCATGGCGCTTTCGCTCATCGGCATCCGGGGTGGTTTGCAGTTACGTCCCATCGGGCTGGCTACAGCAGGGAATTATACCTCGGCCAAAAATCTTCCGCTTTTGTTAAATACACCATTTTCAATCGCCAGGTCACTGAATAAGGAAACCCTGACGACTATGAAGTATTACAAAAAGGAGAACGACCTGGCAAAAGTTTATACCCCTTTGCATGAAGGAAAATCTACGGGGTTTAAAAATTACAATGTGATGATTATCATCCTGGAGAGCATGTCGCGGGAGCATATCGGCTCACTGAACCATTC
Source organism: uncultured Bacteroidales bacterium (assembly GCA_903875045.1). Lineage (GTDB taxonomy): Bacteria > Bacteroidota > Bacteroidia > Bacteroidales > FEN-979 > CAIVAT01. Next base: position 8,501 of record CAIQUS010000174.1, read on the forward strand.
CCTGGAAAATGGTCGTTATCAGGGATTTACTCCTTTCTTCGATTCACTGATGCGGTCTGGTCTCTATTTCGATGCCTTTGCCAATGGAAAAACCTCTATCCAGGGAATTCCGGCCGTACTGTCAGGAATCCCATCTCTGATGAACGAATCATTTATCCAGTCGACCTATGCTACCGGAAAATTCACAAGCATTGCCGGTTTGCTGAAGCCGCGTGGATATACAACGGCTTTTTTCCATGGTGGGACAAATGGCACGATGGGATTTGATTCTTATACCAAACTGGTTGGCTTTGACCACTATTATGGTCGCAGTGAATACAACAATGAAAAGGATTATGATGGCAAGTGGGGTATCAGGGATGAGGAGTTTTTTCAATATACAGCCAAAACGATCAATGGATTCAAACAACCCTTTGCTGCGGCAATTTTTTCACTTTCATCGCATCATCCCTATCATGTTCCTGCGAAATTTATCAATATTTTCAGAACCGGTAAATTGCCTATTCAGCAGAGTATCATATATGCAGATTATTCACTGGGGGAGTTTTTTCATGCGGCCAGGCACATGCCATGGTACAAAAACACTTTATTTGTTATTACTTCAGATCATACCTCAGAAGGGTATTATCCTTATTATCAGTCCGATGTAGGTCAATATGCCATCCCTTTGCTCTTTTTTAAACCAGGTAGCGACTTGAAAGGCAAACCGGATATTATCGCTCAGCAAACCGATATAATGCCAACAGTACTGAACTATCTGGGCTATGATAAAAACTATCTGGCGTTTGGTGCCGACCTTTTCGATAGTACCTCTGCTGAAACACATTTCTCCATTCATTTTATCAGTGGTATTTATGGGCTGATGAAAGAGGGGTTTTATCTCGAATTCAATGGAACGAGAAGTACCGCTTTATATGATCTTGCCAAGGATCCCTTGCAGTCCCGCAATCTGATTGGCAAGGATAAAGAGGTTCAGGCGAAAATGGAGTTGTTTCTGAACGCCTATATACAGCAGTATAACAACAGGTTGATCGAGAACAGGCTTGAGGTTGACGATTAGCGATTTGGGATTTGGGATTTACGATTTAGGATTTGGGTTTTGCCATTTGATTTGATTCTTCTATGACGATTGATACTGTTCCGAAACGAATCCTTTTTATTGTGAACCCTGTTTCAGGAATTGGAAAGCAGAGGAGTGTGGAGCGTTTGATTGAGAATGGGTTAGATAAAACCAAATTCGTTTCTTCGATCGTATATACCAATGCACCGGGTCATGCCTCAGAACTCAGCCGCAAAGCAGCCGACGACGGTGTGGAAATTGTGGTGGCTGTTGGTGGTGATGGCACCGTGAATGAGACTGCTGCCGGACTTGTAGGCACATCTGCTTCATTGGCCATTGTTCCAGCTGGTTCCGGAAATGGTCTGGCCAGGCATCTGAAAATACCGATGAACCTGAAACGTGCCATTGAAATCGTTAACAGGGGTAACCGTCTGAAGATCGATACAGCGACCATCAACGATCAGTTGTTTGTCAATGTAGCTGGTGTCGGGTTCGATGCCTCTGTAGCCAAAAAATTTGCCGTTGCAGGGAAACGTGGTTTTTCGACGTATCTCCGCATCACGACAAATTCATATAAACATTATGAACCAAAGCAATACACCCTGATAATCGATGGAAAAGTCTTCAAGCGGAGGGCACTGCTCATAAGTTTTGCCAACTCGAGTCAATTTGGTAACAACACTTCCATCGACCCGTCTGCCAGCATCAATGATGGATATATTGACGTTTGCATTGTTGGAAAAATGCCATACTGGAAGGCTTTATTCTTTGCACCGCTGCTTTTTCTGAAAAAGTTTGACCAAACCCGATATGTTGAAATCATCCGGGCCAAGGAAGTGGTATTAAAACGAAGTAAAGGCAAAAGTATTCACCTTGACGGGGATCCGAAATTGATGGGGAAGGAGCTTATAATGAAAATTAACCCATTGTCGCTTAATGTGATAGTTCCGTAGGAGAATTGAGGATTTACGATTTGGGATTTACGATTTACGATTTAGAACAACAATAGGATATAACCAAGATTAAAGTAACCAAAATTTTAGATCAAATCGTCAATTGTAAAATAAGAACCCCCTATCGTAAATCGTAAATCGTAAATCGTAAATCGTAAATCGTTCTATGCACCAACTAACAACCCACACCCTGAACACAGGATTTAAAGCAACCCTCATCGAATGGGGCTTTTCCGACACATTTGCAGGCTATCTGGCTGATTTTTCATCACTCATCATCATTCTGCTTTCATCTATTGTCGTTTACTATATTGCAAAGGTTATTATCAACCAGTTTCTGAAAAGGCTGGTTGAAAAATCGACCAGCAAGTGGGATGACCATTTATATGAACAGAAGGTTTTTACCCGGCTTGCCCTGATGTTGCCTGCCCTGGTGCTGCAGGTTTCATTGGTTCCCAGCATTTCAGAATATCCGAAAGCCATAAAGTTCATCGAACTTGGACTTCATCTCTACATAACCTTTGTCATTTTATTGGTGATTATTTCTTTTCTGAATGCCGTATACCATATCTATGGTGAATTTGAGATTTCTGATTCCAAGCCCATCAAGGGGTATGTTCAAATCGCCAAAATCCTTACCAGTCTGGTCGGAGGCATTGCCATGGTATCAGTATTTATTGGACAATCACCTTTCACACTGCTCGCCGGACTGGGGGCCATGTCGGCAGTTATCATGTTGATTTTCAAAGACAGTATCCTTGGGTTTGTAGCCGGGGTACAGTTATCGAGCAATAAAATGCTGCATATCGGTGATTGGATCACCATACCTAAATACAATACCGATGGAACCGTTATTGATGTTTCACTGGTAACTGTTAAGGTGAGAAATTTCGATAATTCCGTCAGCTGTATACCTACTTATACCCTTGTCTCAGATTCCTTCCAGAATTGGCGCAGCATGGGGGAGGCTGGCGGGCGGCGTATGAAACGTTCCATATTGATCGATGTCGGAACCATCCGGTTTATGGATGATACCATGTTTGAAAACCTGAAGATAAAAAAAATGCTCCCGGATTCTCAAAGCGATTTCAGGGAAAATAGCACAAATCTTGGACTTTTTAGAGAATATATTCTCAATTACCTCAGAAATATCCCTAACCTGAATCAGGATGCATCATTGATGGTACGTACCCTGCAGCCTACCGAAAACGGCTTACCGCTTGAGATGTATGCCTTTTATATTCCGCCCAACTGGGCAGAATTCGAAGATTTCCAGGCAAGATTATTTGAACACATTCTTTCAGTGATGCCCGAATTCGGATTAAAGGCTTTCCAGCGGCCCTCGGGAAGGGATGTGCAGATGTCGTCGGTGCTGACGGAGTAGAAATAGCGAAATAGTGAAATGGCGAAATGGCAAAAATTCTTATTTTTGCATCTGTTTTCAAAACGATAAATTTCTTTGTTATTGAACTATAAACCGTAACTTGTCACTTTAAATCGTAAATCGTCAATCGTAAATCATTAATCAAAACCACTCCCTATGTCATTCAATCTCCGTAACCGCAATTTTCTGAAATTACTGGATTTCACCCCACAGGAAATCAAATTTTTACTTGATCTTTCCATGGATTTGAAAAAGGCCAAATATGCCGGTACTGAACAGCCCCGCCTGAAAGGAAAAAATATAGCCCTGATTTTCGAAAAGGCATCCACACGCACCCGTTGCGCCTTTGAGGTTGCAGCCTTTGATCAGGGGGCCCGCGTTACTTATCTCGGACCGGAAGGCTCACATATCGGTAAAAAAGAGACGATGAAAGATACTGCCCGTGTTTTAGGCCGTATGTATGATGGCATTGAATACAGGGGTTTTGGCCAATCGATCGTTGAAGAGCTTGGCAAATATGCAGGTGTTCCCGTTTGGAATGGTTTGACAAATGAATTTCATCCGACCCAGATTCTGGCTGATTTTCTCACCATGACCGAACATTCCGACAAACCTTTAAACCAGGTGGCTTTTGTTTATTGCGGCGATGCACGCAACAACATGGGCAATTCACTGATGGTAGGTGCGTCGAAAATGGGAATGGATTTCCGTGCATGTGCCCCGAAGAAATACTGGCCGGAACAGGGATTGGTTGATACCTGTCTTGCAATTGCGAGGGAAACCGGTGCCAGGATCACACTTACTGAAAGTGTGGAAGAAGGCTTGAAGAACGTTGATTTTGTGTATACGGATGTATGGTTATCCATGGGCGAAGCCAAAGAACTTTGGGACGAAAGGATCAGGGAGATGATGCCTTATCAGGTCAATCCTGAACTCATGGCAAAGAGTGGCAACCCCAAAGTTAAATTTATGCATTGCCTGCCGGCATTCCACAATAAGGACACTGAGGTTGGAGCGGATATCTTCAAAAAGTACGGGATGGATGGACTTGAAGTAACGGAAGCAGTTTTTGAATCCTCCGCATCTATTGTATTTGACGAAGCAGAAAATCGCCTTCATACAATCAAAGCAGTGATGGTGGCAACCTTAGGTACTTAAAAAGGAAGTACTCTTCCATTTTCACATAACAACGTCCGGGCCGGGTATTTGTCGAAAAACGTATAATTATGCGTTGCCATTACCACGGCCCGCCCGGTTTTTGAGATATCCATCAACAGGCTTATAATTCCTTCTGAACTTTCGGGATCAAGGTTTCCTGTGGGTTCATCAGCCAGAATTACCTCCGGATCATTGACAAGGGCACGGGCAATGGCCACACGCTGTTGTTCACCACCAGAGAGCTGGTGAGGCATTTTGGCACCTTTGTTTCCAAGGTTTACTTTGGCCAGCACCTCAAGCAACCGTTTATGCATTCCCCGTTTATCTTTCCAGCCGGTAGCCCGCATCACGAATAACAGATTTTCGTTGACCGTGCGATCCATCAGCAACTGAAAGTCCTGAAAGACAATGCCCAGTTTCCTGCGCAGGAAGGGGATTTCTTTCCTGTGTAGTTTTCTCAGATTAAAACCTGCCACCTGGGCTGTCCCTGAATGCAATGGCAATTCAGCATAAATGGTTTTAAGAAGGCTGCTTTTTCCACTTCCGGTTTTACCGATCAGGTAAAGAAATTCTCCTTTACTAATGAGCAGTGTAACATTGGCCAGAATGAGATTTTCATGCTGGTACACTGAAATTTTATCGAGTTCAATGATCCGGTTGCCTGTCATAGTGATTGATTGTTTTAATAGACTTCAACATCTTTGCACTGACAAATTATTCCCCAAAAAATATGGCTGCAATAACCTTCTATCCTGACAAGGAAAAGAATGAAAAATCTCTGTTACTTCTTTCATTTACTTTTAATCATTCGCGTTTACGACTTTCGACCGGATTGAATGTACCCAAAAACGATTGGGACCATGAAGCACAGAAGGCAAAACCGGCAAAGGACTATAGCGAGGTCAATACACGACTGCGGGAAACTGCCAACTTTTTTCTTGATAAATATGATGAACTTTTCCCCAAAGGTAAAAAAATAACCAAGGAGGAGGTCAAAGAGAAATCGGCAGAAATTGTAAATGCCTTTAAAGTATTTACCGGCAGAAAAAAAGCCATAGATAATACCCGAATTTCTCTGTTATCCTTTTTTGTAGTTTTTCAGCAAAGATATAAAAACAAGATAAGTCCGGGTCATTTAATACAATATACCAGTCTGAAGAAGCAACTTGAAGCGTTCCAGACAAAAATGGAATTTCGTTTTTTAACCCTTGATATAGAAGACACCTTCAATTGGGTGGGCTACCTTGGTTAATTTCAAAAAGGTATTATCTTTGTCACACATACCCGCTATTTTGAAGAAAAACCGGTCACTCGCCTTCCTTTTCATGTTCCTTTTCGTGGTGAATGGCCATGTTGCAGGACAATCTGCGAAGACCAACCAAACCAACCTGTTCTCATCATCATTTGAAACGCTTGATTCTCTTGCTGTGGCCAACAGAATAGCCAACATCAATCTTGCACATTCTTATGCTCGTCAGGCATATCAGGTTTCGATTCGGTCAGGTATCATTAAGGATGTCATCCGGGCCAATTATCTGCTTGCAATTACTTCAAATCCAGAGGATAAAGATAGTTCGTTTTTCAAACTCAACCAAGCTGTAGCATTATCAAAACAGTTCAACCAGGAAGGTGAATTGTCAAACATTCTTTTTTCCCTTGCCCTGCTGTACAAAGATGCCGGTGATGTTAAAACTTCGTTGACCTATCTGGATTCTGCCCTGGCAATTTCACAGCGGTATGACCAGTTTTCGAACATTGCGCGTATTTATAATACCTTGGGTAATATTTACCTGGAAGGAAACGATTCGGTTGCGGCACACAAAATGTATCTGAATGCGTTCAGACTTGGGGAACAACATCACGATTTCACCATCCAGGGTATTGCTGCCGGAAATCTGGCTCAATTCAGTAAAAACACTTCCGACTTAATAAAAGAACTCAACAAAGCTATCCTGCTCCTTAAAAAATCGAATGGCCATGAGGAAGAAATCGCTCAGTTTTTAGTCAATGCAGGATTGGCGACAACAAGCCCGGTGCAGGCATTGAAAATTTTCGCAGAAGCGCTGACGATCGGAAAGCAGGGGAATTTGTCCATTTCACAACTTGGTGTTTTTAACAACATCGTTTACAGTTTACTGGATACCGGAAATCCCGACTCGGCGACCTCGTGCGTTGTGAATTACGCAATTCCCCTGGCAAAAAACATCAACAGTCACGATTGGCTCGCCACCTTGTACGACACTTACTCGGATATTTTAATTTACCAGGGAAAATTTCCGGAGGCAACCCTTCAACTCAAAAAAGCAATCGCTGAAAAAGCCATCGACGATCAGCAGAAAGCTACCGTACAGGTAAGGTTACTCGCCGCTATGATGGATACTAAAAATAAAGAGGCCGACCTTGAAAAGAGTACAAAAGATTTGAAATTCAATCAGATGGTCGTAAAAGTGCAATATCTCGCCGGGCTGGCACTGGCGTTGATTGCATCCTTTGTGATCATGATGTTGATTTTGCGCAACCAACGAAAAAAAATTATTTTAAAAACCCGGGAAATTGCCCTGACCAAAAGAATTGTCGAATTTGAAGAAAATCAAACTGCCATTCTTGGCAGGGAGCTTCATGACGTTGTTTCCAGTTTGATGCAACGACTGGCAGGGCATGTGAAAAGCCTTGATCTGACAGATCAGGAGGCCGCAAATCTGAGCCAAAACCGACTGGATGAGCTGCTGGCTGGTATCCGGACGATCTCACACCGCATGAACAAACTCGACTTTAAAACCACAACGCTGACTGAACTGCTCTCAGAACTTTCATTCGACATGGTTACCCTTACCGGAATTAACCTCACCATGGATCTCCCGGAAAAACTACCAGCACTTTCCGAAGCCTTGTCAAGAAACGTGTACCGGATTATACAGGAGATGCTTACCAATGCAGGCAAATATGCCGGAGGCGCCTCTGTAAAATTATCGGTCGGGGCCGTTAACGACAGACTTTTAATTGTTTATCAGGACCATGGCCCCGGGATGGATCCCCTCACCAGTACCACCGTAGGCATCGGGCTGTCGGGCATCCGCGATCGGGTTGCAGCCTTTGGCGGTTCGGCCCAATTGGAAACATCCCCTGGGAAAGGCCTTTCGTGGCTGATCTCCCTTCCGCTTATGGCACAAATAGACTAACCACATGAATGAAACAGCCATCCGATTGCTATATCTTGATGATCACCCGGTGATGATCAGGGGTTTGCGCGACATTTTCAGGGCAAACCGGGATACAATCTGCGTTACCCTGAGTGCGGAAAACGCCGTCGAAGCCATTGCAAGTGCCGATCCCGATAAATTCGACCTCATCATCCTCGATCTATTCCTGGGGGATGCTGATCCACTGGTCAATATCACGCTGCTTAAAAACCATTTTGTAAATAAGCCCATCATTATTTATTCAGGCCATACCGGTATCGGATTGATGAAAGAGGCTTTTCGGCTTGGCGTCAGGGGATGGATTGTGAAGACCGCCGAAAAAGCTGAAATCAAAGATATCATCCAACGCGTGTTTCATCATGCAACAATTTACCCGCAGGAGATGCTGCGTTACCAAACGCTTGAAGCGCCTCAAAACACCCCGGCAGAGCCCACGTATAAGCCCTTTAATCCCGACAAAGAACAACAGGCCATCCTGAAATTCCTTTGTGAGGGTTGTACCACTGCCGATATAGCCAAACAACTCCGGGTCACCCTCTCCACTGTTGAAAAAAGACTGCAACTCATGCGCGAAGTTGCCGAGGTTAAAACCAACTATGAACTGGTGGTTTTATACATGCGCACCTTCGGCTTGAACCACTGAATCCGCTGGAAACCATTTTTGTGTGGCGTGTAACTTACACGCCACTTTTTATTTTGTCATTTCTCATTTACAGACAGATACAATTTTTACACCCCTGTTTTCTTCCGATTATCGGAAAAAACCCATTCCGATCATAGTGTTGCTTTGTGAATATTTCTTTTATAACCTTTGGGTGGTTGCAACCTTAACTATTATTTCTAAACTAAACACTGCTTATCATTAAAAAAATCATCTTCATTCTACTACTCTTTTTTGCATTTACGGCAAATTCTCTGAATGCACAAAATCCTATCCCATCCTGGAATGTTCCAGTCTATCATCGGGCGAATTTTATGGAAACGGCAAAAATGAACACGAACTTTACCAAAAACAGCAGAGGTAAGCGGGTTCTTCATGTTGATGCACAGACCGGAGGGGCTACACCAAGTGCATGCGGCACTGTTTGGGTCTACTCCACCGACAGTTTATCGGTGATCGGTCCATTGCAGCTTTGCAGTGGTGAATCGCTCAGTGTTGACATTGATGACCGTGAGTGGGGTGTCCTGGTAGAAAGCGAAGATCATCTTGTGGTGGATGTGTGGATAGAGTGATCTTCCAAACTACAGCAGCCTCAAGTATGTTTTATAAAAGCTTTCACTCGAAATTAATGAAAGTGAAATTTGCATGAAACACCTGACTGTTACTTTTCCCATTTTCCAATTGACCAAATTAATTGGCGTCGTAGACTGAAATACAAACTAAATTAAAACAAAAAATATGCATGTTCCAATTGTAATCAGGCTCACCATTCTGGCCTTTTTGTCAATATCCTTGATAGGCTATTCCCAAAGGCCCAATTCTACGTTGAATCCAACAGACACCTCTTGCCATTGGCTTGAGAAAAACTATACAGGACCATTCCCCAAAATTATCCATCCACGGACATCGGGATGGGTACAGGACAATGCATTTAGCGATGATTTTGACCTTCCTCTCCTGAATGAAAATAAATAGTATATCTTTGATTCCTTTTGTCATTCCATGTCACCGAAAGCATTCTTTTCAAGAAGTCAGGATAATGTAAAAATTGTTGACTCCGCATTACACCTTTCTGCAAAACATCTTATCAATGCATTTACTTGTAGTTATGATACTGGTTCCGGGCAAATTACACAAAATTATGAGTATTCCAGTGGGTATATCCGCACAAATGATAAAATAAGGTATGGTTATATCGAAATATTATGCAATATCCCTGAAAATCTTGGATTAAATCCTTGTTTTTGGATGCATGGTAATAGTGGATTTAAAAAGGATGAAATTGACATTTTTGAGAAAGAGTTAGGGGTAAACAATAATACTCATTTACTACAGAACGTTTACGGTGGGGGTGGGACAAATGATATTCAACGTGATTTAATAATTAAAATAGATTTCGATAGTTCTTTTTGTGGTCCTCAAAAAATATTTGCAGTAGAGTGGTTGCCTGAAGAAATTCATTTTTATATTAACGGAGTGGTAACAGCTTCTGTTAAATATACGCCCAATAACAATGAGGTCGATCATTGGAATTTTTTCACCTGCACTGATTTTCGGTATGCAGAGCCTATGGAAATAATGCTAAGTTTAGCGGTTAATGACTCTATTGCAAATGATTCGATTCCGAATCAAGGTTTTGAAATACTGTATATTAAATCCTTCAAATTGGTGGATGGAGGAGACACCAACCATTGGCCCAATTATTTCAGCATGAATGATCCCTACCTCTTTAAAGTAAATAAAACACTCCGTTTAGGCGGGGAGGGCAAGTCTGCAGTAATTCCACCACAAATAAACTATACCGCCTGGGCAAAAGACAGTATTATACTCCTCAAAGGATTCGTTGCTGATAGCACCTTCTTTTCAGCCCGGGTTATCCATGGGGAAAGCGAACTATATCTAAACCAGGCAAATGAAGAATGAATAATCAATTAACATTCAATAAATCTACAGCTCTATGAAAACAAGAAATGTCCTTACAATTTTCTTTATTTGTGTTAATTTCTTTATGTCCCAGGCACAAATAAAAATACACAATGACAACCACATCAGTATCGGGAGTCTTACCAAATCTTATGGGGTTCAGGTTCAACCAAATGGTTATACTTATTTCCAGTGTACAAAACCGGAAAATTATGCCTGGATGAATTTAACATATGCAAACAACCCACTATCCGCATGTTACATTGTCCAACTTGGACTAACCCAACCTTTTTTTGTTTATGGTAATGGTGTAATCCATTCCACTTCACAATTTATTGACTCCGATATGAGTCCTGAAAAAAATAACCTGGCAGTAGATTCCGCCTTATCTATGGTACTTAAACTGCAAAGTGTCTATTATGATTTAAGTGATTTAAAAATCCTTGATACGAATAAAACCCTGATTAATGGATTGTATAAGAAGACTTTACCGAACCCCTCTGCAGAGGGTGGAACAAATAACGAGTTCATCGACCCCAAGGTTAGCAACACATTAAAATCAGAGAAGGATCGGAAATACATTGGCCTTGTTGCAGAGGCAGTGGAACGTGTTGTGCCGGAACTTGTCCGAAGCAAACCTGATGGATCAAAAGCAATAGCATACTATGGGCTTACAAGTCTTTTAGTTGAGGCTGTAAAGGAGCAACAGGCGGAAATTGAACAATTACAGAAACAGCTTTCCATCGTTAAAGATCAATCTGTTGATACCGGTTGGTCCAATTTTAAATCTACCACAACTGTCGCTGAAAAAGCAGCTAACAAACCAATTGGTATTCTTTTTCAAAACACTCCGAACCCTTTCTCGGAAAAAACAACCATTCGGTTTAAGTTATACGATTTGGAAAAAAAAGCATCTATCTTTGTGTTTGATTTACAGGGATCCTTGATAAAATCTTTCGAAAATTTGAATATAGAGGATGGTGAAATAACACTTCAGGGTTATGAGTTAAAACCAGGAATGTACTCTTACACACTGGTGGTGGATGGAAATGAGGCAGACACAAAACGGATTATTGTTACAAATTAATTATTAAAACTATGCAAAGGTCATTTCTCATTCGGCGTTTTTCCGTCCTCTTTATATGGTTGCTTTGGGGGCTGATTTCTGCCCCCGCCCAGGACATCACCGTGACCCTCACCGCTAAATTTCAGGGAACGCCTGTTTCGCTGGATTCAATTCTTTTGGAAAACTTGAACAACCACAGTACGGTGGTGATGGATGACCTTCCGGCGGGCGTTACCACCTATGAGATCAACCTTTCTCAGGGCAAGATTGTTTACGGGATGGCTGAGTTGAGCCGGTTGGGATGGGGCTTTTTCCCTTACAGCAATAACCCCGGCACGCTCAGGTTTGTGGCAAAGGTTCCCGCTCCGACGCAGGTCACCTTAAAGGTGTTCGACCTGCCCGGCCAGCTGATTTTAACGGAAAAACAGGATTGCCCGGCCGGGGTTTCGGTTGTCAATTTCCATCCAGGGTCGGTTACCTCCGCCATCCTTGTGGCCGAGGGGGGAGGCTTTCATGCGGTGTTTAAAATTATTGGAGGAAAAGATAACTCTGGCACCACATCTTGTACGGTTGAAAACACTCCTTCCAAAGGATTTTCCATGAGCATGCCTGTGAAAGCATCTCCTTCATCAGGCAGTTTTGTGTTCAACCCCGGCGATACGGTTCGCTTCTCTGTATATCATCAGGCGATTTACCCAGCAACGCTTACCCATGCTCCCTTGCAGGGCGATTCCCTAATGGTAAAAGTCACACGACCGTGCCCCGGTGTTCCGGTTGTTACCGATTATGACAGCAACACCTACACCACCATTCAGATAGGCAACCAGTGCTGGTTGCGTGAAAATATGAATGCCACGCACTATTCAGATGGAAAAGCGCTTGTTGACGGGACCGGGGTAGGACAAATTAGTGCATACAGCGAAGTCAAATACTGGTTTTACTACAACGACTCCCCCCCCAATGGTCCTGTTTATGGCAGATTGTACACCTGGACCGCTGCTGTGAATTACTACTGGGCGATCACCCTTCCTCAAAAACCACAGGGAATTTGTCCGGTTGGCTGGCACATCCCTGGCGATGATGAGTGGAAGACCCTGGAGGCTTTTCTAGGAATGAGCGCTGCCAGCCTAAACGTTTGCATGTACTACCGGGGAACGGATGAGGGTGGTAAACTCAAAGAAACCGGAA
>CAIQUS010000175.1 GCA_903875045.1 uncultured Bacteroidales bacterium
AATATAACCGCAGAGGGCCGCAGAGTTTTTTCGCAGAGTTTCGCAAAGTTATAATTATCTGCGAGTTATCTCTGCGGCCCTTTGCGGTTTCTTTGTGTTCTTTGCGGTTTAACAATTTTTTAATGGTGATTTGATGAATAATCGACTTTTCGGAGTGGACTCAATTATTCTTTTACATTTAATAAATACAATATGAATGAGTTTATAAAAGTAATAAAATTGAATTAGGTTTACATATCCGGTGTGATTTTAAATGCATTGAAAATTTTGTCAACACCCACCTGGGTGGTTCCATGGTAGGTTGCTTCAAGGATTTCTGTATCATTCCAGCCCAGGGTTTTGAGATTGTCCACATCTGCCGGTTCAATAGAATTTGAGTTTTTGACTACTTTCAGCACAAACAGGAGCATGGCCAGTTCTTTACCGTCAAGCGGGGCTTTTGACGGATCAGCTTTAATTTCGGCGATCATTTCAGGTAAAACGCCATATTGCAAAAGGATTCCTGAATTCATGCCAACGCAATACAGACATTGTTCCTGTTCCGAAACCAACAGGCGGATAAAAGCCAGCAGTTTGCCTCCCAGGGTTTTATGTCGCATAAAGTATCCCAGGTTGCTAAACTGAACGTCAAGTACATGGGCACTCGGACTGAAAACTTTAAATGCATTCGGGATAAAGCCCATGGCGTTGATCATGGATTCGTAAATTTCGCCCACTCTTCCGGTGGCCTGGTCTTTTTCGATAAGGCTAAGTAATGCCATATTTTTTGGTTTTAAGAAAGTTTAAATTTGATAGTTGCAAAGGTGCTCATAATTTTCAAATCATCAAAAACATGGTAGCTTTTGGCAGAAAAAGAAAAATAGTGTACTTTCATCCCATTATTGCACCCCTATTTTCGACCTATGAAAAAGACATTGTTTTCTCTCTTTTGTTTTCTGTCAGGTTTATCGGCAATGGCCCAGCAATTCAAACCCATTGAGGATTTCGTGCGCATCAGTGCCAGGGCAGATGATCCGCTTTATACCACGTATGCTGCGGCCATGGCACGCTCTCAGCTCTACGGTGATAAGGCTTATAAAATGGATTATTATTCTGATGACCAACCTGTGAGCTACTCGTCCGACCATGCTGGCAGGATGTTCTGCATCTGGAAGGTAGATGAGGTAGTTATTCCAAGAATTGGAGAATTTCTCGAAAAACCTGTGATCCGCTTCTCATTCCCTGATATGGCCATCATGGAGTATGTACCATTCCGTGGGATCCGGGTCAAAGAGACTTTCTTTGTCTACAGCTCATCCATTGCCATGGTTGACATGGAGATTAAAAATACGGATAACATCGCACACGAAGTGGCAGCCTATCCCGTGCTGGAAACAGGGAATGATTCACTGGAAATGGTGAAATACGACAATGCAGCTGATGGCTATGTGACACACCGGTATGAGACCCCCTACCGCCTGATCAGCAGTCTGAAAGCAGAATACGGATATCCGGCAAAGGTCAGGGATTTTTTTACCAGTAACAGAAAAACGATATCACACGGTGGTTATCCCGGAGATATGAACGATTTCTACAATGTTGTAAAAACCGATTTTTATTCCGATAAAAGAGTCGATTCCCTGAATATGAAATCATCTGGTTTTGTTGATTTTATCGCACTTCACTTAAAAAAAAGGTTGAAGCCGGGAGAATCCGTTAATTTCAGATATCTTCGCGGGTTTCAGGCTCAGAAGGAAGATCCGGCAAAACTCATCAGCAGGGTTGACTCAGTTAAAAACTTTATGCTTAAAACGTTTTATGAGGACAACCTCATCCTCTACGCAAAAGTACCGAGGATCCCGTTCACCCGTCAATCGGATAAGCTTGCTTACCTGAGTGCCTTCAACCTCGCCCGTGGTTGTATGTATCCGGCTTCGGGGCAAACGAAATATAATTTCTATGTTTTTTCACGAAACCCCTTATGGGGATGGGGACATGGTCATCAGGTATTGCATGAATCACTGAGTATGCTGGCTTATGCATACATGGATCCAAAATCAGCACAGGGTTCGCAAAGGGTATACATGGAGCAGCAGCGTGAAGACGGATTGATCGCTTACCGGCATGGCCCCCGCGGCATGCAGGATTACCCGCACAATAATATGTCAACAACCTCAGCCCCATTCTTCAGCTGGATCAACCTTGAGGTATACAACACTGGGAAAGACAAGCAATTTCTCGCCGATGCCTATTCTTCGGGTACACGTTATGTGGAATGGCTGATCAAAAACCGGGATACCGATCAGGATGGCACCTTTGAATGGGGTCCTTATGGCATCATCGAAAATGTTCGCGACTGGTACAATGCTGTTTTTCAGGTTTCTGCTGAACGGTATCTTGATGTTGACAAGGAGGATATATCAGATGAGCTCGAGTGTCTTGACCTTACCCTGATGGTGATCAAGGAGGAACGGAGTCTGGCAAAGATGGCCGAAATCCTTGGTAAACCGGCAGAGGCGAAAAAATGGCAGGCACTTGCCGATACAACTTCCCGTTTGGTCAATAACCGGATGTGGGATGAAACAACCGGATTTTATTACTCTGTTAATAAGAAGGATCACACCTTTCAGTTTATGACACGGGATTTGAAACGTCAGGAAATCATAGGTTTTCTGACGTTATGGGCAGAAGCCGCTCCGAAAAACCGTGCAGAAAGGTTGATTCAGACACTCACAGACACCACTAAATTCTGGAGAAAATATGGCGTCCCGACCCTTTCTGCGCAGGACCAGTGGTACAGCCCGTATGTTGATTACTGCTGCAAATGGAACGGCCCTGTGTGGTTGCTTTGGGATTACATGGTCTATGATGGCCTGCGGCAATATGGATACAACACTATTGCCAGTCAGCTGGCTGGTAAAATGGTCAGTGCTGTAACTGTTCAGCTTTCAAAGAACCACAACTACTGGGAGTCATACAGTCCCGATAACGAAGTGCTGAATTGCCCGCCAAACTACATCTGGGATGCCATCATGGCAAAATTGCTGATTGATGAAAATCAGAAATAGTCTACCTTTGCAGCCTGAAAAAGGATTTATGAAAAAGTTGCTTTTCCTGGCTGCCATTCCCGGGTTGATCATGTTGCTTGGTTTTACATCCTGCAATACAGGGTATCGTACCGATATTCAACATTTATTATCGCCAGCGGCACTGCCTTATCTGAAAAACTGCAAGCTGATACAGGTTTCCAGTGCTGACTCGTCGGGCGGTAACAACGACAGGATCAGCATTGCACCGGGTAAAAAAGTAACGATTTTTGATGCGGAAGGACCTGGGATGATGGTTAGAATGTGGTTTGCCATTGATTCACGCGACCCCTATTTTCTTCGTCGCATCGTACTTAGGATTTACTGGGATAATGAAACAAAGCCATCTGTTGAGGCGCCAATCGGTGATTTCTTCGGATGCGGATTCAAATACAAACAGTATTATTCCCAATACCTTGGAATGACAAGCGGTGGGTATGTATGTTATTTTCCGATGCCTTTTGAACGGGCAGCCCGTATTGAAATTGCCAATGAAACGCGTCAGGAAATTTTTGGCTTTTTATATCAGATTGATTATCAAAAATTTGAAGGTGCTTTAGAGTCGGATGTCGCCTATTTTCATGCACAATGGAACCGGAGTATCAGAACAAACTACGATTCGAATTTCGTCATACTTAAAGCGGAAGGGAAAGGCCACCTGGTAGGGGTCAATCTTAATATGCAGTCGTATGAGGCCGGGCTTGGATTTCTGGAGGGTGATGAGATGATTTATGTGGATGGTGAAAAGAGACCGTCGGTACATGGAACAGGCACAGAGGATTATTTTTCAGCCGGATGGTATTTCAGGTACGGGGAGTTTGCAGGTCCATACAGCGGGTTAATTTACAAGAATGATACCCTGGGACAAATTGCCGCTTACCGTTTCTATATCACGGATCCCATCCCATTCAAGAAAAATATAAAAGTTTCCATTGAACATGGCCATGGAAATCAGGATATTGCCGATTATAGTTCCACCGCATACTGGTATCAGATGGAACCACATAAACCTTTTCCGCACTTTCCCATCGCAGGTCAGCGGATTCCTTTACGGATGGTTAAACCTGTCCGGATGTATGAAGCCGAAAAGTTGAAATTTAAACTCGAGGGTTTAAAATCAAAGGTAATCGACATGTCGGATGACGGACCCGAATGGGGTGAAAATCGACAAATAGTGATTGAAGCCCACGACAAATCCTCATTTGGTTTGGATATCAATGGATTAAGAGAGTCAACCTATAACATGGACCTTTTTTATTCAAAAGGTCCGGATTACGGAAATGCAGATATTTATGTAAATAACATCAAAGCCGGAACGATACAGGGATATTCTCCACACATCCTTCCGAATGGAAAGGTAACGATTTCCGGGTTGAAACCAATCAGGGGAACAGTGGAATTCCGTTTTGTGGTTAACGGAAAAGAAGCCTTATCAAAAGCATATTTAATCGGGCTTGATGGCATAAGTATGGAGCCCCGGCGCATTTATATCCCGGAATGGTATATTCTCGGTCCGTTTCAGAATCCCCGAAAAATAGGTTCAACCCGCCGTGGTCTTGATTCAGTTTACATCCCTGAAAAAACCGTTGACTTGCAAAAGGATTACCATGGTGCAGCTGCAAAACCAATTCGATGGAACCTTGTACCGACCCCGGAGAATGGCTGTATGTCTCTGGTTGATAAAATCAGTCCTAATGAATTGGTGGTTGTTTACGCAGTAACCTATATATATTCGCCCGACAACCATAAAACGACGCTGTTTATCGGTTCTGATGATGGCTGTAAAGTGTTTTTTAATGAAAAAGAGGTGTATCGTTACCTTGGAGAGCGGATTGCAGAACCAGATCAGGCAGAGGTAGAATTGACCATGAAACCCGGATGGAATAAACTATTACTGAAAATTGAAAATAACCTTGGTGCGTTTTCTTTTTATGCAAGGCTTCTCAACACTGACAACAAACTGATTGTGAGCGCAAATCAGAACATTTCACCCGAAAATAAAAAATGATCTCCAAAAATTTAACCTATTGCATCGTATCAGCTCTCATGCTGATCATTTGCTCAATCAACGGCACCAATGCAACCTGTCAGCCGATTGTCAGGCAAGGCCCTCCTGTTCCGGTAAATTTTTGTATTCATTCGAATGAGATGGAATTATACCTGATGATCAATGAATACAGGAAGCAATTCAGCCTCCCTCCCATCCCTTTGTCAAAATCATTGTCATATACTGCAGCACTGCATGCCAAAGATCTGTTGCTGAACCATCCCGACCAGGGAACCTGCAATTTTCATTCATGGTCAAATAAAGGCACATGGACACCATTTTGTTATCCGAAAGATGAAACAAAAAAGAGTTCGGTCTGGGATAAACCGCATGAGCTCACCAGGTATCCATCCAAGGCTTATGAGATTGTTTATTGGGAGAATAATCCGTTGGTGACGGATACAATTATCATGGTATGGAAAACAGAGGATTATTTCAATAGCTTTTTACTTAATAACGGAAAATGGCTGGGCAAATCGTGGAATGCCATCGGGATTGCCGTTTATGAAAACTATGCCTGTGCCTGGTTTGGCGAAACACCCGATCCGGAAGGTGAAACCTACGTATGCGGCAGTATACCGCCAATTAAACCCAAAGATACTGTTGCAGTTGATGTCAAACCTATCGTGAAACCTGCCGCGACACAGAAAAAAGGCAAAACAGGCAAAAAAACTTCAAATAACAGCGACTCCCTGGCCATAAAACGAACAGATTCCTTACCTGAAAAATCAGCAGAAACGAAATTGGTTAATACGGGATCCCTGAATGTTTCAAATGATTCAGTATCAGGAATCTATTACATCATTGTGAAAACTAGTCTGCCGTTGGAAGCTGCCGGCAAACTGGTCAATACGCTCAGATCAGGAGAGTATCCCGATGCAAAAGTGCTCGAAAAAGATAACAAAATAAGGGTTTCAGTTTTTGAATCCCCTGATAAACCCACCGCCTCGGCCAAACTCAAAGAGGTGAAAAAGATTTATAAAGACGCCTGGCTGTTGAAAAGGTAGGATGAATATCCTGAGTACACAAACTGATACCTTTTGCCGAACATTCCAGGTTTTAAAAACCCTTAATGTTTTTCTTTACCAGAAGTTTCCGTATTTCCGGCATCATTTCCCTTGCAGCCTTCATACCGGCATCATACATGGGCTGATTGTATTTATCGCTCAGGTAAGGCATACCTTTCATATCAGGAATGACCACAATATCTGCCTTGCTCATCCTTTCGTGACCCAGCAGGTGCATGGTCATTCGGGCAACCCGTTTTGAAACTTCTTTCCGGTCTGTGATCTGAGGCATCGTATCGAAATCATTCATCACATCAACAGCAATCACAATGGTGGCACCATATTCGCGGGCAACATCAGCTGCCACATTGTTGATAACGCCTCCATCGACCAGGATTTTACCATACATTTTAACTGGTACAAAAATCCCGGGGATAGCACAGGAAGCATTGACTGATGGAGCCAGCGGTCCGGAAGCAAGCACGACCGATTCACCCTGCAGCAAGTCGGCCGAAATGGCAACAAATGGAATCTTTGTATCTTCGATATTTTTGACTGAGGTATACTTCGAAACAAATTCCTGCAGATTCGCACCCGACACGTAACCTAATTTTGAATACGTCAGTGAAAAGTTGAACAGTTTTTTTGCTTTTGCCTCGTTTATGAGGGGGAAGAGGCTGTCAACATGGGGATTATCGGCATAAAAGGCTCCGATCAGACTTCCTGCACTGGTTCCGATAATCAGGTCGATGGGAACCTTTTCCTCCTCCAGTACTTTAAGCACACCTAAATGGGCAATACCACGAAATGCACCACCACCCAACACAACAGCAACCCGTGGCGGATGTGCCAGCTTACGGGCCGGAGGCATTACAGCAGGGTCGCTGATCACCATGAACTTTTGTGAACACCCTGAAAATAAAAGCAGAACGAATAGCAGCCGAAATAAAACAGAAAGGTTGTTTCCCATAACCAAAAGATTATAATTGTAAAACAGAAAGAGTAAATTTACGATATTTCCGATTCACTTTTTACTCCGGATACTTTAAATAATTATTAGTTGTAACTAAATATTAGTTGCAAAATGTGTGTAAAATAAATATATTTGCATTTAAAATGCTGGTATGAGTAAGCATGAAAAACTAAAAGAAAAGCTCTGAGAACACCTGTGAACTTTTCATATCAGGAAATGGTTACATTATTGAAGGGTTTCGGATATGATGCCGAAGATAGAGGAAGGTCATCAGGTTCAGCAATCATGTTTTACAACAAGGTTACCGGGGATAAAATCATGTTTCACAAACCGCATCCGGAAAAAGAGCTAAAGAAATATATACTCAGTATGATCATTGAAAAATTGAAAAACAATAAAATGCTGTAAAACATCAAAGGGTAGATAGCCATAAAATTAAATTTATAAGACCATAAAGGATTAGAAATGAATTCACTGAAATATAAAGAATACAACGGTTCAGTCTGTTTTGCCGCTGAAGATGAAATATTCTATGGTAAAATTGAGCATATCAATGATTTAATCACATTTGAGTCTGATAATGCCCATGGCTTAAAAAGAGCATTTGAAGATGCCGTTGATGATTATATTGCCTTCTGCGAAGCAAAGGGCATCACCCCAGATAAGCCTTTCAAGGGCAGTTTCAATGTGAGAGTGAATCCGGTGTTGCACAAGCTTGCCTATCAGAAAGCATTGGATAAAGGGATTTCATTGAACAAATTTATAGAAGCGACACTCGAAAAGGAATTGAAAGAATAGATCATTCAGGTCATAAAAGCTGGAAGGCCTGAAGTACTATTCCCGGGCATCCTTCACACATCTGAATCCAACAGTGGCGTTTCGGTCGAGGCCTGGTGCTAACAATAGCAACATTTCAGGATGATCAACAGGCAAAGGTCCGCCGGTAATGTACCAGATGCTTTGTGTCGGATGGTAATAACTTCCTCCGCGGATAATGTTGAAATAGTAACTCCCGTTGTCGTATACATCTGCGGTCATCTGCCACACATTTCCTACCAGATCCATCACCCTGAAAGGACTGCCTCCTTTTGAATATTTTGTAACCGGTGTGGGGAAGTTGAGGTTGTCATTGCATTTTAAAGAATCCATTTTATTCCCCCAGGGATATTTACGCAAATCGCTTCCCTGGGCAGCATATTGCCATTCCTGCTCCGTTGGCAGTCTCTTTCCGGCCCATTTTGAGTAGGCCAGGGCATCGTCAAGGTTCACGTAAACCACAGGTAACTCTTCCGTTCCTTTAACTGGTGAACCATTCAACCAATTTTTAAGATAATTTGTTGTATCTTTCGGAATATACGATGTTTGGGTGATGAATTTTTTAAATTGTGAATTGGTGACAGGGTATTTGTCCATAAAATAATGCGGCATGGCAAGGGTCATCGTATCGCTATAGTCGGGGAATGCTATAAACGGGTCGAGTGTGGCTGGATCCCGTTTGGTGTAAAACCTGAATTTACCTGCCGGGATATCAACCATGTCGACAGGAACCACTTGTGCCACCGGAGATTTCTCAGACTGACTGATCAACACAGGAACTGCTGTGCCTGGTACAACCACCACCTCATCCAATAATTCACTGTCTGCAAAAAGCTGGACCACGATTTTCCGGGGTGATTTCTGAAACAGTGACAGGTAATCAACCTGGGTAGTTGTAACCGGGTAAACGTATTGTTTCGTTCGATAGGTCGGGTTTTCACCTGTTACAACGATCTTGTTGCCTTTATCGCCATTCAAAGTGAGTTTGCTGCCTTTGAGGTGAACATTCAGTGATTTTGGGAAAACAGCCACGCAACCAACATTTCCTTCACGGCGGGTATTAAGCCATGCGGGGTCAAATGCTTCGACCTTCACCGGTATAAAAACGTTGCCATTTTTCAATACAGGTTTAACCTCCTCATGATTCCACAAGTCAACGAAATGGTACTTGTCAGTGATGTTTGACGAAGAGAGCACTTCAGAACCAGGATCAAATTCAAAGAGTTGTCCGCCGCAGCCTGCCGGATTTGCTGCGAATACGGTGAATAATATTTTCCCCCCGGCATCCCAGCGGTTGACATAAACAGAATCGACCAGCGTTTGTACAAGTGGTTCAAATGATAAATTGTTGAAAACAGACTTGTTTTCACGCAGGATTCGTGTTGTACGCCCCAAATAACCGAATTCCTCCACCATCCATTCGGGGCGACCGGGGCGCATGGTGTTGATTTCAACCCCGTAACCATTGAAAAAAGAGATCGCCAGTTCTCGGTGAAGGCGATCATCAGCTAGTTGAAGGACACGAAAGATAGCGAAATCAGGTTTGATTAGTTTGTTCAGGTTCAGGGGTGGTGGCATTACCAGTGCGTCATGTACCCGTCCGGTTACAATTCCCGGCATATCTTTCGGTACGGCCATTCCTTCACTGTACATAATAATGCCAGGCTTTACTTTATCGGCAGCGGCCTGTAATTCTTTGCTTGAGGATCCTTTTGTATCAAGTACCACACCATCGGCATCAGTAGCACGCAACAAGTCTTCCATCCCCTTTAGCTGATCTTCCTTTCTTGTACCTTCATCCCATGGATTAAAGGAGATAAAGTATTTTTTACCGGCCTTATGGGCGAACTCAACTTGTCGACGAAGTTCTGCCGTTCCGCCTGGTAAATCGCGGTACATATCCCATTGATTCCGCTGATCGAGCCCCAGTCTCGGCCAGGTTGGCCAAAGGGTATAGATATCAAAGCCTCCGGTGAGTGAGTCATACTCGAAAAAATTCCGGTAAAAGGTATATTTCTGCTGATTGTAATCATAGTATTTCTTATCCCAGGCAAATTGCAGCAGCATGAGGTAACTGTTTTTCATCCAGGCCAGGTCGCCGCGTTTGAACATACTGTTGTCAAATTCCGGAAGGTCATATAACCATCTGTCCTGAAACATCATTCTCAGCCCGTTGTGCCAGTCACCCGCATGACAATCGACATAAATGGAATATTCGACCCACCCGCCGGGTTTCAGGGTTACCATCCACCGGTCAATATCGGTTTTATCTTTATCGCGCAAGCCTCTTCGGGCAAGTGCCGTCAATGAAAGCGAATCGCTGATGTGAATATCTGTAAATCCAAGATGCCAGGCATTGTCGGGAAGTACCACCCCTACCGGTCCGAAACCCGGACGATAAAGCCGGGAACGGCAAAGGTATTGTGGCCATTCTTTGGTACCTGCGGCTGTGATATACACCTTATCCGGACTCGCACCAAAGGGTACAAGGTTTTCGATCCGGTGAATACCTTTGCCCAGACTGTTGAACCTCAGCATAAACTTCAGCCCCGGTGTAAAATTCTTGTCTCTGATTGCCCATCCCTGAATGCTGTCAGTCAGTTTGAAAAACAAGGTATCGCCGGTAAACTGCGCGTGGATGGAGGAGAAACTGAGAACACTGTCAACCACAACAGAAAAGAGGGGCTGGGAAACCGGAAGATCAATTTTACCCGCTTTTTCGGTAATAACAGATTTGATCATGAACAGGTTCGCCGGATCGTGCCCTAAGTTTTGCAGGTTTGTTTGGGCAAACAGTTGATATGAAATTTGAAGTAAAAGAGATGACAACCAGAAGACCTTTTTCATGACAAACGACCATTATCGTTTTCCGTAAAACAGATCACGTTGTGAAAAAGCATGCTCATGTTCCAGCAGCCATTTTTTCCGCTTCAGTCCGCCGCGGTAACCGACCAAACGGCCATTTGATCCGATGACCCGGTGGCAGGGGACAATAATTGAAACCGGGTTATTGCCGTTTGCCCCGCCCACTGCCCTGAATGCCTTGACATTACCGGTTCTTCGAGCCAATTCAAGGTAAGAGATGGTTTGTCCATAAGGTATTTTCAAAAGTTCGTTCCAAACCTTCAGCTGAAAAGGGGAACCATCAAGGTCAAGTTTGATGTCAAATTCGACCCGGGAGCCATGGAAATACTCATCGAGTTGATCGATGCAGGTCCTGAGACATGCAGGGATATGCTGAGGTTTGACCTTAAAATTAAGGAAATACAAACTATTTATCCCTTTTTCTGAACCAGTAACCTCCAGATGGCCAATGGGTGTTTTCAGGAAGGCCCGATGCATCGGGTTCATATCAGGGAGTTTTTGCTTTCCAACTTTTCCAGGAAAAAAACAGCATGATAAGTCCGAAGACCAGCATGCCACATCCCGACCAGAGATTGATATTTATACCCAGCGACCGGCTGTACAAGGCTTCGTCGCCTCCGGTAACAATTCCGAATACAGTAAGAAGGAACCCCAGGATGGTGAACATCAGGCCTATCGGAAATTTTATATCTATACCCATAGTGTTAATTAGTTAATATGATGATGTGATATTGTGATAATGTGATGATTTGAGCCTGCGTTGTTTTCCTACCAGAATAATATTGTTAATATGGTACCGATGGTGAGTACCAGTATTGCCAGGGTGGATGAACGCTGATACCATGCCACATCAGTTTCGATATGTCGTGGTGTGAGGGAATAAACAAGTCCTTTCAGCTCATCGTCCGATTTTTTCTGTTTTGTTGCAAGTGACAGAAAAACAGTGACCAATGCGCTGGTTGTGAAAGCAAAAATAGCGGTCCAGAAATTCTGCGCCATTTCCACAGGGTATGTATGAAGGTTGGTAATCCAGCCACCTTTTACAAGGGTTGCAGCACCTTCAGGAACAGTTAATCCATGGTGCAACAGTGCAATGAAGAAACCTGCCAGCAAGCCGGTAAAGGCAGCATGGCCGGTCGTTCTTTTCCAGAACATTCCTAAAAAGATGACCGCAAACAACGGGGCATTGATCATGGAGAAAATTGTTTGCAGGAAATCCATGATATTTCCGAAAAGGCTGGCAAGGTAAGCTGCTGCAATACTAACGATAACCCCAAAAATCGTTGCCATGCGACCGACAAACAAATAATGTTTGTCATCGGCTTCCTTATTCGAAGTAACCGGACGAATATAGCTCTGGTAAATATCGTAGGTCCATACTGTGTTGAACGCGGATACATTTCCGGCCATTCCCGACATGAAGGAGGCAAGTAAGGCCGTAATTCCCAATCCCAGTACACCGGCAGGCAGGTATTGCTTCAACAGTGCGATGATGGTGTAATCATAATTATAATGGCCTGGTGAAATTTCAGGTAAAGTGAAACCAGATCCTTGTTTATTCAACAGGACAAGGGCAGCAATTCCGGGAACGATGATAAGAAATGGAATGAACATCTTAGGCAATGCGCCAATAAGAGGCGTATTCCTGGCTGCTGTTGGCGATTCGGCCGACATGGCGCGTTGTACAATTAAAAAGTTGGTGCACCAATATCCAAAAGATAACACAAATCCAAGACCGGCAGCGATGCCATACCATTCAACACCCAGTGGATTCGCTTTGGCCGATCCGGTGTATTTCCACGTTGTTGTCCATGTATCGGGTGCAAATCCTTTTGCCGACACGATCGGAGCCAGTTGTTCTTTCATCCCATCCCATCCGCCTAAGTCCTGAAGACTCAGAATTACAATAGGCAGCAGGCCGATGACAATGATAAAGAATTGCAGGACTTCGTTGTAAATCGCAGAAGAGAGGCCGCCAAGGTAAGTATAACCGAGAACGATGGCAGCGGAAAGCACCAGGCTGAGATGGAAGTTCCACCCCAATACTTTTTCCATCAGGATGGCCAGTGCATACATCGAAATTCCGGATGCCAGGATGGTCATTACCGCAAAAAGGATGGCATTTAACCCTCGGGTTTTTTCATCAAATCTCAACTTCAGATATTCCGGAACAGACCTCGCTTTTGATCCATAATAAAAAGGCATCATGAATAAAGCAAGGAACACCATGGCCGGGATGGCGCCAACCCAATAAAAGTGAGTTGTTAACATGCCATACTTTGCCCCTGATCCGGTCATACCCATTACTTCAAGGGCTCCAAGATTTGTCGAGATAAAAGCAAGGCCGGCGACCCATGCCGGCATTGATCGTCCGGCTTCAAGGAATGCATTGGCATCCTTCATATAACGTTTTAGCGCCCATCCGATCCCCAGAACAAAGGCGAAATATACGATCATGATGGTGTAATCAATCCAGCTGAGAACAAAACCTGTTTCTGTCATTGTTTTTTGTTTTTTTATCTCATGCTGAAGCATGAGGTTGTATGAGGTTAGAGCAAACAAAATTAGAAGTATATTTTTATTAACGGTAACTTTGAAGCCGGAAAATCATAAAAAGGATAAAAAACATTGAAAACAAGTGCATTTTTAGTATTTATAACCATCGTCCTCATTGTCTACGGACTGGTTAACAGTTATATTTTTGTGCGGGGCTTGCAGGCAATCCCGATAGGTTCGGCCTGGAGACCATGGTATATTGCTGGGTTTTGGTGCATCGCATCCACTTTTATCCTGGCGAGATTTATGGAACGGGCATATCCGGGCGGCTTTACCGGGGTTGTTACCTGGATTGGATCATTCTGGCTTGCTTTTATGCTTTATTTTATTTTGATTGCCATATTCATTGATCTCGCCCGGGCAATTAACTATTTTCTACACATCATCCCGCAATCATTTTATGTTGATTACCAGAAAACCAAGGTAATCTTACTATTGAGTACCCTTGCATTGGTCTCAATCATTGTGGTGATTGGGTTCATCAATGCCCGGACACCCGTGATCAGGAAACTGGAACTGCATATCGGAAAGGTAGTAAACGGCGACAAATCTCTCAACATCGTGATGGCTTCCGACATCCACCTTGGGACCATCATTGCAAAGCGAAAAGCCAACAGGCTGGTTGCCTCGATCAATGAGTTGCATCCCGACATTGTTCTTTTTGCCGGTGATGTGGTAGATGAAGATCTTGCCCCTGTGATCAATAACAACCTGGGTGTGAATCTTTTGCAGATCAGATCAAAACTTGGTGTATATGCAATCACCGGGAACCATGAATACATAGGAGGCGTTGAACCTGCTGTAAAATATCTCCGTGAACATGGCGTTACGATGCTGCGTGATACAGCCATATTCATCGGAGAAAGGTTTTATCTTGTGGGTCGTGAGGACCGGGACCGGTCGCGGTTTTCGGGTAAAAACCGCAAGGAATTAGCTGAACTGATGCAACTTGTCTCCCCAGGTTACCCTGTGATCCTGTTAGATCATCAACCATTCAATCTGGAGCATTCCGTTGAACAAGGTATTGACCTTCAGCTTTCAGGCCATACGCATCATGGGCAGCTTTGGCCATTCAACCATATTACCAACGCAATATATGAGATCAGTTGCGGTTACAAACTGATCGGGAATACCCATTTTTACGTATCTACAGGGTTTGGCACATGGGGCCCGCCGGTGAGGTTGGGTAACCGGCCTGAAATTGTACAGATAAAGTTAACTTTTGATTAGTCAGGGGGTTGGAAGATATAGAAACAGCACTTATGAAAAAACTATCGTTCAGAACTTACCCGGTTATTGCACTCTTTACAGTGCTTCTTATTGTTTCAATCATACTGGTTGTAATCTATTATCAACGGGAAGCCCCTCCCAAACCGGTATCTGCCTCCACTCCTCCCCCTGCGATGGCCTATGGGATCCGGATGGACAGTATGAATATTGTTTATGGTTCTGTTTCAAACAATCAAAACCTTTCGGCATTGTTATCCGCTTATGTTCCGGATGGTACGATTGACCAGATTGCAAAAAATACCCGGGAAATTTTTGATGTGCGGAAAATCAAAGCAGGCAACCGGTTTGCAAGGGTGTTTTCAAAGGATACCTTAAAACGAACGCTGTTTTTTATTTATGAAATCAATCCGATTGATTTTGTTGTTTACGACCTGAGAGATTCACTGAAAGTATATAAAAACAAGAAAAAAGTAACAAGGTTGATCAAAACCGCAAGCGGAACAATCACAAGTTCACTTTGGAACTGTTTTGTAGAGAATAAACTGGATGTCAATCTCGGGCTTGCACTTTCGGATGTTTATGCGTGGACAGTCGATTTTTACGGATTGCAGAAGGGAGACAATTTCAAGGTAATCTACGAAGAATTATTTGTTGATAATAAAATGATCGGCATCGACCGTATCCTCGCTTCAAAATTCCAGACCAACGGCAAAGATTTCTATGCCTACCATTTTGAACAGCAAGGCAAGGGTGCCTATTTTGATGAAAACGGCATAAGCCTTCAACGTTCATTCTTAAAAGCCCCGCTTACCTTTTCACGCATCAGCTCACGTTTTTCACGGTCGCGTATGCACCCGATCCTGCGCATTGCCCGCCCCCATTTCGGAGTTGATTATTCAGCGCCACGCGGCACACCTGTGGTATCACTGGGAGATGGAAACGTTAAAGAAGTCGGGTTTCATGGTGGATTCGGGCGTTTCATCAGCATCCACCACAATTCCGTTTATACCACCACCTATGCCCATTTGTCGGGCTACGCAAAAGGACTGAAACCAGGCAACCATGTTCAGCAGGGACAGGTGATCGGGTATGTTGGCAGCAGTGGCCTTTCTACGGGGCCACACCTTGATTTCAGGGTATATAAAAATGGTAGTCCGACTGACCCGTTGAAACTGGAATCGCCCCCATCAAAACCTGTTGAAGCCAAAGATATGCAAAGGTTTATGCAACTGGTTGCAAAGATGAATACGGAGTTGAAGGCAAAGTGAGGGAATGGCTGGGTAATGCAGCTCAATCATCTGAGATGTTTAAATCATAAATACTACGGATGCTTGAAAAGTATGCGCCCAGGTTCACATCAAGCTCTTTCAGCAATCCGTTATGCAGGTCGTATACCCAGGCATGGATTTGCGGGAAACCGGTTTTATACCATCTGCGCTGTACATGGTCAATTTTAACAATATTCACGCACTGTTCGATCACATTCAGTTCCACCAGCCTGTCAAATTTCAACCGGGGATCATCCATTTCATCCAATTCATGCTGATGAATCCGGTATACATCGCGTAAAGTTTGCAGCCAACTGTTCAATTGCCCCATATCTGTTGGATGTAAGGCTGCTTTCACTCCCCCGCAACCATAGTGACCGCATACGATGATATGTTGTATGTCAAGGTATTCTACTGCATATTGAATCACTGCGTTAATATTGTTGTCGGTGCCAACGACAAGGTTTGCAATGTTGCGGTGAACGAACACCTCTCCCTCATCCAGTCCCATGATCACATTGGCAGGAACCCTGCTGTCGGAGCAGCCTATGTATAAAAAATGGGGTTTCTGATCGCGTGCAAGCTTTTCAAAAAAGTGTTCATCCTGGGCAAGTTTACTTTGCACCCAGGCTTTATTGTTCTCAAAAATCTGAAGGTATGAATCCATGTGCTGTTTAAATTTGAATAAAATTACAAAAATCAGCGATAGCCGATTTTTTTTTACCTCAACCCCCGATGAATGATTCTTGTTTTTTCCCTTTTCTTAGCAAAATACTCTTTGATTTGCTCAAAATCCAAATCTGCAATTTCACGGCTAATTTCATCCCTGGCTTGACGCATAAATTCTACTGCATCAAACTCTTTTTTATTTTTCGCTTTCAAAACTTATCATTTCTTGCGGTGAATGAATTTCGAGCATTGGATAACCGGATTTTAGATTGACCGCATTATATCCCCGGATCCGGTTATAATTCAAAATGTGCTTAAAATTCCAGCTAATTAAAACATCAGCTCTGTTAATCGTGGCTAAAACTATATGAATACAATCATCTCTGCTTGTTTTGCCAACTACATTTTCGGTATGTATCTATCCGCCAGTTCAATGGATTCAGGAGTGATCTCAATATACTCAATCATTTCTTTTGGCAATCCATTGCTAAAGTCCTTTACTTTTTGAGGAGCATTTCCCAATTCACTTTCAGTTAACTCAGAATAGAGGATTCGAGTATTCTCGTTTTGGATTGAAGCAAACAACTGCTTCGTAATCAACTCAAACTCCTCGTCAAATTATCCTCCGAAAACAGATGTGTCAATATAATATTTGGGCTTCATAAGGCTTGTCTTTAATACCCAGATAGCATTTTTGACAAACCTTTCACAATAATTTCCTTGCCCATAACGTCTACTTGCAGCCGCAACAAAGGTTAATCTTTACAAAGCAGAATTAATTATGGTTTTGTTGCAGGTGCAAACTCGTTATGGGCACGGTTTTCTTATTCCTTTTTGAGCTCAAATAATTTTTTATTTGTCTCGCTATCAAATGATAATAAGTGGTCAGTTATGCTGTCGTGAGTAAAATAAACCATTTTGTTGCCCAAAATGGCAACCATCTTTTGATTTTTTAAATCAAATAATGCGTTCGTTTTTTCATCAGGTGCTTTTGTCCGTGAAATTTCAAAACCATTTCCTTTTTTTGAAATTGTTATATGAGATACTAGATTGTCAGTCCTTTCCGGGGTAATAACCCATTTACCAATGAATTTTTCGCTTTGTGCACATGATGTCTTTGTGGAAAATAAACAAACGGTTAAGGAAATAAAGGCCACGATAAAGAATATTTTACTTTTTCCCATTTTATTAATATTAAATTGTAATACTAAATTAGCATGTCTGATTATGCTCCGTTTGGGTGGTTTCTGGTCTCCACTTTCTTAATTATTCTGTGTCTGTCACTATAGGTTGTCAGCCTTTCTATGACCTTTGTTGTTTATTAAACTTGCCCATAACTCGCTAACCACAACATTGTGTTTATTTCGATTCCTTACGCAATTAATTTGGTAATAATTCGTAAAAATATGCTAAAAAGTGGAATAATTGTTCTAATCACAAAAAAAATCATAAAATATGCATAAAAATCAAAAACCCTGCCATTGCTGACAGGGTTTGAATGCACACACACTTCACTTGAACAAATGTAATAGTTTACCAGGTTATTTTTTTTACCGTCTGCACCGTTCTGGATCATATCTGGCTTTTCATGCCACCACAGGAACCGGGATTGTTTCCGGTTGGCCTGGCCAGGTCAACGAGCGAAACGGTGAGCGCACCAATGGGGCGCGGGGCGACGCTGGCTATTACCAGCACACCGATTACCCATAGGGGTTTACCCCGATGGCGGTGCCGATCGTGGCCCCCGACAGAACCACGAAAATGAGTGTCACCATAATTTTCATTGTATATTTCATGACAGGTGAACGGGAGAGCCCTCTCCCTGAAGAGAGGGTTGGGTGAGGTGAATTGAGGAAAGGCAAAATTGCAGTATTTTGAGTATTTTAGCAAAAAAAAATCCGATGGTAAAACAATACGATCTCCTGCTTATCCTGTTTTTTTGTTTTTCGTCAGTAAATACATTTTCCAGTGGTGGCCCCGGTGATACCACCACGGTACAAACCTTTACTTTTGGTTCGAAGCAGGAAGGCAAATTTCTATTTCCTGATGGGTCGCACCGGTGGGGCAAAATTTTGATGGATTATACCCTTAAATGCAACCCTGCCCAGAATCCTGCCTGCGGGGAATGGGATTATCTCACCTATACTTATCTGTACAGGCACACCGGTAAATGGGATTCAACCAGGTATACCCATGCCAATTACACCTGGAATGGTCAAACACCGGATTCACTGATGTATATGGACAACGATTCGTGGTCATTCATACCTTATTTCGAATATTTCAATCAAACCCTGCCGGCGACAACTGCCCTGGCTGGTGACAGCACCAGCAAATCCCGGTATTTTTTTAGCAATGATGCCACCGATTCAAGGTCCCAGTTTATTTATACTTCTGCCGAACTTGCCCTGGCCGGAGTCCTGCCGGGCGAAATCACCGGTTTACGCTTCAAATTTTCAGAAGTTGGAAGTCCACTTAAAAGACTCAGAATCAGGATTAAAAACACAACATCTGATTCCCTGAATCCTGTAAATATTGAAAGTTCAGGGTTTAACGAGGTGCTGGCCCGTGACTGGAAGTTCGATGGGATTGGCTGGCAGATAATCCCGTTCACCTTTCCATTTACATGGGATGGAACCTCGAGCATCATTGTGGATATCAGCTATGAAAAACGCTTGCCTGGCGGGCTGAATGAGACTTTTTCAGGGATTCCGGCATCAGGTTCTCTGATAAGTTCCGGCGTTGATGACGGATTTTTAAAGTTCCGGGATATGGATTTTGTGAAAGTTCCGGCATCAGTTTTTTCAACACTCGACAGTGAGGTCACGGTGGCTTTCTGGCAATATGGCGATCCGTTGCTGCAGCCGCAGGATAACACGCTGTTTGAGGGGTTTGACAGTGCCGGCAGAAGGGTGCTCAATGTTCATCTGCCCTGGAGCAATGGCAGGGTATACTGGGATGCCGGTCGTGATTCGACCGGTTACGACCGCATCAACCAAATGGTGAGTGACCCTGCGAAATACCGTGGAAAATGGAACCACTGGGCTTTTACCAAGGATGCCATCAAAGGACGGATGAAGATTTATCTGAATGGCCAGCTATGGTTTATGCAGGGAACCAGATACCGTACTTTTGCGGGAATAAAAACGTTCAGGATCGGAAGCGATGGTTCAGGCACTGCAAACTTTTATGATGGTTTGCTTGATGAGTTTTCAATTTGGAACAAAGCGCTCAGCGATACGGCCATCCGGGCATTCATGTATCAGGATATTTCAAATAATCATCCCGATTATATGCACTTGCTCGCCTATTATCAATTCAATTCCATGGCCGGTTTTACGGCATTTGATGCCTCTCCCGGCGGGCATGATGCAACTTTGTCCGGATATCCTGAATGGCAGGGATACAAGGGAAAAGATCTTTTCCGGAATTTCAATAAGTTGAACGATCGTCCATGTGTTATTCTGGAACAGGGAAACTACAATTCCGCCACACTCGATTCAACCTTAAAAGTGGACACCGTTGCTAAATCACCCATTATGATTGTTCTTTATGGCGACACCATTCATCCCTACCTTCCTACCGATACACTCACCAAATACCCTGCATGGTATGCTGATTATATTTATAATCCGCACGGGCAGGCCATCGATTCTGCTTTAGTAACCCCAAACGGGATGTTCCGCAAAAAGGATTACATCTATTACGGAAAGCCCTTCGAACTTCTTGAAAGATTTGAACTGGCAAGGTACATCACCCCTTAT
Organism: uncultured Bacteroidales bacterium; assembly: GCA_903875045.1. GTDB lineage: Bacteria > Bacteroidota > Bacteroidia > Bacteroidales > FEN-979 > CAIVAT01. The sequence continues at coordinate 20,261 of CAIQUS010000175.1, forward strand.
GGGAACAACCTGAGCCTGGGAAATGGCTGGACCTGGCAATTTGACCTTACCGATTATGCACCGTTGCTGCGCGATTCTGTACACCTTTCAGCCGGGAACTGGCAGGAGTTACTCGATATGAAATTCAGGATGATCGAAGGAATACCACCCAGGGATGTCCTTGGAATTATGAATATTTATTCCGGAAATCATGGATATGCCAACGAAAGCCAGCATAACCTTCCGCCAGTTACGGTAATCATTGACACCAATGTGCACCAGGCCCGATTAAAGATGCGCATCACAGGACATGGTTTCGGCGGAAACCTCAATTGTTCAGAATTTTGCTCACGCACCAATGAACTGAAAATTGATGGACTGCATGCATATAATCACGTTGTATGGCGGGCCGACTGTGGCCTGAACCCCCTTTACCCGCAGGGGGGAACATGGCTCTACGACCGTGCTGAGTGGTGCCCGGGGGCTGAAGTACGGACGAAAAATTTTGAATTGTCCCATCTGGTCATTCCAGGAGATTCGATGACAATTGATTACGACCTTCAGCAGGGCTATATCTGGAATGGACAGGGAAGCTGGCCTTATTATGCCATTGAATCTCAGCTAATCACTTATGGGAAGCCAAATTTCAAACTGGATGCTGCCATGGAAGAGATACTGGCACCAAACGACCAAAAACTCTATAACAGGTATAACCCCCTTTGCGGACGTCCCTTCATTGCCATCAAAAACAATGGCACAGAATCTTTACACAGTGCGGTCATTGAATTCGGCCCGGCAGGAGGGAAAGTTCAATCTTATACCTGGACGGGTAATCTTGCCTTCCAGGATACTGCGCGGATTCTGCTTCCTGCCATTGACTGGAGCGACTGGACCGGTGGAGATAACCGGTTTTTATTTCGGGTTTCCCATCCGAATGGCGGAACAGACGAGTACACTGTGAATGATGCCATGAGCGCCCCATTTGTCATTCCGCCAACATGGGAAAATCAACTCATTTTAAAGTTTAAAACAAATCATCTGGCAAGTTCACTGTCATGGGCTTTAACCGATCAGGATGGTGGTATCGTATACGAGAATGGTCCGTTGGAAAACAATACGATTTATATTGATACTTTCAACTTGTCAAAAGGCTGTTACCGGATGATCATCCGCAATGCCGATGGTGAAGGGCTTAATTACTGGGCCAACATGCCACCTTATGGCAACGGTACTTCCGGGTATGCACAGATCAAGAGCATGTCGGGGGCGTTGATAAAATCTTTCCAGGGAGATTTTGGCAGGGAGGTCGCCCAGAGTTTCACAGTGGGGATGACCATCGATGTACCTGAATTGCATCCCGGGGGATATGTCAATATCTATCCAAATCCCACACAAGGAAACTTTGATATTGCGATCATTCTCGATCACCCTCAAAAAGTGTCCGTTTACATACATGATGCCATGGGAAAAAGGATTTACCGGGAAATTTTTAACATGATTGAACGAAAAGTCATTCCCATGGAACTAACCTCCTCCCCTGCTGGAATCTACATTGTTACCATTATTACAGAAACAGGAACAACCATGAATAAAATTGTGAAATATTAACAGTTTTGTTTTTATTTCCTAAGTTTGCAGCAAATTTACTAAAACTAAAACCTCATGAAAAAAACGTTATCCGTTGCAATCATTGCCTTGTTATTTATTGCAGGCCCCCTTATGTCACAAAAACAACTCTATTTTGGGCTTGCCGGTACCGGATTGAGTTCTGTTATCACCAACCAGAATAATTATGGACTACCCTTTGAAATGGATTATGCTTTTACCATGGGAGGCTCTGGCAATGCAAACATCGGTTTCGACTTTAGCAACAATATTGGATTGAAACTTGAAATCGGATATTCAATCCTGGGCCAGAAATACACTGACACTTACAATGATACGGTTTATAGCAGAAATATTAAACTGAACTATTTACAAATTCCGTTGTTATTTAAATTCAGAACCGGAGGGGATGTGGCAAAATTCTATCTGTTGGTAGGTCCACAGCTTAACCTGCTCCTTTCTGCTTCGCAGAAGTATTTGAAACAGGATGACATCTTCAATGAAAACTTTACCCCTTCGGACTGGACCAAACCTGTTTTAATCGGTCAGGAAACAATCACCGACCGTTATAATTCAATGGATATCATGGGCCGGCTGGATATCGGGGTAGATATCAACCTTGCCAAAAGTCTCTTTTTAAATGTCGGCCTCACCATGGCTTATGGATTTACGGATATCAACGCAACCGACTGGCAGATAAAAGATCATACCGGGAATTATAATCCTTCCCATAACATTTATGGTGGCATCAACTTTGGCATCAATTATGTCTTACCCATCGGATCGAAGTAAGTATCTGAAAAATAAAATGTTAGATGGAGGCTGCCTGAATAGGTGGCCTTTTTTTTTACAAAGTAAACCACGAACTGCCATCACTGTAGTCCTCAACAATCTGTGGCGAATTATTCATTTTAAAGGTGCCAAGCAAGCCGGAAACCTCCTGCCTGATTTCAACCATTGCATTGTCCACCATATCCTGCCTGAAGCCTTTTGAACCCAATGTTATCACCAGTTCCATTGAAACGATCCTGCTCACTATTTTGCCCAGTTCCACCAACTTCCGTTGAGGCAGGGTGGTCAATAAATCAAACTGCAACTGATCCTGCATTGCCCTTGCTGCATTTTCGGTGTGCCGGTAGTGTTTAAGAAAACTGTACAGATTATGTTCCCTTGATTTTTTCATTCGCTTTATCAATCCTTCAGCAACCTGTGCATAAAGCATATCGTTTGAGCCTTCAAAAATCTGAAATGGCCGGCTATCGATAATCCCACGGCCTCCAATATGGCTGAATCTGTATGCCTTAGCCCCGGTAAGTTGAACGAGAGATTGAGCTGCTTCCTGCATAAGATCCGTTACGAAACTTTTTATCGAATTGGCAACCATGCTACTGGCAGAGAGGTCATGCTCCAATCCTGCATTTTGGCTGCTATAGGCACACATAGCTGAAGCAATCGTAAAAGATGCCTGAAGTCTTGCCAGGCGCTGCTGAACCTGATCGTAATGAATCAGGCTGTGTCCCCCGGCCCTTCGATGCCGGCAATGGTCAAAAGCCTCATCCATCATCCGCTGAATAAAACCAAGCGCCATACCCGGAAAATGGAGGCGGCTTCTGTGCAACAGGTCGAGGAGCAACTTGATCCCTGTAGTTTTTGGAACAAGACGGTGCGATGCCGGTACATGTATATCAATCAGGTTTCGCCCGTAAGGAATCTGGTGAAGTCCAAGATTGTCAAAAAGTTCATCTACTACGATTTTCTGCCCAGGCTGTGTCACATCGCAGATGAAAAAATCGATGTCGCGTTTAAGTTCACCGCTGACACCCATTTCGCGGGCGGTGAGCAGCCAGTATTGGGCGGAGCCAGTGAGCCCTGCCCAGTGTTTTGTACCCCGGATTTGAAAATGACCATCGTCCCTGGCAATGAAAGAAGTTTGCATATTCAGTGCATCGGTTCCGAAACCGGGTTCAGTGATCATGAGTCCGCCCATGTTCCCATCGTTCATAAACTTGCTGAAAATCACGCCTTTGACCTCCTCCCTGGCATATTTTACCACGGGTTGGATAAACAATCCCGAATTGATGCCGAGCGTGAGTGAAAGGGCAAGCGATTCATACGAAGCCGCAGAAAGCGTTGCCAGAATTTCATCGATCCGCCCTCCCCTGCCGCCAAACTCACATGGAATGCTAACAGAAAGCGGGTTAACAGGCATAATTTCATTGAGTAGACCGGATGGGATACCACGTGGCAGAATTAACCGATCCGTTTCTTCCTGTTCCCTGTATACTTTCTTCATCCGGTCCTTCAAATCTTTCAGAAACGACTGAAAAGGGATCTGCTCATACATACTGCTAATTTTCATTTATTGATTTCCAGTTGTTCAAGCTCAAGCCCACATCTGGTTTTATGGTGCAAATGTACCAGTTTCTCAGGAAATATTTCTTTGACAATCCTATGAAAATATTTGAAAACCAAAATGTTTGATTAAGGTAATATTTCAAATAAAAAGTGACGTTTTTTTTTGGGCCATGTATACGTGAAAATGTTTACTTTTAACCTTGCTAACAATGCATTCAAATGAAAACTAAACCAGACCTAAATAAACCGGGCACTGATGTAGTAAAAGACATACAACTGAGTGATATTTTCGATATTGACGAGATACAGCACCTGCAGGATTTATTTTCAGATGCCATGGGTGTCGCGTCCATTATCACCCATCCGGATGGTACGCCAATAACGAAACCGAGTAATTTCTGCAGGTTGTGCAATGACATTATCCGTAATACAGAAAGAGGACGTGCAAATTGCTATCAGTCGGATGCAATTCTTGGTCGTATGAGCACTTCAGGGGCAATTGTGCAGCCTTGCCTGAGCGGAGGTTTATGGGATGCAGGAGCCGGCATTGCTGTGGGCGGTAAAAATATTGCCAACTGGTTAATCGGACAGGTACGGAACGAGGAATTGGATGAGCAGCGAATGATTCGGTACGCCGATGAGATTGGTGCAAACAAAGAAGAGTTCATGGCGGCGTTGAGGGAAGTCCCGATGATGTCCCTTGACCAGTTTAAAAAAGTTTCGAATATGCTTTTTGCATTTGCCAATGAACTTTCACAAAAGGTTTACAACAATTTTCAACTGAAAATGCAAAATGCTGCACATGAAGATGCATTGAACGCATTACGTGAAAGTGAAGAGTTTAACCGCCAAATCATGCAGAATGCCAACGAAGGTATTTGGATGGTTGACATGAATGAAAATACAACCTACATCAACAGTAAAATGGCGGATATGTTAGGCTATACTGTTGAGGAGATGACCGGAATGAATGTGTCTGACTTTCTGATTCCTGAAGATATCCAGGATCACAGAGATAAAACATTTCAGCGGATGGCCGGGAACCCCGGTCATTATGAGCGGCGAATTAAACAAAAAAACGGAGAGGAAATATGGACGATTGTTTCTTCAAGTTCAATCATCGATAAAACAGGTGTTTATTCCGGTTCGCTCGGTATGTTTCAGGACATCACTGAGCGTAAACAAGCTGAGGAAAAAATCAAAAAAATCGGACTCCATTATCAGGCCATCATTGAAAAAGCACCTGACGGGATTGTACTGATCAATAACGACGGAGCATTTATCTACGTCAGCCCTGCGGCTGCGAAGATGTTCGGACTCAGTGTTGAAGAGGCGATTTCCCGTCACCCCAATGACTACACACATCCTGATGATTTGCCTATGGTTTTAGGCGAATTATTCAAGTTGCTTGAAGATCCTTCATATACTCCAACCCTGCAATACCGTTTCGCCGATAACACCGGAAACTGGAAATGGATTGAAAGTACGATGAGTAATTTGCTTGCTGATCCCAATGTTGAAGCGATTGTGATTAATTTCCGTGATATCTCTGACCGAAAACAGTCAGAAAAAGAGCTACGTGAATTAAACAATGAATTGGATACACGTGTTCAACAACGTACAACTGAACTGGAGGCAGCCATTAAAGAGCTTGAAACATTTTCCTACTCTGTTTCACATGACCTGAAAGCGCCATTGAGGCACATCAATGGATTTCTTGAGATTTTTCTTGAAAAAACATCTGCAAACTTCACGGAAGAAGAACTTGGTTATCTGAAAAACATTTCCCGTTCTGCATCGGAAATGGGGCTGCTGATTGATGCAATCCTCTCCTTTTCGAGGCTCAACCAGGCTGAATTACGAAAAACCAGAATCCAGTCCTCTGTAATGGTCCGGCAAGTTATTAATTTCTTTGAACCGGAAATACAAAACAGGCAGATTACTTTCCATGTTGAGCCACTTCATGATGTTCAAGGTGATGAAGGCCTTATCAGGCAAGTATGGACCAACCTGATTTCAAATGCGATCAAATATACCGGTAAAAAGTCTGAAGCGATAATCGAAATTGGCAGTTTCTCAACCCCAACTGAAACTGCTTTTTTTGTAAAAGACAACGGCGCAGGGTTTAACATGAAATATGTACATAAATTATTTGGTGTTTTCCAACGGCTGCATAAGTCACGTGAATTTGACGGGATAGGGATCGGATTGGCCAATGTTAACCGAATCGTTAAGCGTCATGGGGGCCATTGCCGGGCCGAAGGCGAACAGGATAAAGGTGCGACTTTTCACTTTAGTATACCGGATTAACAACGGATTCAAATGAAAGAGGAACCAAAAAGAAAAAACAAAAAGACTGAAAATTTAATTGAGATTCAGTTTATTGACCTTTTTAACCTTGAAAAGGTCCAGCAGATGCAGGATCTTTTTGCAGATGCTACGGGTGTGGCTTCAATCATAACGCATCCCGATGGTACGCCTATTACGAAACCCAGCAATTTTTGCAGGCTTTGCAAGGATATCATCCGAAAAACTGAAAAAGGGCTTGCAAACTGTTATCATTCTGATGCAGTGCTTGGTAGTCACAGTAATAGCAAACCTGCGGTTCTGCCTTGTCTGAGCGGAGAATTATGGGACGCCGGAGCACAAATTACTGTTGGTGATAAGCATATTGCAAACTGGTTAATCGGGCAGGTCAGGAATGAGGCCTTGGATGAACAGCGTGTTATTCAGTATGCCGATGAAATCGGGGTCAATCAGGATGATTTTTTGGCAGCGCTGCGCGAAGTCCCGGTAATGCCGGTTGATCAGTTTGAAAAAGTATCGAAATTGCTTTTTTCTTTGGCAATGGAATTTTCTGAAAAAGCACTCAGTAATCTTCAATTGAAATTACAGACGGATGAACAAGAAAAGGCCAAAGAGACGATCCGTGAAATTGAATGGTTTAACAAGCGTATCATTGAAACAGCCAATGAAGGAATCTGGGTTCTGGATACAGATTACAATACAACCTTCCTGAATGCCAAAATGGCTGGAATGCTTGGATATTCGATTGAAGAGGTAATGGCCATGAAAATGACTGAATTTATTTTCCCCGACGATCATCTGGATCATCTTGAAAAAAGGGCTCAGCGTGTTGCAGGGAAACCTGGTTTTTATGAGCGTAAGTTTAAACAAAAAAATGGCTCGGCAATATGGACACTTGTATCATCTACACCAATCATTGATGAGGATGGCACTTTTATCGGTTCCTTCGGCATGATCCTGGACATCAACGAACGCAAGAAGGCAGATGAAGAACTTCTGGAAAGGAAAATCAAGTACAGGGGATTGAGTGAAGCAGCTTTTGAAGCGATTTTTTTCTCCGAAAAGGGCATTTGCATTGAACAGAACCAAACTGCAGAAAGGATGTTTGGTTATACTTCTGAGGAAGCCATTGGCAGGTATGGAACTGACTGGATAGTACCTGAAGACAGGGCCATGGTCATGGAAAATATGGTGCGAGGCTTCGAGGAACCTTATGAAGCAACCGCATTAAAAAAAGATGGCACCACGTTCCCTTGCATGTTACGTGGCAAGATGATGCATTACAAAGGGAAAAATGTCCGGGTTACATCGTTAAACGATATTACCGTTCGCAAACAAACGGAGATTGCGCTCAAGGAGAGCGAGGCACGATTCAGAAACCTGTTGGAAGAGGTAGAATCTGTCTCCATTCAGGGGTATGGGCCTGATGGTACCACACAATACTGGAACCAGGCTTCGGAGCATTTGTATGGATACACAGCAGAAGAGGCAATCGGAAACAACCTCCTTGACCTCATCATACCACCAGAATTACGCGGGGATGTTAAGCAGGCAATCCAGTGGATGGCTGAAACCGGTAAGTCGGTTCCTTCATCGGAATTATCTCTGATGCGCAAGGATGGTTCTCGTGTCCCGGTTTTCTCCCACCACACCATCATTAAACTACCCGGCAGGAAGCAGGAATTATTCTGCATTGACATGGACCTTACCGAGCGAAAAAAGTCAGAAAACGAGATCCATCAATTGAACCTGGAATTGGATCAACGTGTCATTCAACGCACTGCACAGCTGGAATCTGCCATCAGGGAACTTGAATCTTTTTCCTATTCCGTGTCACATGATTTGAAAGCGCCATTGAGGCACATCAACGGATTTCTGAAACTCTTTCTTGAAAACATTTCAGTCGAACTGACCAGGGAAGAACTTGGGTATTTGAATAAGGTGACTGTTGCAGCAATTGAAATGGAACACCTGATTGATGCAATACTTTCATTTTCAAGACTAAATACCACAGAGTTACGAAAAACAACCATTCATTCAACCTTGCTGGTTAAACAGGTAGTCAAATTCTTCGAACAGGAAACATCACAACGAATAATTGCCTTCAACATCGCCCCCCTGCCCGATATTATGGGCGATGAAGGGATGATCCGGCAAGTATGGACAAACCTGATATCAAATGCAATAAAGTATACAGGTAAACTTTCCGAAGCCGTCATTGACATTGGCAGTGAAACTTTGGATGACAAAACAACTTTTTTTATCAAAGATAACGGAGCAGGGTTCAACATGAAATATGCTGATAAACTTTTCGGGGCATTCAAAAGACTGCATTCAGCAAGGGAATTCGAAGGTATAGGGATCGGGTTGGCCAATGTTAACCGGATTGTCAGGCGCCACGGAGGGCACTGCCATGCCACAGGCGAACAGGGTAACGGGGCTACTTTTTATTTTTCAATACCAAACCAACCACCTAATACCTGATAAAAAAATGCCAATGATCGATAATAAACTTTTTTTAACCTATCAATCCAGTCTGCTTTCTGGCTCCCGATCGGGCTGCACTCAGATTGTGAACGGTCTGATCAAGTCGGAAATATCAATCAAAGAACTGTATATCAATCTTTTTCAGCGTTCGATGTACGAAGTGGGAACCCTTTGGGAACAAAACAAAATATCCGTAGCAACAGAACACCTGTGTACATCGGTTACCGAATACCTGATCAGTCTGTGCTACCCTTCGATTTTCTCGGCGGAACATACCGGTAAAAAAGCTATCATAACTTGTACGCCAGGCGAATATCATCAGATCGGTGCACGAATGGTAGCCGACTATTTCGAACTTCATGGATGGGATGGCTATTATTTAGGGGCAGATACGCCTGCAGATGAACTGATCAAGTTTACAACTGAAAAACTCCCAGACCTGATGGCCATTTCCATCAGTGTTTCATTCAACCATGCCAACCTGCTCCGGCTGGTTGATAAAATACGGCATACCTTTCCCGACCTGACCATTTTGGTTGGCGGACAGGGATTCAGATGGGGAGGCGACGAGGCGTTCCAATCTTTGGAAAATATTTATCTCATCAGGTCCCTCGATGAACTTGAAACGAAATTCTTAAATCCCCAGGCAACATGATGCCCGAAACCTCCCCTATCCTTGCCGACTACATCATGCGCGATTCTACCATGGTTTTCCTTATCATTGGTAAAGAAGGGAACATTTTGGAATCCAACAATTTTACTGATGCACTTGTTGGTAAGAAGTTAAAAGGCCTTGCATTAAATGAGCTTTTTATTGATTTCGGCAAGGCTCTTGACCTGGATCAGCTCTTGAAAGAATCCACTGAAAAAACACTTGTGAACCTTTCTACAGCAGCAAATCTTCCTGAAACGTATTACTTCCGGTTTTACGATCTTGGCAACACCATACTAGCTCTGGGTGAAGCCAATAATTATGAGATCGGGCTTTTGCGCAAAAGCATGTTGGAGTTAAACCAGGAACTGAACAACCTTACCCGGGAACTTCAAAAAAAGAATGCAGAGTTAAAGAAACTCAACGAACTGAAAAACCAATTCCTTGGTATTGCTGCGCATGATCTGAGGAATCCGATCGGGATCATCATGGGTTATAGTGATTTTCTTTTGGAAGAATTGATCGAAGAACTTACGCCTGATCAGATTGTAATGCTGGAAACCATTCAGAATACAAGTGAGTTTATGCTGCATTTACTGAATGAACTCTTAGACCTCAGCGCCATTGAATCGGGTAAACTGAGATTAGAAAAACAAAAATCAGACATTTCAGCCCTGATCAGGAAAAATATCACCATCAATGGTGTTATCGCGGCAAAAAAGAATATTCAAATTCAGATGCAGTCTTTTGAATCCATTCCCGATGTATTGTTTGATGAAAACAAAATCGAACAGATACTTAACAACTTGATTAGCAATGCTATAAAATTTTCATTGGCTGGTACGACGGTCAGAGTAAATCTCTTTTTAACCGGCGACCATGTTACCGTGGCGGTGGCCGATCAGGGCCAGGGTATCCCGCCTCACGAAATTGACAGGTTATTTAAACCATTTCAGGTTACCAGCGTAAAAAGTACAGGGGGTGAAAAATCAACCGGACTGGGGCTGTCGATCGTACGGAATATTATCCTGGGGCATGGTGGTAAGATATGGGTTGAGAGCAAGGTCGGTGTCGGGTCGACGTTTTACTTTTCACTCCCCCTCCTGCGACCTAGCCCGTAACCGACTTTGGAGAGTTTTGACAAAGAATAAAACCTAAAATCCGGACCCAAAAACAGTTGAAATTATGACAAAAGATGATTTAATTTTAAAAGCTGAGGCGCTAAGGCAGCCATCGGATCTATCGGCAAAAGAATTTAACGAAAAAGGTCAGTTTCTGGCTGCAGAAATGAACCGGCTGATGCTTACACGAACTGACCTTGATAACCTGATCGGTCAGGGCAATATCACAATGATGGAGGATAACCACCGGAACCATGCCCGGTTCATGTCATCTGTATTTATCTGTTTCCAACCCGATGTTCTTGTTGAAACAGTACTTTGGGTATACAGGGCCTACCGTGCCCATGGATTTCACCTCACCTATTGGCCTGCTCAGCTCGATCAATGGGTTGAACTTTTGAAGGTACAGCTGTCACCTGAAACGTTTCAGGAAATTTACCCTTTCTATCATTGGATGATCATCCACCAGTCGGCATTTGTAAATGAAAGCGATAAAATGAGAGGTTAAGCAGAAAAGTGTGCTATAAAATGGATTATGGAGAGTAAAAAGAAAAAGATACTGATTATTGATGATAACAAGGATAACCATGTTGTGCTGAAAGCATTGCTAAACGAGTCGTTCCCCGATATTTCGATCCTGTCCGCTTTATCTGGTGCAGTTGGCCTTGAACTGGCAGCTTCTGACGACCCTGATGTGATCCTGCTCGATATTATCATGCCTGGCATGGATGGTTTTGAAGTTTGTCAAAGATTGAAAAATGACAAAAACCTCGGCGATATCCCGGTCGTTTTTGTAACTTCACTGATGGGTGAAAAGGAAACCCGGATTCGTGCCCTGGAAGTTGGTGCCGAAGCCTTCCTGACCAAACCCGTCGATGAAATTGAACTTACTGCCCAGATCCGTGCCATGTTGAAGATCAAAGCGGCCAACCTTGAAAAACGTGATGAAAAAAGAAAGCTTGTTTCGGTGGTGGAGGAACAGCTCCTTGAGATAAAATCAACTCAAATTGCCACCCTGAACATGCTCGAAGATGTGACCAGGGAAAATGAGGCTCGTAAGAAAAGTGAGGAAGCCTTATCCAAAAGCGAAGAAAAATACAGGACCATTTTTGAAAATGTTCAGGATGTATTTTATCAAACCAATCTCGAGGGTGCAATTATTGACATCAGCCCGTCTATTTTTTATTTCTCTCAATATACACGGGAGGAACTGATCGGTGCCCCTGTATTCACCTTGTATTTCAACCGCAGTGACAGGCAAAACCTTATCAATACTATTTTTAAAAATGGCGAGTTAAGAGATTATGAATTAAAGTTTAAGAAAAAAAACGGTGAGATAAACTATGTTTCAATCAATGCCCGGTTGATTTACGATGCCAATGGAAAACCAACCCATATTGATGGGGCCATCAGGGATATCCATTTTCGTAAACTGGCAGGAAATCGCATGGATATTTCTTCGCGAATCCTGAATTCACTGAATACTTCCTCGATCCTCTCTCATACCATCAAACTCACCATCGACCTTATTCAAAATGAAACCGGGTGTGATGCTATTGGAATCCGGTTAAAAAATGGTACCGATTTTCCTTTTTATATCCAGAGTGGTTTCAGTGATGATTTTCTTCGTACCGAAAATACCCTTCTCGGAAAAACAGAAGCTGGTACAGTATGCCTCGATAACAACGGCAACCCTTGTCTCGAATGTACCTGCGGCCTCGTTATTTCTGATCAAAAAAACACCTCAAATCCTTTGTTTACCGAAGGTGGGAGTTTCTTTACAAACTACTCACCTGTATTATTGGATCTTACTGGCTCTGATGAACCCAGACATCACCCCCGCAACCTTTGTATTCATGAAGGCTTTCTATCATTTGCCCTTATTCCGATTCGTGCGAAAGGGGAAATTGTCGGACTGATGCAGCTGAATGACCGGAAAAAAGATTGCTTTACCACCGACATGATCCAGTTCCTTGAGAGCATTGGCGAAATTATCGGTGTTGCAGTGATGCGACGACACGCCGAAGAAGCGCTTGAAAGAAGCCACAAACTGCTTTTTAATCTTTCTGAACAGGTACCGGGCGTAATTTATCAATACAGGCTTTACCCCGATGGACACTCCTGCTTCCCCTATTCGAGTTCGGGTATGAACGAAATTTATGAAGTGACCCCCGAGGAGGTACGTGAGGATGCGACAGCTGTATTTGGAATGATACATCCCGATGACCACTCTCGTGTTTCTGAATTAATTTATGAATCAGCCCGTACACTGAAACATTTCGATTGCGAGTACCGTGTCATTCTGCCACGGCAGGGATTGCGCTGGCGGTATAGCGATGCACTGCCCCAACGGATGGAGGATAACAGCACACTCTGGCATGGAATTATTTATGACATCACTGCCAGAAAAGAGGTGGAAAAAGAGTTGCTGGAGTTAAACAACGATTTGGATAAACGTGTAAACCAGCGCACTGCTGAACTTGAAGCTGCAAATAAAGACCTGGAAGCTTTTTCATACTCTGTTTCCCATGATCTCAAAGCGCCTTTGAGGCACATCAATGGATTTATCGGGCTCTTTCTTGAGAATAAAACAACAGAATTCACGGAAGAAGAATTGGGATACCTGAAAAAAATTACGGATGCAGCAGGCGAAATGGCGCACCTGATCGACGCGTTACTTTCATTTTCAAGGCTGAACCTGGCCGAATTGCACAAGGCCAGGATCAATACACCAGAAATGGTCAGACAGGTTATCAATTTTTTTGAACCGGAAATGCAAAACAGAAAAATCACATTCAATTTGGGAACACTTCCTGAAATAAAAGGGGATGAAGAACTAATGCATCTGGTTTGGACCAACCTGATTGCAAATGCCATTAAATATACCAGTAAAAAACCTGAAGCAGTTATCGATATTGGCAGTATGTCAACCGATAAGGAAACTACCTTTTACATCAGGGATAACGGGGCTGGATTTAATATGAAGTATGCCTCCAAATTATTCGGGGTCTTTCAGAGGCTTCATAAATCAAGGGATTTCGATGGCGTTGGAATTGGATTGGCCAATGTGAGCAGGATTGTCAGGCGGCATGGGGGACAGTGTCGTGCAGAAGGGGAACCGGATAAGGGGGCAACTTTTTACTTTAGCATTCCCTCATCATAAATGGGAAGCATTTGACAGGCAAATAAAACTTATAAATAATTCACTACTATTAAATATTCAAATGGAAAACAGGATAAGCATTCTTCACCTCGAAGATCAGGAGGCAGACTCGATTCTGATAAAATCGTTAATCAGCAAATGGTTCAATTCTTTTGACTATTATTTTGTTGATGATGAAGACAGTTTCATGAAAGCGCTTGAGGAGAAAAAGATTGATGTTATATTATCTGATTTTGAACTCCCGGATTATTCGGGATCAGATGCACTTCTTCTTGTAAAAAAACAGTACCCGCATATTCCGTTTATATTCGTTACAGGCAAAATGGGAGAAGACTCTGCGATTGAATCACTTCTGAATGGTGCCACGGATTATGTGATGAAATCTAAACCGGAACGCCTTGTACCAGCCATTAAACGTGTACTCTACGAAGCGGAATTGCTGAAAGACCGTATTGCTTCTGACAAAGCATTGCGCGACAGTGAAGAAAAATATCGCAACCTGGTTGAAAATATCAGCGATGTCATTTTTGAAGTCGACAGTCAATGGAAAATTCAATATATTAGTCCGGTAATAGAGAAAATTATTGGCTTTACACCAAAAGAGTTAACCGGCAACTCTTTTATCAATTTCGTATACGATCGTGATACGCCAACGCTCACTGATCTATTTTCTGAACTTCACCATAAGGTTGAAGCAGCGCACGAACACAGGTGCATGACCAAAACCGGGGATATTTGCTGGGTGCGTACCTCCATCAAAGGAATTTTTGAAGGTGACACATTTATTGGCGGCAGCGGTACATTAATTGACATTACCAAACGGAAGCAGGATGAGGAGGCTCTTTTTAAGGAACAATACCTCATGGAAATTCTGATGAACATCATCCCCGACCATCTCTATTTTAAAGACATTGACAGCAAATTTATCAGGATCAGTAAATCCAATAATTCCTCCTTTCATCTGAATGACGCATCAGAAGCCATTGGTAAAACCGACTATGATTTTTTCACGGAAGAACATGCGCGGACTGCATACGAGGATGAACAGGAAATCATCAGAACCGGGAAACCAATCATCAAGGAGGAAAGGGAAACTTGGGTCAATGGTCCCGACACGTGGGTTTTTACAACAAAACTGCCCCTGCGCGACCGCGAAGGGAACATTGTGGGCACTTTTGGTATTTCCAGGGATATAACAGAACGTAAACGGTTTGAAGAGGAACTGCTTAAAGCAAAAGAGAGAGCTGAAGCCAGCGACCGGCTTAAAACCGCATTTATGCGCAACATCTCCCACGAAATCCGTACACCCCTGAATGGGATTCTGGGATTTGGACAATTGGTTTCAGAACCCAATATTTCGCACTCCGACAAAGAAGAGTTCCTCATGATGCTGAATGAGAGTTGCGACAGGCTTATCAATACGGTGACCAACATCATGGATACCTCACTCATCGTATCCGGTAACCAGGATGTACAAAAGAAGAATGTTTCGCTGGTTGGTATGCTCGATGAACTCTATAACAAATTCAATCACCGCTGTGTACAGAAAAAAATAGTCCTGTCGGTACAAAAGCAACCGGTTCCGGATGATTTCCTTATAAAATCAGACCCGGAACTTTTAAACAAAGTGATGAACCACCTCATCGACAATGCCATTAAATACACCAAGGCTGGTTTCATTGAATTCGGCAGCCGCATTGCGGAAAAAGATGTAGTTCTTTTTGTAAAGGATTCAGGAATAGGGATAAGTGTCAGCGAACAACAACGTATTTTCGAGCACTTCAGCCAGGGAGATGTTTCGAATACCCGCGATCATGAAGGCAGCGGGCTTGGTCTTTCTATTGCAAAAGGACTGGTGGAACTGCTTGGTGGACGTATTTGGGTCGAATCGGTGAAGGGCGAAGGATCATCGTTTTTCGTCACAATCCCCATGGAAGATACCGAAACGGAGAACCTTGTTACTCCGCTGAAAAGCATCGAAAAATCTGACAAACCACTTATCCTGATTGCAGATGACGAAGAAACAAACTGTATGTTGCTGGAACGGATTCTCAGAAAGGAGGGAATTGATGTTGTTGTTGTAACCGATGGTCAGCAAGCAGTGGAAGCCTGCAGGCAAAACGAGGCGATATCCATGGTGCTTATGGATCTTAAAATGCCCGTCATGGACGGTTTTGAAGCAACCAAAATCATTAAAGGTTTTAACCCTGATTTGCCTGTAATTGCACTTTCGGCATTTGCACTCAGCGGGGATGAAAAACGCGCACTGGCAGCCGGTTGCAACGATTATATGACGAAACCATTGCGTAAGGATTTGCTGTTGCGTAAACTATTGCAATATGGGGTACATTGAAAAACACCTCAACCCCCAACCCCTTCTCCTCAAGGAGAAGGGAAAATTCCCTCTCCTTGAAGAGAGGGTTGAGTGAGGTGAATGGAAATTAGAATTTAACATATATTTATGGAAAACCAACCGGCAGAAATTTTCTGTTTCACCATCGAAAATCAACAGTTTGCGATTCCTTTGACCTGTGTCGACCAGGTTCTTATGGCCGTTGCTGTATCTCCCGTGCCGAATTCTTCCGAACTTTTACATGGGCTCATCGATTACCATGGAACCCTGGTAGCTGTTATTAACCTTAGGTTCAGACTAAAATTGCCTTTAAAGCCCATCCGCATCAGCAACAGATTTATCATTGCCAATACCTCCAAACGGAAAATTGCCCTCGTGGCCGATGAAGTATATGGTGTTATTGTACCTGAGATTAAGGACCTGATTTCGGCTGATGACCTGGACACTGATTTGGAAGCCACCGGAATTCTCCGTCGTGATGACGGAATCATCCTCATCTATGATATTGAAGGCTTTCTTTCCAATCAGGATGAAATTTTAATATATGATACAATTGATAATACAATAAATGAATAAGTTATGATCCCGGAGCATCATCTGCAGGAATTAAGGACAATGGTTGCAATGCAGCTGGGCTGGGATTTCCCAGCCAACCGCAGCAATGACCTTGAGCGTGGAATTCTTGCTACAGCAAAAGAACTTGGGATCACCGAAACACCAAAGGCCATTCACAGCTGGTTGGCTGGTATGTCATGGAATAAAAAGGAACTTGATATTCTCTCCTCCCACCTCACGGTTGGCGAAACCTATTTTTTTCGTGAAAAAGCTGGTTTGGACGTTTTCAAACAAAGGATCATCCCTGAAATCATCAGAGAGCGCATAGGAAGTGACCAGTACTTCCGCCTCTGGTGTGCAGGATGCTGTACAGGCGAAGAACCGTACACCCTGGCCATAATCCTCCATGAATTGATCCCGGATATCCGGAACTGGAAAATTTCAATCCTTGCGACCGACATCAACCGTACATTCCTGAAAAAAGCCCAAACCGGAATTTACAGCCAATGGTCATTTCGCGAAACACCCCAGGCAGCAAAAAACAGGTATTTTTCTACAGTTGGCAAAGATTGGGAAATTATCCCGGAAATCAAAAAGATGGTGAGTTTCTCCTATCTCAACCTCGCTGAAGATCAGTATCCGTCAACGCTGACGAATACTCATAACCTGGATGTGATTTTCTGCCGGAATGTATTGATGTATTTCATCCCGCAACAGATCAGGACGACTGCCCAACGCTTCTATCAATCTCTCTCTGACAACGGATGGCTCATCACCAGTGCTGTTGAAATGCATGACGACTATTTTTCTGATTTTTCCGGCGTGAGGTGCGAACAAGGCACTTTTTACAGAAAGGTGTCAAAAACTACCGGAATCCCTAATGCCGCAGATTTGGATCCCCGGATCAGATTCATTCCGCAACGGAGTAAGCCCGTGACCAACAGAAAAGGCAAAGTGGCTCCTTCACCCGGATATAAACCTATTGCAGTGAAGTCACTGGAAAAAACCGGAGATCAATTACTTCCCGACTTAAAAACAGTTCAGGATCATTTTGATAAGGGAAGGTATCAGCTTTGTATTGAACAATCGATCCATTTACTCGCGGTAAAACCGTTGGCCACCAAAGCGTTAACCTTGTTGGTTCAATCTTTTGCGAACATGGGAAACCTCACAGAAGCACGAATGTGGGGCGAAAAACTGCTTTTACAGAATGACATAACGGCTGATGCCTATTATCTGGTGGCTACCATATTGATGGAGGAAAATGAACCTCTGAAGGCCGAATCCACCTTGAAACGGGCGCTGTACCTTGATCCTCAACATCTTTTATCACACTTTCTGATGGGAAACATTGTTCGTCAACTTGGTAAAAATGTTGTTGCTGCCAAACATTTCAGGAACGTAAAAGACCTCCTGGCACCATTTCAGGATAACGAAGTGGTACCCGGGTCTGAAGGGTTAACCGCCGGAAGAATGAAATCAATTATAGAAACGATATTGTGATGAATGTCGAAATTAATACGTAAACTTGACAGATGAAAGATGAACAGTTGATTCTTCAGGAGCGTGCAAAAAAGATTGCAGGATGGAAAACTGAATTGACATCAAAAGGCGAATCGCTTGTGGTGGTTGAATTTCAGCTTATTCCTGAAAGATATTGCATTGCCGGTTCCTTTGTTACAGAGGTTTTACCTCTCAAAGCAATCACGCCGATTCCCGGTGTTCCTGCCTTTGTTCTTGGTGTGATGAATGTACGGGGAAAAATCATCTCCATCATCAACCTTAAAACCTTCTTCAACCTGAAAGAGACAGGTATTACTCAACTGAATAAGATTATCATCGTCAAACAAAACCAAATGGAATTTGCAATAGTGACCGATGCAATAACAGGGACACGCGAAATTTTACTGAGCAGCCTGAGCGCTCCCCCGGTCACACTCAGTGGCATTGGTGCTGATTATATAAAAGGTGTCACACCCGATGGGCTTATTCTGCTCGACATTGCGACGGTTTTATCAAGTAAATCAATCATTGTAAATCAAAAATAAATAAATACTTCCCCCGGAAGTGGGAGTGAAAAGGTCAGGTTTATTAATCAATTAATCAACAGGAGAAAAATTATGAAATCAAAATCTATTCTCAGTACCCGTTCAAAACTTTTTTTGGGTTTCGGACTCATATTATTGGGTGTAATTGCCCTGGTAATCGTAGCCTATATTAATATGGTGAAACTGAACAAAATTGAAGATGAAATCATACAATCGTTTGAGGTTACCGAGATATTGATACAAATCAGGTCGGATGAGAACAGGATGAGAACCCTGATGCTGGAGATGATTCTCAATAAGGATGAGATAAAGAATAAAAAACTGGAAAAATCGATTCTCGAAAAGGTCGACTCAGTTTCAAAATTTTTATCCCAAATCAAAGAGAAAATTAAATTTTTCCCGGAAAATGTTGAAAAATTTGATACCCTTGAGAAACAAATGATATACTATTGTGAAATCCGCATGCAACTCATTGACTTAATCAAAGCTGATAAATTAGACGACGCAAAAGCCTTTATTGACGAAAAGGTAGATCCACAATGGGATGTGGCTAGGAATTACACATACACATTGCAAAAATCGCAGCAAAAGCACAGGGACATGAATGATGCAGAATTGAAAGATGCATCAAGAATTGAAACTATTACCCTGATTACGATGGGAATTGGTTTGGTAGCACTGTCACTGATCATTTTAGCCTGGATGTTCAGAATGCTTAGAAAGATTTTCGCCGAGATCAACAACAGCGTGAATATCCTTGGAACATCTGCCACAGAAATCCTTACTACAGTTACGGAAGTATCCACCGGCGCCACTGAAACGGCAACCTCTGTTGCTGAAACGGCCACCACCGTGGAGGAAATCCGCCAAACAGCCATGCTGGCCACCCAGAAAGCGCAATCGGTGCTACTTAGCTCACAACGAGCTTCAGAAGCAGCTGAAAATGGAAAGGAATCTGTTCTTCAAACCATTGAAGGCATGAAACGTATTGACCAGCAAATGAACCTGATCGCAGAAACCATTGTGAAACTATCAGAACAAAACCGATCCATTGGCGAAATTACATCAACAGTAAACGACATTGCTGATCAGTCTAACCTGCTGGCAGTCAATGCCGCCATTGAGGCAGCCAAAGCCGGTGAACAGGGACGCGGCTTTGCCGTTGTCGCCCAGGAAATCAGAAGCCTGTCGGAACAGTCAAAACAGGCTACTACTCAGGTGAAGGAGATTTTGAACGATGTTCAAAAAGCTGTAAATCAAGCCGTAATGGCTACTGAACAAGGATCAAAAGCAGTCGAAAATGGCAGCAATCTTGCCACACAGAGTGGTGAGATGATCGAAACCCTTGCTGATAGCGTAAATGAAGCAGCCCAATCTGTTATTCAGATTTCAACCTCCATCCAGCAACAGATGACAGGTATGGACCAGATTGTACCTGCTTTGGGAAATATTAAACAAGCCAGCGAGCAAAATGTAGTTGGTATCAGGCAAACACAAACAGCAGCCCACAACCTGAATGATCTTGGGCAGAATCTGAAAAAAATTGTTGAAAAGTTCACTATCTGAACCTGCCATGGATAAAAAGCAAGAAGCGTTTCTACTCGAGTTGATTTCTGACTTCAAAATCGAAGCAGCTGAGCATCATAAGGCTATTGTAAATGGTTTGCTGAAACTTGAAAAGAATCCCCCTGTTCCTGATTCAAAGTCATTGATCGAAACTGTTTTCCGTGAAATTCACAGCCTTAAAGGAGCTGCAAGGGCTGTAAACCTCATGGACATAGAACGACTTTGTCAATCCATTGAAAGTGTTTTTCACCTTGCCAAACAAGGAACACTTATGTTATCTGCTCCGCTGTTCGATATTTTGTATAAGGCTGTTGACATCCTCGGAGTGATGCTTTTGGAAGTTGAAGTCAAGGATAAAAGGATCGGGGCAAATACTTTATCCCAGTTGATGAAACGAATAGAACTTCAAATTAGTCAAAGCACACACGATAAGATAGATGCTCCGGCACCATTACAAGATGAGCAAATTAAGAAGGAAGAAGTCGTCGTAAAACCTGCCATCCCACCAGTTGAGATGCCTCAGGCTGAAAAGATTGAAGAAGAGCAGCCGGAACCGGTATCTGCTTTGGATTCATTGCCATTACAGCCTGCCGGTGTTGAAAAGCCTGCATCAAGTGACACTGTAAGAATTGCAACATCAAAACTTGGCGTGCTTTTACGTGAAGCTGAAGAGTTTATTTCGGTCAAAGCCACACTGGGATTCTATATCAAGGAGTTGAAAAAAAAGCAGTTTAAAGAACTTAACCTGCTTGTGAACGAGATGGAGCAGTTCCACCGGTCCATGTCACGCATGGTGGATGACCTTTTATTGGACATTAAAACGACGTTGCTTTACCCCTTTTCATCGCTCCTTGAAATCGTTCCAAAAATTGTAAGGGATCTCGGAAAATCATATAACAAGGAGATCAAATTAACGATTCACGGAGGGGAAATTGAAATTGACAGGCGAATCCTTGAAGAGATCAAGGATCCGCTGATCCACCTGATCCGAAACTGCATCGACCATGGCATCGAACCTGTTGAAATAAGGAAACAGGCCGGGAAAATCTCAACCGGGAGCCTTGAAATTTCGGTCATACAAATAACGGGACGGGATGTGGAATTACATATTCACGATGATGGCGCCGGAATCGACAAAGCACGGGTCATCAAATCGGCCCTTAAAATGGGCATTGTTACCAACGATGCAATTAGCCGCATGACTGACAAAGAGATATATAATTTGATTTTCAGGTCGGGAGTTTCAACAAGTCCTTTCATTACCGATATTTCAGGCAGGGGACTGGGAATGGCTATTGTTGCTGAAAAGGTATCCAACTTAGGCGGAAACATTGCCATGGATTCCATTCCCGGACAAGGGACCACTTTTGTGATCAGCCTGCCCGTTACACTATCCACTTTCAGGGGTATTTTAATCCGGATCAACGAACAATTGTTCATCATACCCACTACTTCCGTTGAAAGGGCCATTCGGGTATTCAAAAAGGATATTAAATCTGTTGAGTCAAAACAAATCATTACACAAAATAACGAAAGCTTTGCATTGGTAAGGGTCGGCGATGTACTGGGTCTCCCTCACAGGAAATCAAAAAATGACGTTGGACTGCCAATGCCGGTATTAATTCTTACCCTGGCCCGGAAAAAAATCGCCTTTATGGTTGACGAAGTTTTGGGAGAGCAGGAAGGCATGGTAAAACATCTCGGGCCTCAATTGGTCCATGTCCGCAATATTGCGGGTGCCACCGTTCTTGGCAATGGCCGGGTAATTCCAATTCTCAATGTTGAAGAGATGATGGAATCGGCCACACATGTCATGGAAACCGCTCCGGATACTGAAACATCAGGCAGTACAGAAAATTCGGAAGGAGGACCAAAACATATTCTTGTAGCCGAAGACTCGATCACTTTGCGTTCATTGCTTAGAAATATCATTGAATCATCAGGTTATAGCGTAAAAACAGCTGTGGACGGAATGGAGGCTCTGCAGTTTTTAAAAAATGAGACGTTCGACCTGGTTGTTTCAGATGTTGAAATGCCAAGACTGAATGGTTTTGATTTAACAGCCAAAATAAGGGGTGACAAACGACTTTCCGATATCCCGGTCATACTGGTCACGGCACTTGATTCGGCCGATGACAGACAGAAAGGAATGGAATCGGGCGCCAATGCCTATATTATCAAAGGAAGTTTTGAGCAAAGCAATCTGACTGAAATGATTAAAAGGTTGATATGAAAGACACTCCCCTGCGCTTTGAGGAGAAAGCACCTCACCCAACCCTCTCCTCAACGAGAGGGCTCCCCCCTTCTCCTTGAGGAGAAGGGGCCGGGGGTTGAGGTGCATTGTTCAGAAGGGGCCGGGGGTTGAGGTGCTTTTCTCAGCAGGGGCCGGGAGTTGAGGTGAAGTGGTAAAACAGAAGTGTGACGAGGTAAGAATAAAATGATGAACGAAAAAAAAATACGGGTTTTAATTGTGGAGGATACACTCGTTGGACAGGGTTTATTGAAAGGAATTTTAGCAGAAGATCCAAGGTTCGAGGTGATCGGACTTGCACAGAATGGAAAACTGGCCGTTGATTTCGTTGCAAAATACCTTCCCGATGTGGTTAGTATGGATATTTATATGCCTGTAATGGATGGTGTTGAAGCTACACGGCTCATCATGCGCATTGCACCCGTCCCGATAGTGATTGTAAGCAGTTTTTACAATACAAGTGAAATAAAAATGTCATTCAGCATTCTGGAAGCCGGCGCTTTAACCATTCTTCCCAGGCCTTATGGCCCCGGTCATCCTGAATTTACCCGGACTGCCCGAAATTACAGGAATACGCTAAAAATGATGTCGGAAGTGAAGGTTTTCGCAAGGCGTACAAGTTCATTTCCTGATGCTTCAGACCATGACAGAAGCCGAAAAGTTTCTCAAACTAATCCTTCGGCTCCGCTAAACTCAGGTAGCCCACGCAATGGTATGGTGAAACCGGGTGCCCTGGAAAAATACAAAATCATTGCCATTGGCGCATCTGCAGGAGGTCCTATTGCCACTCAATCGATTCTTCAAGGGCTTCAAAAAACCATTCCTGTTCCTATACTGATCGTTCAGCATATTGATTCAAATTTTGCTGAAGGGTATTGCGATTGGTTAAACGCATCTTCCAATCTACCGGTTCACATTGCTTCCAATGGAATGCAAATGCTCCCCGGACATGTCTATCTGCCCCCAGGAGACCTCCACCTTGGATTGCTGCGTGAAGGGGTAATCGCTGTTTCAAACAATCCGCCAGAGAAAGGTTTACGCCCTGCTGTCAGCTTCCTTTTTAAATCTGTTAATATGGTGTATGGCAAACATTCCATCTGTATCCTTTTATCAGGAATGGGAGCCGATGGTGCCACAGAGTTGAAAACCTTACATGATGCAGGTGCACTTACCATTGCCCAGGATGCCCAAACTGCACTGGTACATGGCATGCCTGGGGAAGCAATCCGGTTAGGGGGGGCATCCCGGATTCTTTCGCCCAATGAAATAGTTAGTGAAATTAGTAAAATTTAAAAATAAAAAAAATGAACATGCAAACATCATTTCAGATTTCATTGGGTAAAGGCTATATTCTGGCCGTTGAAGATTCCATGGTCCAGGCTAAAAAACTGAAGAATTTTTTAGACACCAACAACCTGAACAGTGTGATTTTTTCAAATGCAATCGATGCATTCACTGCAGCAATTGAGAATCCGCCCATACTTGTGATCAGTGATATTGTTATGCCTGAAATGGATGGATACGAATTCTGTTCAAAACTAAAATCGCATCCGGTATTAAGAGAAATACCTGTCATCCTGCTCACCTCCCTGCGTGATTCACTGGATATCATCAAAGGATTGCAGGCCGGTGCTGATAATTTTATTACAAAGCCTTATGAGGAGCAATACTTGCTGTCAAGAATTCATTACCTTCTTGCTAACCGCGACATGAGGAGTAGCGGTTCAGCAGAAATGGTAATGGAAATCATGTTCAGGGGGGGGAAATATAAAATCAACTCCGATAAAAAACAGATATTGGACTTGCTCTTATCTGTTTATGAAGCCGCTGTTGAAAGAAATGATCAATTAATTTCAACCCAGGCCGAACTCCAGGCATCAAATGAAAACCTGACGGCTGCCAACCAGGAGCTGGATGCTTTTTCTGCCACCGTATCGCATGACTTGCGTTCTCCCTTGAATATTGTAGCCGGTTATACCCAGGTTATTCAGGAGAGTTATGCAGATGTCCTCGATGCTGAAGCAAAGGATTTTCTGGACAGGATCCTTACCTCTGCTTTTTCAATGTCGAAACTCATTGACGATCTGCTTCAGTTTTCGCGATCGGGAAGAACGGAAATTCGCACCGAATTCGTCAACCTTAGCGAAATGGCAAGCGCAATTGTTGAAGAAATTGTTCCCCGGGATAAAGGCAATAAAGCTGTATTCAATATCCAAAGCGGGCTATTGTCAAAGGCTGACCCAAACCTGATTCATGTGGTACTCGTTAATTTGTTGGGAAATGCCTTGAAATATTCCGGTAAAGTTGAGAACCCTGTGATTACCTTCGACAAGACTGGTTCAGGCAGAGAGACTGTTTTCTATATCAAAGACAACGGGGCCGGCTTTAACATGGCCAAAGCGGATAAGCTTTTCAATCCTTTTCAGCGTCTCCATAGCAATCAGGAATTTGTTGGTACCGGCGTAGGCCTTGCTACAGTTCGGCGAATTATTGAACGACATGGAGGCAGGATATGGGCAGAATCGGAGCCTGGAAAAGGAGCTACTTTCTTTTTTACATTATAACCGAAGGATGAAGAAGCATCTGATCGCCATATTGCTCTTTGCTGCAGTATTTGCCGGTGTCCTTTTCACCTGGCAAACCATTAGACGCGCTGACCGGGAACTGCGCGATGATTTGCTATTAAAAACCCGGATGGTCGCCCATTCAGTAGATTTCGAACTTCTGAAGGCGCTGACAGGTACATCGTCTGACCTTGAAAAACCAGAATATCTAAAGATTAAGCAACAGCTTACCTTTATCAGGAATGCCAATCCGCATTGCCGTTTCATTTATCTGATAGGCTGCAGGCCGGGCGATACCGTATTTTTCTTCGTCGACAGCGAGCCAGCAGGATCAAAGGATGAATCACCCGCCGGGCAAATCTATGAGGATGTTCCCGACGACTATCGCCGTGTGTTTAAAACCGGTGTTGCTGTCACTGAAGGTCCTGCCACCGACCGCTGGGGCACCTGGCTCACAGGGCTCATTCCGATGGTTGATCCGGCATCGGGTAAAATTATCGCGGTGCTCTGTATGGATATTAATGCGAACACCTGGAAGTGGGATGTTGCCGCAAGAGCGGCCCTTCCTGTTGGTTTAATGTTGTTGCTCCTGATTGTGATTGTAGCAGCTGCAAGGGATATCATTAGTCGTAAAAAGGCGGCGAAAGAACTTCTCATCGCAAAGGAGCAGGCAGATGCTGCCAGCA
Organism: uncultured Bacteroidales bacterium; assembly: GCA_903875045.1. Classification (GTDB taxonomy): domain Bacteria; phylum Bacteroidota; class Bacteroidia; order Bacteroidales; family FEN-979; genus CAIVAT01. The sequence continues at coordinate 45,953 of CAIQUS010000175.1, forward strand.
ATGCCAAATCAGAATTTCTTGCCAACATGAGCCACGAAATTCGTACACCCCTCAACGGTGTGATCGGGTTCACCGATTTACTGTTAAAAACCCCACTCAACGAAGTACAGCAGAAATATGTTGAAAATGTAAATATTTCAGGTCATTCATTGCTTGGCGTGATCAACGATATTCTTGACTTTTCAAAAATTGAAGCAGGAAAACTGGATATTGAAGTCATAAGAATGGATATCATTGAACTGGCCGAGCAGGCAACCGACATTATCAAATATCAGGCAGGGAAAAAAGGGCTTGAACTTCTGCTCGACATTCAGCCTGATATGCCTCGCTTTGCTGTTGTTGACCCAATCCGGCTGAAACAGATACTGGTAAATCTTCTGGGAAATGCAGTGAAATTTACCGAATCAGGTGAAGTGCTGTTAAAGGTACACTTTACCCCGAAAGATACTGTATCAGGATTTTTCAGTTTTGCAATACGGGATACCGGAATCGGCATCAATGAGGAACAGAAAAAAAAGTTGTTTAAAGCCTTTTCCCAGGCCGATACTTCAACCACCCGAAAATTCGGTGGCACCGGTCTTGGGCTTACAATTTCAAATATGCTTGCCGAAAAGATGGGAAGTAAAATTGAAGTGGAAAGTGAGATCGGGAAAGGCTCAAAATTCTTTTTTACAATTGAAACTATTTGTGGGTATGGTGAGAAGCTTGATTCACAAAGCCTTTCGCACATAAACAGGGTAATGGTCATCGATGATAACGACCAAAACCGTTTGATCCTTGAGCGTGTCTTTGAAAGTTGGGGCATTGGTTTTACTGGTTGCAGCAACGGGCTGGATGCTCTGAAAATCATCGAACCGACTAACCCTTATGATGTAATTATTGTTGATTATCACATGCCATTTCTCAATGGTTTAACAACGATAAAACGAATTCGGGAGGATCTGAAACTCACTCCGGAAATGCAACCGGTAATCCTTTTGCATAGTGTGTCGGAAGATGAAGGGATTCATGATGAATGCAAAAGGCTTGGTGTAAGGTTTAACCTGCATAAACCCGTGAAATCCCAGGAATTGATCCAGTACCTTAAAAATCTTCACAAACATCCAAATTCTGAGTTGCCAGATGCTGAAAGGACAAAAAGGGAAGAAATTGTGCTATCCGTCACCGGGGATCAGCCGGTCATTCTGATTGCTGAAGATGTAAAAATGAATATGATGCTGATCAAAGCTGTGATTGGTAAACTGCTGCCCGATGCTAAAATTATTGAGGCTGTCAATGGCAAAGAGGCGGTGGAAACAATCAGGAAGATCACACCAACATTGGTATTAATGGACGTTCAGATGCCTGTGATGGATGGTATTCATGCAACCATGGAGATAAGAAAAAATGAACAGCGTGGCCATGCGCATATTCCAATCATCGCACTTACCGCAGGAGCGCTGAAAACGGAAGAAGAGATTTGCCGAAATGCCGGAATGGATGATTTTCTGACTAAACCCATTGAACCGAAAGCACTGCAGACGATTTTAAAAAAATATTTAGCCTCTTCAGGGTAAGGATCAAAGGCAATTTTGATTGCTTGCCTGAAACAGGGTTTTGCTTCAACAAAAAAATAAAATATGATCGCTGACCCAATTGATAACAAATCACCTTCAGAATCCCTGAACAGCCTTCGGTTTAGTGAAATATTCAACCTCGAAGAACTTCAGCGAATGCAGGATTTGCTCTCTGATTCTACAGGGATTTCGTCAGTGATTAAGCTAACTGATGGTACACCGGTTACCAGGCCAAGCATTTTTCAACCGCAGCATCATGAAATGGCTCCTTTCCCGGAAACATGGAGTAATGCTGCAACCATTGAACTGGATGGTAAACCTGTTGCCAGTTGGCTGATCAGCTATGAAAAAAATGGGGAGACGGATGAACAGAACACATTGCATCTGAACAAGGCTGCACAGTTGTTATCGGCCTATTCCAATGAAATTTCATCAAAGGCCAACAATCATTTGAAGCAGCTTCAACGAATTGATGAGATTGAGAAGAAAAATGCATTGTTGAAAGAAAATGAGGAAAAACTCAAAGCATTATTTGAAACGATGCCAAATGGGTTTTACCGCTCTACACCCGACGGATATTATGTTGATGCAAATCTGGCCATGGTGAAAATGCTGGGGTATGATTCCAAAGAGGAACTCCTGAAGGTCTATATTCCAACCGACATTTATGTAAGTCCTGCAGAAAGAGACGATTTCAACAGATCAAATGAAGATTTTATCAGTGATTTTGAAGTTTACCGCCTGAAAACCAAAGATGGACGGATAATATGGCTTGAGGACAATGCCAGATATATCAGGGACGAAAACGGGAAATTAATTTACAATGAAGGAATTTGTCGCGACATTACTGACCGCCTGAGATCTGAAGCTGAAATTAAACTTCAGAATGAGCAGCTTATAAAATTAAATGCAGAAAAAGACAAATTCTTCTCCATCATCGCCCACGACCTGCGCAGCCCCTTCAATAGTTTCCTGGGACTTACCAAAATAATGGCAGAAGAACTTCCTTCGCTCACCATGGCCGAAATACAGATGTTTGCAGTCAGTATGGAGAAATCAGCCGCCAATCTGTTCCGGTTGCTCGAAAACCTGCTTCAATGGGCAAGAATGCAGCAAGGGTTAATTCCAATCAACCAGGAGGTTGTTAGCTTACTCCCCGTTGTGGATGAAAGCATTGAAATGATGCTTGAACAGGCAAAAACCAAAAATATTGCCATTAAGAATGATATTCCTGACGATTTAAAAGTATTTGCAGATAGCAATATCCTACAAACTGTGATCAGAAACCTCGTATCGAATGCGGTGAAATTTACCCTCAAAGGAGGAAATATTACCCTTTCTGCAAATGAAACCGGAAATAACTGCATCGAAATATCTATAAGAGATTCCGGAATTGGGATGGACCACGCCATCATGGATAATTTATTCAGGCTCGATGTTCAAACAAGCAGAAAAGGCACCGATGGCGAACCAAGCAGCGGACTCGGGTTGATCCTCTGCAAAGATTTCATTGAAAAACATGGAGGGAATTTAAGAGTAGAAAGCGAAGAAGGAAAAGGCTCAACTTTTTATTTTACAATACCCTATTAGAATATGAAAAAACTATTGCCATTTTTTTTCCTTTTGATGCCATGCACAGAATCACCTGCACAAAAACAAGGTAATGAACTCATTGATTCATTGACATGGAGACTGAAAAGTGCCATTGAGGATACAGGCAAGGTGAGATTATTAGGAAAATTATCCTTCCAGTATTACAGGTTTGATACCGACAGCGGGATTTATTATGCTGAAAAAGCCATCATGCTTGCTGAACAGCTGAATTGGGACTTAGGCCTGGCATTTTCCTATAATTATCTGGGCACCAATTATGCAGTAAAGGGTAATTACCCGAAGGCATTGGAGTATTTTCATAAATCCCTGTCAAAATATACGGCCATTGGCGACAAACAAGGCGTAGCATTTTTATGCAACAATCTGGGCAACTTTTATCGGATCCGAAAAGAATTTCCTAAAGCCATTGAATTCATCCAAAAAGCAATTGCGATCAACATAAATGGGAATAATAAACTGGACCTGGCAAAAAATTACAACAACCTGGGGTCTGTGTACAATTTAATGGCCAATTATCCGAAATCAAATGATTTTTACCTGCGGGCATTAAGCCTGGCCCGTGAAATCAATAATCAGGAACTTGTCGCATTGCTCCTGACCAACATTGCTGAGAACAAATCAAAAATGAAAGACTATTGCGAGGCCCTTGAATTGGGACTGGAAGCCATTAAAATAAGCGAGGAGTTGGATGCTGATTACGACCGCGCCGTTTATTGCGGATACGTTGCGGAAATATATTTTTTAATTGCCAGTGATAGCGTAAAGGTTACCAGGCAATGCCGCTATTATTTTCTTGACAAGCATAAGGATCTGCTATATGCAGAAAAGTATCTGATAATTTCGATCCAATTGTTAGAGAAGATCAATGACCAGGCCCTGTTGTCGGAGAATTCACTGCTGCTTTCACAGGTCTACGAGAAATTAGGCGATGATAAAAATGCACTGGTGTACTATAAGAAATATTCGACAAATAAAGATTCGGTATTTTCCAATGATAACAATGTTAAAATTGCCATCATCGAAAAAAAGCGGGAAGTTGAACTTAAGGATCAGCAGATTATCATTCAACAGCTGATGATTGAAAAAAAGAATGCCCTCATTGCCACCCAGGTTGTTCTTCTCATCCTGTTTGTGCTCATGACTGCACTCATTTCCTACTACTTTTATAGAAAAAGAAAAAAGCAAAAGGCAATTCGTATCGAAGAGGAGAGAAAAAAGGAACAGAATGATATCCTCAAACAGAATGAAATATTGGAGTCAAGGGTGGCCGAGCGTACCAGACAACTTGAAAGTATCAATAGAGAGCTCACTTTCCATACCAATGAAATTGAACAGTTTACCTACATTGCTACCCATGACCTGCAGGAACCTTTGCGTACACTCAGTAGTTTTAGCGGCATTATCAAAGAGGAATATGGCGGAAAACTCGATGATGACGGAAATAAATATATTGACTTTATTTACCAGTCATCAAACCGGATGACAGAACTGGTAAGGGGTTTACTTGAGTTTTCCCTATTGGGAAAGACACGCGAAACGACCATTGTTGATTGCAATGATGTCGTTGCCGAAGTGCTTGCCGATATGGGTGGTTCTATTCAGGAAAGTAATGCCAGGATAACCGTACAGGATCTTCCCATGGTAAACGGATGTGCCACAGAATTAAGGCTGTTATTCCAGAATCTGATCAACAATGCCATCAAATATCGGAACAGGGATGTTCCCCCGGAAATAACCATTTCAGCGGAAAAGCACCATCAGGAATGGGTCTTTGCGATCCATGACAATGGCATTGGAATTCCGGAAAAAGATCGTGAAAGAATTTTCATCATTTTCAAACGGTTGCATAATCGGAATGAGTATGGTGGAACTGGCATCGGACTGGCACATTGTAAGAAAATAGTGGAATTGCATGGGGGAAATATCCGGGTAGAACCTGGGAAGGAGAATGGATCCATTTTCAAATTTTCAATTCCGGTATGAAAAACAGCAGGAAAATATCATAGTAACCAGGGTCATTCAAAAGGGTAATGTCATGATTGCGTAAGGCTTGTCATATATGATTAATAACTTACAAATGAGAAATTTAGGCATATATTCACGAATACTGATCATGATCATATTAACCGGTCTGTTTTTCTTAATTCTTTTAACAATATTTTACCTGACGAACAAGAAGCAGGAAGATTTATTACATCGTTCATCCCAGGCGCAGTACAACAATGAAGTGAACTCTTTACTCATACTAAAAACAGCAACGATCAAACAAGTTGTGTTTGATTATACTTTCTGGAATGAATTTGTGGCAAATATCTATAAAAACGATACCGTTTGGTTCGAAAATAACATTTCAACCGTTCTCAAATCCTTCCATTTTGACTATATATGTGTTTTTGACACCAATTTTAATCTTGTTCATGAAGCTTCTGAAGGAGGAATTGTTACGCCTGGTTTTATTTCCAGTGAAATTTTGAAAGAGGTCAGAAAAACAAAATTCATACACTTTTTTCAAAATACGGATAATGGATTGATTGAGATTAGTGGTGCCACCATTCATCCCGACAATGATCCTTCACACACCCTCACAAAACCAAGTGGTTATTTATTCATAGTGAAAAGCTGGAATCGAAACTTTCTGGAGCAATTGATGGAGCTTAGTGTTTCAAAAATTGAGATCTACTTTCATTCTGATTCGATCCCCAACAATGATCCTAACGCCATTGCGGCAGTAAAACGACTCCCCGGCTGGAATGATGAATGCGCAGCCCAGATCGTTTTTACAAGAACCCTCACTTCCTTCCAGCTATACCATAAAATGTCAGTGGTAATCATGCTGGTCATGTTAGGCTCTGTGTTGGGTACCTGGTTTGTTTTTCATATGATGACACGAAAGTTGATCAATGAACCATTAAAACTGGTAACACATATCCTGAAAACGGGAAGTCTGAAACATATCAGTGAACTTCAGCAGTGCAAAGGTGAGTTCAGGGATATCGGGATGCTTTTTAGCAATTTCATTAACCAGAAGGATCAGCTCAGGCTTGCCAAGGAAAATGCGGATGAGGCTCACAACCGATACATCACTGAACGATTGCAGGCAGATAAAGAAATTCTTGAATTAAATGAGAATCTCGACCATCTTGTCAAACAACGTACAGCCGAACTTGAAACCGCAAACAGGGAGCTTGAAACTTTCTCGTTCTCTGTTTCACATGATTTAAAAACGCCATTAAGGCATATTACCGGGTATATTGGTCTTTTTACAGAAAGTAAATCAGCAGAACTCACTGAGGACGAATCAGGATACCTTAAAAAAATTACCATTGCAGCCACACAGATGTCCCAGCTGATTGATGCATTGTTGACATTTTCAAGGCTCAACCTTACCCAATTGAGAAAAACAAAGATTTCTTCAAATGATATGGTTCTTCAGGTTCTTAACTTCTTTGAACCGGATCTGACAAATCGAAAAATCTCATTCAACATAGCACCTCTGCCCGATATAAAAGGCGATGAGGATATGATCCGGCAAGTCTGGACGAACCTGATATCAAATGCAATAAAATATACCGGCAAAAAACCTGAAGCAATTATTGAAATTGGCAGTGAGACAAATAACGGCGAAACAACCTTTTTTGTGAAAGATAACGGTGCAGGCTTTAACATGAAATACGCCGAAAAATTATTTAATGTTTTCCAGCGGTTGCATAAACCCAGGGATTTTGAAGGAATCGGGATTGGACTAGCCAATGTAAACCGGATCGTAAAGCGCCATGGGGGCCAATGTCGCGCCGAAGGTGAGCCGGACAAAGGAGCAGTGTTCTATTTTAGTTTACCGGAATAATTTGCAATATGCCATGACGAAAAAATATCTGCTATACATGGTCATCATCTGGGTAATGGTGATCACAATATCATTCTCCTGGAATTATTACATCATCAGATCCGGTACGTTAGAACTTGTTATGAACAAGGCACATTCATTTTTCAGCCAGATAGTTGTTACCCGGGCCTGGAATTCATCACATGGCGGAATATACGTGCCGGTAACGGTAAAAACTCAGCCAAACCCTTATTTAAGTGATTCATTGAGGGATGTAGTCACCATTGATGGCTTAAAACTGACCAAAATCAATCCGGCATTTATGACTCGTCAAATTGCTGAAATCAATAATGTTGAGAATGAGTTGCGGTTTCATATCACCAGTTTGAATCCGATCAGGCCGGGAAACATAGCCGATCAATGGGAAAATAAGGTGTTGAAGGGGTTTGAACGGAATAAAGATGAAATTCTGGAATTGGTGCAAAACGACTCTGTGTCCGAATACCGTTACATGGCACCTTTGATAACAGCTAAAAGTTGTCTGAAATGCCATGCCGTTCAAGGGTATGAGGAGGGCGACATCAGAGGGGGTATCAGTATTTCCTTCCCTTCAGCCCTTTATACAAATTCACAGGAGAGTCAGACATTTTACCTGTTAACAGCCCATTTACTGATTCTGATCCTTGGGCTTGCAGGATTGGCAAAATATTACAAAACAACCAGCCATTACTTTTCCGTGATTAAAATAAAAAATGATGAATTGGAAACCGAACGTAATTTGCTTCGTCAGGCCAACCTTGATTTGTCGAGACTGGTAGCCGAAAAGGATAAGTTTTTTTCAATCCTTGCACATGACCTGCGAAACCCGTTCAATGGTTTTTTAGGGTTGACCGAGGTGATGGCCGATGATTTGCCCGATATGACCAGGGATGAAATTCATGGCATGGCTTTGAGCCTCAAGAAATCGGCGATAAACGTATTCGGTCTTTTGGAAAATCTGCTTGACTGGTCGAGGATGGAACAAGGGTTGATTCCTTTCAATCCTGCTGAGATACAAATTCTTCCGATCATTGAGGAAAGCATTGTACCGGCCATGGAAGTTGCTAAAAATAAAGAGATCGGAATAACTTACGATATTCCGTCTGATTTAGTTGTTTTTGCTGATCCAAATTTCATCCAGGCCATCGTCCGGAATCTTGTAATGAATGCGGTGAAATTTACTCCCCGGGGAGGCTTGGTCACAATTTCTGCTAAACCAACTGCACATCGATTCATCGAAATTGCCATTCAAGATTCTGGCATCGGTATGTCGGAAGATATGGTTGATAATCTGTTTCACTTTGATGGTCAGACAAATAGAAAAGGGACAGCGGGTGAACCCAGTTCCGGCCTGGGATTGCTGATCTGCAAGGATTTTATCGAAAAGCATCACGGCAAGATGAGCGTAGAGAGTAAAGAAGGATTAGGAAGTACTTTTTATTTTACATTACCAATCGGAAATGAACATGAAAAATCTGATCATTGATTCTGGCCAGGAATCCCCAAATATTCACCCGGGCAATCCTTTCTTCATGAAAGGGAGCCTGACCCGGGATAAAATGGCTGAAATTATCCTGGTATTGTTTCTGACACTCACTTCAACAACTTTGCAAGGCCAGCAATTTTCGGCTGAGAAGAATGTATACACCGTTGCCATTGACAAAGAATATGAACCGTATGAATTTTTAAACCATGAAAACCACGCAGATGGTTTTACAACTGATCTGTTAAGGGAAATCGGCCTCGCTACCGGCATAACTTTTACTTTTATTCCGATGACATGGAGTGAAGCATTTACGGCATTTAACCAGGGGAAAGTTGATCTGGTCAATATGATTTACACCCCCGAACGAGCCATGCTTTACGATTTTTCAATACCTCACAGTCAAATCACACAGGCTCTTTTTCGTGCAGAAAATGCTCCCGGCATTCAAAATATATCTTCTTTAGCCGGTCATCGTATTGGTTTTCAAGAAAATGACATTTCGCTGACGAATTTCGCAAACCGTACCGACTTTAAAAAAGTTATTTTCAATTCCAAGTTAGACGGTCTGTTAAATATTAATATTGGTGAAATAGATGCTTTTTTCTGTGCGCAGCAGCCTGGTATCAGCATCATACTCAAGTACAATTTTAAAAATGTAGACCTCGCAGAAGGAGAACTCTTCTCACAAAATTTCGCCTTTGCAACCCATAAGGGAAAGCCTGGTCTCATTGGCTTGCTCAATCATCAGATCAATGAATTAGAGGCTTCCGGAAAATTGCAGGCACTCCAGGACAAATGGCTTTCAAGAAAGCTCAGTGTTCCTGGCTGGAAGGAAAAAAACCAGGTTTTCCTTTTGACGCTGGGAGGTATCCTGTGCGGATCCTTCATTTTACTTCTGATTTGGACCAGAAGTTTACAGAGCCGGGTATTGTCTAAAACAAAGTCATTAAAAGCGAGTGAGGAACGATTCAGGCTGTTATTTGAAGGAGCACCGGATGCCATGATCCTTACTGATGCGGTAACCTGGAACGTGCTTGAAGTAAACAATGCTACTTGCCGGTTATTGGGAAAAGACCGCGAAGATATCATTGGGATTCACCAATCTGACCTGCATCCACCTCATCTGGAATTAAGTTCAAAAAAGATATTTGAAAATCATTTACTTGATTTACAGGTTCATGGGTTTACCCAGCCGGCTGAGACTGTCATTCTTCGTTCTGATGGTGCAGAAGTTCCCGTTGAAATACTCTCCCAGATAATTCAGATTAATGAACGTCCTGTGGTCATGGGCACATTTCGTGATATCACCGGGAGAAAGCAGGCAGAAATGGCTGCACGTGACAGTGAACGAAAAGTCAATAACATACTTGAAAAATCACCATTCCACATCTGGGCATTTGACGGAGAGATCTACAATTATGTAAATAAAGCATACTTTGATTATACCGGTTTGGAAAAAACCAAAACGTTAACACCTGAAACATGGACAAATTATGTTCATCCCGATGATTTGGCCGAAGCCGGAAAAATATGGGCGAACGCATGGAGTTACCAGGTTGAGCATGATAATTATTTCCGGTTGATCAGCAAGGAAGGCATCTACAGGGATTTTTGGTGTCATGCTGTACCTATTTTTGATGAACAGGGAAAATTCAAAATGTTTCAGGGTTTCAATATCGACATTACCGATCGTACAAAGGCTGAAAAAGCGCTTAACCAGTTAAATGTGGAATTGGATCAGCGTGTTAAACAACGTACTGCCGAACTTGAAGACGCGAACAAGGCACTTGAATCTTTTTCCTATTCTGTTTCGCACGATTTGAAAGCACCTTTAAATCATATCAAAGGGTTTATCAATCTTTTCTTTCAAAACAGTTCCACCGAACTAACAGAAGAAGGACAGGAATATTTGAAAAAGATCACTGCGGAAGCAACCCACATGGGAAACCTGATTGAAGCCATGCTGGCTTTTGCGCGGCTGACGTTAGCTCCCTTGCAAAAAACCAGGATACATTCATCAGATATGGTGCAGCAGGTGATTCATTTTTATGCCCCGGAATTGGAAAACAGAAACGTCACATTTAAAGTGGCACCCTTGCCGGATATTTACGGAGATGAAGACCTCCTCAGGCAGGTGTGGGCCAACTTCATCTCGAATGCCATTAAATATACTGGCAGGAAGGCAGAGGCAGTCATAGAAATAGGTGCCATCGTCACCAAAAGTGAAACAACTTTCTTTATTAAGGATAACGGCGCCGGTTTTCACATGAAGCATGCTGAAAAATTATTCGGAGTTTTCCAACGATTGCATAAAATGAGTGATTTCGAAGGTGTTGGGATCGGACTTGCCAACGTGAACAGGATTGTATTCCGTCATGGTGGCACCTGCCGCGCTGAAGGAGAACCGGAAAAAGGAGCAACCTTTTATTTTTGCTTACCCAACTCAACTTAACCCCAAACCCAAGGGTGGATGTTCTCCCCTTCTCCAGGCGAGGCATCATATTCACTTTTGAGAATACAACTAACAGACAACCTCATGAACAACCACCAAAAAACGAAGGAAGAACTTATTCAGGAATTACGGGAATTGCAGCAGGAAAATAATAGAATTTCATCCCTGAATGCGATCAGCAAGGCTGAAAGAGAAGAAGCGGAGAAGGCATTGAGAGTGAGTGAAGAAAGATTCCGCACCCTTTTTGAACGCACTGTAAACGGCGTACGCATTGTAAACCAGGAAGGTTTTATTATCGAAGAAAACCGGGCTATGTCTGAAATTACCGGCATTCCAAACGAGCAAACCATTGCCAGACCAATTTGGGATATTCTTTTTCGACAAACTCCATTTGCCAGCCAAACACCTGAAACGTATAGCCGGATCAAGGAGGCTATAGCAAAGATCCTTCGTGAAGGGAGATTTCCTGAAAATTGGATAACATTGACGAACAATTTACAATCTGCAGATGGATCCTTAAAAACCGTCAAATCGAACTATTTTTCAGTAAAAACACCATACGAAACCTTGTTTTATGCAATTGTCCATGATGTAACTGATATTGTAAAAGCTCATGACGAATTGCTTGCTGCAAAAACCGAAATTGAAAAAAGCGAAGAAACATATCGTAAAGATCTCATCCTGTTACATTCCATTTTTGAAAGCCCGATGGATATCATCATTTTTGCACTCGATACCAATTATTGTTACACCGCTTTTACCAAATTTCATAGTCAGACCATTAAAAAGATTTGGGGGGTTGATATTCAGATTGGAATGAACATGCTTGATGTAATTTTAAGACCCGATGACCGGGAAAAGGCGAAGAAAAATTTTGATAGGGTTTTAAATGGGGAGAAATTTATTTTGACTGAGGAATATGGCGATCAGGAACGGTACAGAACTTTTTACGACAATCATTACAGTTGTATTAAAAATTCAGATGGTCAAGTCGTTGGCATATCGGTTTTTGTGATTGATGTAACACAGCGCAGGCAGGCAGAAATTAGCATTAACCAGTTAAATGAAACCCTTGAAGACCGGATCGCTGAGCGCACCAATGAACTTGAACTCAAAATGAAGGAAATTGAACAATTTACCTACATCGCATCCCACGACCTTCAGGAACCGCTCCGGACAATGATTACCCTGACAAGGCTTCTTCAGGAAGAGAACGCCGGAAAATTAAATGAGGATGGAAATAAATCCATTGAATTGATTTCCAATTCAGCAATCCGCATGAATGAATTGGTCAAGGGATTACTCGACTATTCCTTTCTTGGGCAGGAACGGGTTTTAACAAAGGTTGATTGCAGCAAAATTGTTGGTGAAGTACTTTCTGACATGGCTGATTCCATCAGGATAAGTCAGGCAAAAATAACCCTGTGTGAACTCCCATTCGTTGATGGTTATGCGACAGAATTAAGATTGTTGTTCCAGAACCTTATCAACAATTCGATCAAATTCCGCTCAAAAGAAAAATTCCCTGAGATAAAAATTTCAGCCGGCGATAGGGAAAAAGATTATATCTTTACAATTGAGGATAATGGCATCGGTATTCAGGCAAGCGACAAAGAAAAAATTTTCATCATCTTCAAACGCACTCACAACCGGAATGAATATGAGGGAACGGGTATTGGCCTGGCGCATTGCAAAAAAATAGTAAAATTGCATGGAGGGAAGATTTGGGTGGAATCCACACCCGGTATCGGAAGTGCATTTAGTTTTACAATCCCAAAACAGTAAACAACCATGAAGAAATTAAACTGTGTATTGCTTGTGGACGATAACGAGTCTGACAATTTTATTCACAAAAGGGTTCTTGAAAAATCCGAGATCACCAAAAGCATTGCTGTTGCCCTGAACGGTCAGGAAGCGCTTGATTTTCTTAAAACAAAAATTAACAAGCCACAATCGGAAGATGCATATTGTCAGCCTGATTTGATTTTTCTGGATATCAACATGCCGGTCATGGATGGGTGGGAGTTTCTTGATGAATATCATAAACTTGAAAATGATCAGAAAGGGAAAGTGGTTTTTATCATGCTCACAACCTCTTTGAACCCGGTCGACAGGAGCAGAGCCGAACAAATGATTACCGGCGGATGTTTTCAGTTCAAACCCCTTACCCAGGAAATGATTAATACCATCATGAAGATTCACTTTCCGGAATACCTTTAGAATTTTTGAATTTGGATGTCAGGTTAATACTTTCGGCTCAGGTCAGGTTACCGGCAAGTTACCGTTAAGTATTAGTAATTATCATATTTTTTAAACAAATACACACAGTAATAAAAAACGTAAACCTAAAGAAAATGAAAACAATTATTATTTCAATCACTTTAATGCTTTTCAACATGATATCAGTATTTGCACAAGATGCCGAAGGATGTGTTGATCATCCGCTATTTAACAGAATGCCGAATTATACAATAAGAGAATGTGCTAAAAACTTTGGTATTACTGATCTGGTTATGGCTGATGGCAATTCAAAAACTATTGAAGGTTACAAAACCACGGTTACTTATGATTTTAATACAGAAGGCGGAAAACAAGCATATTCTTTTTATCAAGTTGTAAAGAACTACGAAAACGCCCTTGCCAAATATGGTGTGAAAAGAATTTATTTGGCTTCACAATATGCAACTCTATTTTGCAAATCAGGAGGGAAATCTATTTGGATTGGTATTGAAGCTGCTTCAGATGTTGCAGAATCATATACGCTTACCATTATGGAAATTGAAGAGATGAAACAAGATATTCAAGCATCTGCAATACTTGACGGGTTAAACAAAGATGGTTTTATAGCGCTGGATATACTTTTCGAAACAGGAAAATCTGTAATACAAAAAGAGTCTCTACCAATCATTGACCAGATCTATGAAATGTTGAAAGGGGCTCCAAACATGAAAATATCAATTGAAGGTCATACGGATAATGTTGGTGATGCTGCCAGTAACAAAAAACTTAGTAACGACAGGGCAAAATCCGTTGTGGATGTTCTCATTGCAAAGGGTATCGACAAATCAAGATTGTCGTCAATTGGCTGGGGCCAGGAAAAACCAGTTGCCGATAACAGAACTGATGAAGGCAGAGCCAAAAACAGACGTGTGGAAATTGTAAAGAAATCATAAACGTTGATCATCAATCCCAAATCGTAAATCGTAAATCGTAAATCCCAAATCGTAAATCGTAAATCCCAAATCCCCATGTCCCACCACACAATCTTCGACCACCTCTGGGCCGACTACTGCCACCAGAATCCTTCCACAAAAAAGGTTTACGATCTGTTTATTGGTGAAGGCGAAACAGTCATCAACGACCATATTGCCATTCGGACATTCCGGCATCCGGCCATCGGAGTGGATGGTCTATCGCGGATCTTTCTGAAAAACGGTTATGAATACCGGGGTGACTACCATTTCGAAACAAAAAAATTGTATGCCAAACACTTTGAACACAAAACCGACCAGGAGGCTCCGCGTGTGTTTATCAGTGAATTGCTAACCGGGGAATTCAGTCCTTTTTTACAGCATACAGTTGGCAAATGGATCTCGCAAATCCCGGTAACCATGTATGATTCAGATGATCTGATCTTTGCCGGGAATATTTCAGGTAAACCTTCATTTGAAGTGTATGAAAAGTTACGGACTGAATCGGAATACGCGGCCTGGCTGTATGTGAATGGTTTTTGTGCCAACCATTTTACAGTCAGTGTAAACCGCTTGAATAAATTGGATTCCGTCCGGAAAGTCAACGAATTTCTGAAATTGCATGGGTTTCAGCTTAACGATACCGGCGGGGAAATCCAGGGAACCCCTGAAGAACTCCTTGAGCAATCAAGCATACGGGCAGGAATGGTGAATTTTGATTTTATCGAAGGAACATTTGAAATTCCGGGATGCTACTATGAATTTGCAAAGCGATACCCCGACACCAATGGCAAATTGTATAGCGGTTTTATTGCAAAATCGGCCGATAAAATATTCGAATCCACGAATTTTTATAAAAAGTGACCAATCCTTTTACATCAATTTTCGGATTTGTACTGTTTATGGTGGGAATTTCCTGTTCCGATGGCGGTTCAGGACAGGGACACGAAAAAAAATCCATACCAAAACCGGGTGTGGTCCATGAAAAAATAGTGTGTGCAGAGAGGCCAGGCAGATCGTATGCCTTGTATCTGCCGGAACCGGCCCCACCTCAAACAAGTGAGGCATCCCCGCCGGGTTCTGCTCAAAGAGGCCAGGACCAGCCATCTCCCCCACCTCACCAACGGAGTCGGAATTCAGGCAATCAGCTTTATCCTGTTTTGATTGTTTTTGATCCGCATGGCGACGGGATGTTTCCGCTCAAATTGTATCAGAATCTGGCTGAAAAATATGGATTTATCATGCTGGGGTCGAATGATTCCAAAAACGGGCTGCCGGCAGAAGAAGTAAATAGCATTGCAGATGCCTTGATACATGAAGCTCGTACTGTTTATCCTGTGGACACAAACCGCATTTATCTTCTCGGGTTTTCAGGAGGTGCGCGTGTTGCAGCCATGGCAGCGCTTTATCAGGTTCAGGTGAAAGGGATCATTGGTTGCGGTGCCGGGTTTGGTAACACTGAACAGCCAATCAAATACAAATTTGATTACTTCGGTATTGCCGGAACTGCAGATTTCAACATGCATGAAATGCTGCAGTTGGATGATGCTTTAACCAGGGCAGGTTTTCGCCATTTCATCACTACCTTCCCCGGGATACATGCCTGGCCCCCCGTCGCGGTGATGGAGGATGGTTTTATCTGGATCACCCTCAATGCAATGAAAGATGGGATGGTAAAAAAAGATGATTCCTTTATTTCCGGTGTGAATACCTGGTTTGAGAAACGCTTTGAGACGTTGGTCAAAAATAACGAACTCATCGGGGCCGCAAACATTTGCAGGGAGGCAGTCTCTTTCCTCGAAGGCTTGAAACCTGTAGATTATTTCAATGGTGAACTTACCAGACTTGAAAAACAACCAGCCTACCTTGCGCAGCTTGCCTTGCGTGAAAGCGTTATGAAGAGTGAAGAAGAAGAAAAACAGGAACTGATGCAGGCCTTGCAGGCCAAAGACCTGGCCTGGTGGACCAAAAGAATTTCGAATTTCAAATCTCGAGTTTCAAAAAATGAATTAATAAACAGCAAGATTAACCCCGAAGATACGCTGAAAAACAGGAGATTGCTTTCTTTCTTAAGCCTTTACTGTTATATGAATGCCAATGCAGCACTGGCCCGGCAGGACGAAAACGCAGCAATAAAAATTATCGCTATATATGAACTTGTTGATCCGGTAAACCCCGAACCCAATTACATGCGTGCGGTTTTGCTGGCCCGGCGGTCGGACAATGAAGCGGCTTTAACCCAGCTCAGCATGTCCGTTTCAAAAGGGTTTACGGATAAAGCACGTTTGAACGCACAACCTGAATTCCGCCAACTGAACAGCTCAACCTCCTGGGATGACTTGATGAAAAGTATAAAATAATGGATAACAAACAGTTTCAGCTCAAAATAGCAGGTTTGCAAACTGCATTCGAAGGTGATATTTATTCGGATGATACCCACCGGCTGCTTTATGCAACCGATGCATCGGCCTACCGGGAAATCCCTTTAGGGGTCGCACGACCAAAAAATGCCGGCGATATCAGGCAACTTATCCGGTTTGCCAATGAAACAAAGGTTCCGCTTATTCCGCGTGCTGCCGGTACTTCACTGGCCGGCCAGGTAGTTGGTTCCGGACTGGTGGTGGATGTGTCGCGCTACATGACGCAAATCCTGGAGATCAATGCTGCAGAACACTGGGTACGGGTGCAACCGGGCGTAATCCTCGACGAACTGAATAAAGTTGTTGAAAAACAGGGACTTTTCTTCGGCCCCGAAACCAGCACATCCAGCCGCTGTATGATGGGCGGCATGACAGGTAACAACTCATGCGGAGCCCACTCTATCCTTTATGGCAGTACCCGTGATCATGTGATTTCAGTCAAAGGATTGCTAAGCGATGGTTCTGAAGTGGAATTCAGTGAATTAACCCCGGATGAATTCAGGAATAAATGTTCCGGGGATGCACTTGAAAACAAAATATACCGTCAGATCAGCGAAATACTCTCCGACCCTGAAACACAGGAAAACATCCGGAAAGAGTACCCCGATCCCTCTATTCACCGGCGCAACACAGGCTACGCTTTGGATCTTCTTTTAAACACAGCACCTTTTCGTCCCGGGGTGGAATTTTCCAATTTCCAATTTCCAATTTCCAATTTCGAAACGAACCCTTCGCCTGTCCACCCGCCCACCCGCCCACTTGTCCACCCCTTCAACTTCTGCAAACTCATCGTCGGCAGCGAAGGTACCCTCATCTTCATGACCGAGATCAAGTTGAACCTGGTTCCTTTGCCACCGAAGGAGAAAGCGTTGATTTGTGTGCATTGCCATACCATTGCAGAATCTTTGAAAGCAAACCTGATTGCCCTTAAATATGGTCCCGGTTCTGTAGAATTGATGGATAAGGCAATCATGGACTGCACACGCGACAACATCACGCAGCGGCAGAACCGGTTTTTCATCGAAGGTGACCCGGGTGCCATTCTCATCATTGAGTTTGCCCGTGAAACACGGGAAGAAATATTGGATATTTACACTCGTCTCGAGGCTGAAATGCGTTCTGCCGGACTTGGATATCATTTCCCGATCGTTTTTCCACCCGACGTAAAAAAGGTATGGGACCTGCGGAAAGCCGGGCTCGGAGTGCTTTCAAACTATCCGGGCGACCGGAAACCCGTTCCTGTTACGGAAGATACTGCAGTTTCCCCGGCTGTTCTTCCTGATTATATTGAGGAGTTCAACCAGATGCTTGTCCGTCTCGGGCTTGATTGTGTTTACTACGCCCACGTTGGTTCCGGGGAATTGCATCTTCGTCCCGTGCTCAACCTCAAGGATCCCGGGGATGTTGAACTTTTTCATACTGTCGCACTTGAAACGGCGAAATTGGTGAAGAAGTACAACGGATCCCTGTCAGGAGAACATGGCGATGGCCGTTTACGTGGTGAATTCATTCCCCTGATGCTGGGGGAAAAAATCTATAACCTGTTTAAAAGTATCAAGGAAGTTTGGGACCCGAACCATATTTTCAATCCGAACAAGATCGTTGATACCCCGAAAATGAATACAAATCTGCGGTTCAAGCCCGGAATGCCTGTGCGTGACATTCCGACCGTATTTGACTTTTCGGGAAGTCATGGGATTCTTCGCGCAGCAGAACAGTGCAATGGTTCGGGCGACTGCCGCAACACAGTCATCACCGGTCGGTATATGTGTCCGTCGTACATGGCTGTGAAAGATGAAAACACCACAACACGTGCACGGGCAAACTTGCTCAGGGAGTTTCTAACCAACTCACCAAAATTGAATCCATTTGATCATCAGGAGATCTATGATGTGATGGATTTATGCTTATCCTGTAAAGCCTGTAAATCGGAATGCCCTTCGAACGTTGATGTTGCCAAACTAAAAGCCGAATTTCTCCAACACTGGTATGATGCACATGGAATTTCACTGCGTTCGCGGCTGATCGCCAACATTACACGGGTAAATCAACTTGGAAGCTTCGCTCCTTCCCTTTTCAATTTCTTTCTGAAAAACCGTCTCTTTTCCGGGATCACAAAAAATATTCTTGGCTTTGCACCTGACAGGAATATCCCGTTACTCTATGCCACAACGCTCCGCAGCTGGGCGGCTAAAAACCTGCAGCGAGGCAGGGACAGTACCAAATCAGACGCTGACAGACCAACCGGTCGTACCATCTATTTATTTGCCGATGAATTCACAAATTTCAATGATGTTGAGATTGGCATCAAGGCCATCAAACTGTTAAATGCCTTCGGTTACCACGTGATTATCCCCGATCATGCTGAAAGCGGTCGCACTTATCTGTCGAAAGGGCTTATCAGGAAAGCAAAACAACTGGCCGTTGAAAATGTAAATAAATTAAAGGACCTGATCTCCGCTGAAACGCCCTTGATCGGTATTGAACCCTCTGCCATCCTCACCTTCCGCGACGAATATCCCGAACTGGTCGATACCTCGCTGAAAGAAACCGCTGTGAATTTGGCGAAAAATGCATTGATGTTTGATGAGTTTTTGGTGAAGATCACCTCCGGTGAAGGGAAAGAACACTTTCAAACCCCCTCCGGACTTTTTACAGATAAATCCCGGATTATCAAGCTGCACGGACATTGCCATCAAAAAGCACTGGCATCTGTCGGATCAACAAAACAGATGCTGATGATACCTGCCAATTATAAGGTGGAGGAGATCAAATCGGGTTGCTGCGGCATGGCAGGCTCGTTTGGTTATGAGGAGGAGCACTATGAAGTATCGATGAAAGTCGGGGAACTCGTGCTGTTTCCTGAAGTCAGGAAAGCGGCACAGGATGTGATCATCGCAGCCCCGGGAACTTCATGCCGCCACCAGATCATGGATGGCACAGGCAGGAAAGCGTTGCATCCGATTGAGGTGCTCTTTGATGCGTTGGGGAGATAGCGGGCAGGTGGACAGGTGGGCAGGTTGGCAAGTGGGCAAGTGACAGGTGGATGAATCATTTTGTATCTTTGCAAAAGATAAAACTTACCAAAGGGTGATAAGATCTTTTTTTTCTATACCGTGCTTTCTCTGGATTTTTAGTATTTGTGGGATTTTTGTTTCAACAAATGCGTCAGGGCAGCTCACAGTTGTGCAGGGAGCCGCTTTGGGAATGACTCCTTTGCAACTCGTGCAAAACTACCTGGTTGGAGCCGGAATTACGGTGAGCAATGTCACATTTAACGGGACTTCCGAAAGCATCACCTCCAATCAGGTTGGTACTTTTGCCACATCTGGTGGCGCAACAACCCAACTGGGACTTGCAGGTGGTATATTGATGACTTCGGGCAAGGCAAGCATTGCCATCGGGCCAAATAATTCGGGAAGCGCCGGGTATCAGGTTGGCGGACCTGGTGATCCTGACCTCAACGTGTTGTCGGGATCCAACACCTTCGATAAAGCAGTGATCGAATTTGATTTCATTCCTCAGTTTGACACCGTGCGGTTTCGATATGTATTCGGATCTGATGAATTCTTTGAATATTGTAACCAGTTCAATGATGCATTTGGCTTCTTCCTTAGCGGGCCGGGGATCTCTGGTACTTTTTCCAATAACAGTGTGAACATCGCCCGTATGCCGGGTTCGCTGAATAACTATGTAACGATCAACAATATTTGTGCAAATACATTGTCACGCTGGTCAAATCCATCAGGCGGTACATATTACCAATACGATGGCCTTACTTACGTTTACACAGCCTGGTACGTTGTACAGCCATGCAATACCTACCATATCAAGCTGGCTATTGGTGATGCTGTTGATAAACAGTATGATTCGGGGGTGTTTC
The DNA here is from genome assembly GCA_903875045.1 of uncultured Bacteroidales bacterium. Taxonomy (GTDB): domain Bacteria; phylum Bacteroidota; class Bacteroidia; order Bacteroidales; family FEN-979; genus CAIVAT01. The sequence goes on from CAIQUS010000175.1 coordinate 66,417, forward strand.
TCGAACAGAACAGTTTCAGCAGTCCCGGGGTGAATATGATCAACAACAGTACCATTCCGCTTCTTGGAAACAAAGCCGTTGAAGGTTGCAACGATGTGGCCATTAATTTCAGACTGGAGGCCATCCTTACCTACCCGTATACCATTCATTACTCGGTTGGGGGAACGGCAGTGAATGGCATTGACTACACTCAGATAAACGATTACGTAACCTTTCCGCCGGGTGAAGACAGTGTGAACGTGATGATCCATCCCATTCCCGATAACCTGCCGGAAGGTCAGAAGACGGTAATTCTCAGCCTGAACCAGATTTCATGTGATGGTCAGGTTAAAAGAGATACAGTATATATCGACGACTATATCCCGATGACCATTGAACCAAATCATGATACCACTATGTGTTACGGAGGCAGTATCGTCCTGAAAGCCAATACCACCGGTGGAATCATGCCACTTGCCTACCATTGGAATTTCCCGGGAAACGACAGCATTGCATTCCTCACTCCACCGGTTGGCAACAATGTTTATACGATAAAAGTTACAGATGTTTGTACTCATGCGGTATCTGATACGGCACTGGTTTTGGTTCATCCGGTTCCTGTGGCCAATGCCGGAACAAATGTGACCATTGCCAACGGAACCAGCACCACCCTGCATGGCACGGCAAGCGGCGGATATGGGAATTACAGCTTTTCATGGACATCAAATCCTCCGGGTTTCACTTCATCCCTTGCTGAACCATCAACAGGGAATATGACCCACTCAATTATTTATTTACTTACAGTCACTGACCTTTCCAGTGGTTGTGTGAGTTTATCATCCCAGGTGATTGTATCGGTTGAAGGTGGCATCCTTTCTGTCAACCCTGTTTCAATACCCGACGCGGTGTGCCTCGGTGACACGGCACATCTTTTTGCCTTGTCCGGAGGCGGTTCAGGTATCTATTCTTACCAGTGGAGTTCAACTCCTGCCGGATTTACTTCCACAGAATCAAATCCATTCGTAACTCCAACAGAAACAACGTCCTACAGCATTGTTGTCAACGATGGGTTTAACCAATTGAACAGAAGTACCAATGTAGTCGTTTATCCGCTGCCACAAATCCATCTTGGCCCGGTTGACTCCAGCGTTTGTATTTATGACATTGTGAACCTTGATGCAGGCAACCAGGGTTCAACCTACAAATGGTCGGACGGTTCAACCAGCCGCTATCTTAGCGCTTCCACCACAGGAATCGGTTACGACGTTCAAACCTATTCCGTTACAGTAACCAATCAAAACGGATGCGCCAACGAGGCAACTATCCATATCGTTTTCACTTTTGACGATTGCGTTGGTGTTGAGGAACATTCTGCAAATGCAAACTTTTCGGTGTTTCCAAATCCGGCACACGGAACCTTCAGGCTTCTGGTCAGGACTCCGGTTGTTCAAGCGACCGTAGAATTGATTAACATGTTTGGAACAACCATTTTAAGCGGTTCCCTCATTCGATCAGCAAATCCTGTGATGGACCACGTGTTTGATATTTCAGGTATTCCAGCGGGAATGTATATCCTGTTTGTAAGAAGTGATGCGTTTTCCGGCTCGGTTAAGCTGGTCGTTCAGTAAACCTTTTTGCATCCTTTCCGGTACATCAATCCCCTGCAGTTTCAGCGATTTCCGTATGTTGAGTGACTTTTGTCAGGTATTTCGGTGTAAAGTTATGCTGAATTCAATTTAACCTGATTTTTTTTTCAACAGTTTTGTTAGTTCCCGAAAAATGAGTAGGTTTGCACACAATCTCCTGATATTTATAAATTCCAAACTATATTTCAAACTCAAAAAGCGAGGTTAGCATGAAAAAAAATGTAATTATTATTGGTGCTGCCGGAAGAGATTTTCATAATTTCAACACGTACTATCGCGATAACGCCGATTTTAACGTGGTAGCTTTTACAGCTGCACAAATTCCGGACATAGATGGTCGAAAATACCCTGCCGAACTGGCTGGTAAACTTTATCCCAAGGGAATACCCATTTTTGCCGAATCTGAACTGGTTCCGCTGATCAAAAAACACAATGTTGAAATCTGCAACTTTGCCTACAGCGATGTCCCTTACCAGAGGGTGATGAACATCAGTTCCATCGTGAATGCGGCCGGGGCCAATTTTTTATTGATCGGGCCGAAAGACACCATGATCAAAAGTACAAAACCTGTGATTGCTGTTGGTGCCACCCGTACCGGCTGCGGCAAAAGCCAGACTTCACGGAGAATTATTGAAATCCTGATGGCAAAAGGTCTCAAGGTTGTTGCGGTTCGTCACCCGATGCCATACGGCGACCTGGTTGCTCAGAAAGTTCAGCGTTTTGCAACAGTTGGCGACCTGGCGAAACACAAATGTACCATTGAAGAGATGGAAGAGTATGAACCACATGTTGACCGCGGAAATGTTATTTATGCAGGCGTTGATTATGAAGCCATCCTGCGTGCCGCCGAGAAAGATCCGGATGGCTGCGACATTATCCTCTGGGACGGTGGAAACAATGACTTCCCTTTCTACAAACCCGATCTGATGGTCACGGTAGCCGACCCTCACCGCCCTGGTGCTGAGGAAAGTTATTACCCCGGTGAAGTAAATATCCGGATTGCAGATGTGGTTGTTCTGAATAAAATCGATTCTGCTTATCCTGAAAACATTAAAACGGTTCGGGATAATATTCAGAAAATCAATCCGAAAGCAATTGTTGTCGATGGCGCCTCCCCTATCCGTGTTGATGATGAATCAATCATCCGCGGGAAAAGAGTGCTTGTGATCGAAGATGGCCCTACACTTACCCACGGCGAAATGAAGATTGGCGCAGGTGTGGTGGCGGCCCAGAAATATGGCGCTGCCGAATTGGTTGACCCACGCCCTTATGTTGTTGGAAAATTGGCAGAAACATTTCGCATTTATCCAAATATCGGCCAATTGTTGCCTGCAATGGGCTATGGCGATCAGCAGGTCAAGGATCTTGAAGCCACCATCAATAAAGTTGTCTGCGATTCAGTGGTCATTGCCACGCCGATCGATCTCAACCGTCTCGTGAAGATCAAGAAACCAAATACCAGGGTTTACTATGATCTTCAGGAAATCGGAAAACCCGATCTCGATGATATTCTGGATGGTTTTCTGAAAAAACACAAAATTAAGTAGTTAAAAAAAATCCCGGTATTCACCGGGATTTTTTTATATTTATTTAGCTGACAATCAACGATTAATAATGAAAAAATGAAAAATAAGAGTTTAATCTCCATCAATGATTTTACCAGGGAAGAGCATATCCGCATCCTCGAACTTGCAGGTGCCTTCGAAAAGCGCCCCAGGCAGCACATTCTTGCTGATTATGTGGTAGCTACCCTGTTTTTCGAACCATCCACACGTACACGCCTCAGCTTTGAAAGTGCTGCAACCCGTTTGGGAGCCAAGGTAATCGGTTTTACCGACTCCTCCAGTTCATCTGTGACAAAAGGAGAATCGTTGCGGGATACCATACTTACGGTTAGCAATTACTGCGATATCATCGTCATGCGCCATCCGAGGGAAGGTAGCGCACGATTTGCCAGCGAAGTCGCCAAAGTGCCTGTGATCAATGCCGGTGATGGTGCCAACCAACATCCCACACAAACTCTGCTTGACCTATACTCTATCCGGAAAACACAAGGTTCACTGGATAACCTGAATGTTGCCTTTGTGGGCGACCTCAAATACGGACGTACCGTTCATTCGCTCGTGCAGGCCCTGTGCAATTACAAAACAACATTTCACCTTGTTTCACCACTTGAGTTAAAACTGCCAAGTTCCATCAAAATGTCAATTAAAGAGAGAAATCTAGAGTATTCTCAATCAACAGACTTGCTTGATGTTATTTCCAAGGTTGACATTTTATATATGACAAGGATACAGAAGGAACGGTTTTCAGATCCGCTGGATTATGAAAAGGTAAAAAACGCTTATATCCTGCGTAACAGTATGCTTGCAGATGCCAGATCAAACCTCAGGATACTTCACCCGCTGCCCAGGGTGAATGAGATCACAACCGATGTGGATGATAACCCGATGGCCTACTATTTCACTCAGGCACTTAACGGGGTTTTCGTTCGTCAGGCTTTGCTTGCATCAATTCTTGGTGTTGTTGAATAACAGATAATAAACCATAATCATGGAAAAAGAAATTCTCAGAAAAGAACTCAAGGTCTCTGCCATTGAAAATGGCACGGTCATCGATCATATTCCTTCGGCAAGCGTATTCCAGGTTATCAAAATCTTAAACCTGACCGAATACCAGAATCAACTATTGATTGCCACCAACCTCGACAGCCAGAAAATGGGAAAAAAGGGGATTATCAAGGTCAGCAATAAATTTTTCAAAAGCGATGAAATTAACAAAATTGCCCTTTTTGCCCCTACTGCAACCCTGATCATCATCAAAAACTTCGAAGTGATTGAAAAGAAAAAAGTCGAAGTTCCCGATTTCGCCGAAAACATTGTAAAATGTTTTAATCCGAATTGCATTACCAACAACGAAGATGTCAATACCAAATTTACTGTCATCGACAAGACCGATCTGAAACTCAGATGCCATTACTGTGAAAAAATAACAGCCCGGAAGAATATTGCTTTCAGATAATGTTGCACCACGTCACCAGACTGATTGCCGAAGGCGAACATCAACAGCTCGATTTTAAATTTGAGATCGCCGATGCACACAAAATCGCCCGTACATTGGTTGCATTTGCAAATACCGATGGCGGGCGGTTATTAGTTGGGGTAAAAGACAACGGTGCCCTGGCAGGGGTGCGCTCAGAAGAGGAATACTATATGGTTGAGGCGGCTGCCAAAATGTACTGCAGGCCGGAAGTTGATTTCACGGTTAAAGAGTGGACTTTGAACAAAAAGACGATCCTTGAAATCAGGATTTTGAAAAGCGCAACCCGGCCCCATTTCGCACAACAAAAGGAGGGAAACTGGGTAGCCTATCATCGGGTAAAGGATCAGAATTTTGTCGTCAACCGTATCCTGATGAGAGTTTGGAAACTCGAAAATGCCAATCACGGAGTGTTTTTGAAATTTACTGATGCTGAGCGATTTCTTCTTGAATATTTGGAGAATAATACTTCTGTCACGCTGTCAAAGTTTATCCGCCTCACCGGAATTTCCAGAAAAAAAGCGGAAGATATTCTTGTCCGGTTTTTGCTCCTTAAAATGGTTAATATGAATTTTACCGAAAATTTAACATTTTTCACCAAGAACCACTCTGCAAAACTCACAGAATAATGGTTAACTTTGCTGATACGATATGAAAAGACCACTTTTAGCAACATTCGTGTTTTTCCTGACAGCACAGCTATTCTGCCAGGTGGTGCAACAGAATCCGGGATCTGCTGATAACGATTTTTTTCTTCAGCCAAAGAAATTTAATTATCATGTTACCCTCGGATCTCAGTTTACCTCTGTTTCCGGCTATGGATCAGGATTGAACACCTATATCACTCCGAGTTTCACGTACAATTTAAACAAGCGGTTCACCATCGGAGGAGGGGTAAGTATCATACAGACAAATTATTTCAAGTCCAGGTCATATTTTCAGAACGAACAAACTGCCGGAAGCAATGGAAATTTTACCAGTGCCATGATATTCATTGACGGACAATATATTGTAAATAAACGACTTACATTATCAGGTTCAGCGTTTAAGCAATTTCCAATCAGTCAGAACCCGTTGCCTTATAACCCCTTCAATCCTGTTTCATCAAAGGGAGCCCAGGGAATTAACTTTAATGTTGGCTACCAACTTGGGGAACACGTATTTATCCAGGCAGGGTTTCGTTATTCAGAAGGCATAAACCCCTATTACAATGATCCGTTCAGCCGGAACCTGTTTATGAATAATACCTTCGGAGCTCCAACAGGGATTGGGGTTTCAGGGTGGTGAGGGGATTTACAATTTCAGATTTCAGATTTCAGATTTCAGATTGATGCGTTCGGGGGTTGCATGCCGGGGTTATTCATTTTTATTGAAATGATCTGCAATGTATTTCAGGGCTTCGCTGATATCCATGGCATTGCTTGAAGGGCCTACCCTGATATAGAAGGCTTCATCGAAGCCAGGTTGTCGCAGGAACACGGGTCGGTTACTTTGCTGACACTGAACCATGCAGACTGTTTTCTCATCCATTTTTTCAAGAGTTGTCCGGATATAAGGGCTCACATCCCGGCCCAGGCATGTGCGGATTAATGTCCACAGATGCAGGAGGAATTTATCTTCATTCACAAATTTATCGCTTTCGATGCCCTCGATGGAACCATCATCGCGAACGCCAATCAGCAATGCACCCCCGGCGGAGTTTAAAAAAGCCGCCATCGTTTTAAGGCATGCCCGTTCAACCGCCTGGTTTGTTTTGCCGGCCCTGATATCCCATCTCAGTGTCGATTTAAATTCGACGGTCTCATTCTCCCCCTCCCTGATGAGCAACCCGGTTTGACGGGTCGAATTGGTCCGTTGCTCAAGACATTCCAGGTAATCCTGTGATTGGGCTACATCCAGGAGAATGTCAGAAAGCCGGCTTTCGTCCTGAATTTTCAAAGCAATCAAACCTTTTGTATATTCCGTGGGGCTGATAATACCAAGAATAAGGACCAATGGCAGCACAATGCCCGAATGGTGCAAACCACTCAATGTCTGTACGACTATTTTTTTTTCTGCCGTAAGCTGAGTGTAACTGACCCGTATCAATTCGGAAAACGGGTGTGCTTCTGTTTCCTGGACAATGATCTCACTCATGGTCGAATTTACAAACTCATTGATCGACCTGATCAGTGCAGCCAGCGAGATAAAGGCAAAAGAAAAAAGTCTCTCTTCCGGCTGCAATGATTGAAAATTAACTTTCCCCATTGTTTTGATTGCCACAAAAGGATCTGATTCAAGTATTTGTTCCCACTTGTCTGGAAAAGGGTCACCTTTGGGTTCAAACACATCTTTTTGAAATGCATATAACACAGGTGCCAGCGCATTTCGTACTCTGATGCCTTGTGCAAACATTAAATCGGTTACGATCAATTGCGCAACACGTTCCGATTCATGAATAAATTCCTTCCCCTGAACTGTCAGCAAAGGTTTTGCTCCATTGAAAATCTGATATTTCAGATCACACCTGACGATGTCAAGTTGTTCACTGTTGACTTCTAAAAAGTTGTTATTCTGATAGTCTGCGAAATCATACATGATCATAAAGTTTAAATACCCGACATTAAATGCCTCTCCTACAAGGGAGTGTCTTACTCCCTCTTCTCTGTTTTGCAGGATGAAAGCAAAGAGAATGAGATAAAATAATAAAAACAAAACTAATTAAAAAAAACATCCCATTTATTATTCCTAACTTTGAATGCCTGAAAGCACATGATAACCTGAAGGTAAACAAAACAAAAAACAGTATGAAAAATCTGATTCGCCTGACTATTCTACTCCTATTAATCACTTTTACCCTGTCGGGATGTTATTACGATAAAGAAAATGAATTGTACCCATCTGTCGGGTGTGGGGATACGACAAATGTGACATACGCCAGGTCAATCGCACCAATTATGGTTGCAAATTGCAATGTTTGCCACAGTGCTTCCAATCCATCGGGAAATGTCATAACCGATAATTATAACTCATTGAGCACCATTGCAAAGGATGGAAACCTCTGGTATGCGGTGAATTGGGAAGGAGCAGCACAAACACGTATGCCACAGGGAGCTACTGATACAATTTCCATTTGTGACAGAACAAAAATTCAAAAGTGGATTGATGCTGGCAGTCCGAATAACTAAGCGTTAAAAAATACCGTGAATTGCAAATGAAAAATTTGGTTTTAATATGAAAACGTGGGTCAAAATTTTACTTGGATTGATCGTGGTTGGTTTGATCGCCCTGTTGCTGGTATACAAATTCCTTTACAACAAACAACATCCTGATTATGAAAATGTTGAAGCTAAGTTCACCTTGAGTGCCCAGGATATTTACAATGCATATAAAACCAATAAGGATGCTGCCTCGGCCAAATTCAATGGCAAGATGATCGCTCTCACAGGCAAACTGAGCAAAGTTGAGGTTGCCGACTCCCTTGTAACTGCAGTTTTTGTTTTTAGTCAGGGCGACTTTGGCGATGAAGGGGTGCGGTGTACGATGCTTAAAAAATTCAATGATGCTGCCGGTAAACTTCAGCCCGACGGGGAATTCATGGTCAAAGGTTATTGTACCGGGTACAATGAAACAGATGTGATTCTCGATAAATGCTCCATTATCAATCAATAACAAAATTTGTAATCATGCGGACGTATACCCTGATGTTTGTTCTGGTATTTATGACTGCCTTTTCAGCAGGTGCCCAGAAGTTTATCACTAAAACGGGATATATAAAATTTTATTCGGATTCCCCCCTTGAGAAGATTGAGGCGCACAACCGGCAGGTAAACAGTGTACTTGATATCGCCACCGGCGGTTTTGCATTTAAAGTACTTATGAAGTCCTTTGAATTTGAAAAAGCCCTGATGCAGGAACATTTCAACGAAAATTATGTGGAATCTGATAAGTTTCCAAGCGCTACCTTTGTTGGAAAAGTAACAAATATAGCCGATATCAATATTTCAAAAGATGGCGTTTACAATGCAAATGTTGAAGGCAAACTAACCATGCATGGTGTTACAAAAGATATTAAAGAAAAAGGCACTTTTGAAACCAAACAGGGAAAGTTATCGGGCAAAGCAAAATTCAACATCATCATTGCAGATTACAAAATCACCATCCCCGGCAATGTGGGAAATAATATTTCAAAGACCATAGAAGTTACCGTTGACATTACATTGGACAAAGCTAATTTGTAACATGAAGAATAAATTACTATTTCTATTCGCATTGACCTGTGCGATTTTCATTTCGACTGCCAGGGGCCAGGATGAGTTGCTTTCGATGATCGAACAAAATGAAAAACCGACGATCGATTATACAACAGCTACCTTTAAAACAACCCGTATTGTTATCGGGCAATCTATTGAATTACCACCCAAAGGGAACCTTCTGTTTCTGATCACGCACCATTTCGGGGCCATCAATACAGGGTACGAAAACCTGTATGGACTCAAGCAGGCAACCATCCGGCTGGGACTTGAATATGGACTAACTTCATGGCTCGGTTTCGGTGCAGGTTTAAATACGGATAAGAATACCTGGGATGGATTTCTGAAATTCAAGGTGCTGCGTCAGAGTAAAGGTGCCCGGAAAATGCCCATAACCCTTGATCTGTTTGCCAATACTGCCATTTATACGACCAAATGGGCCGATGCCACACGTACAAATTACTTCAGTTCCCGGATCACTTATGCCTGCCAGGTAATGATCGCCCGGAAATTCGGAAATAGTTTGTCATTGCAAATTACCCCTTCGTATATCCATAAAAATATGGTGCCAACCACTGCTGATAAAAACGATATTTTCACCATTGGTGCCGGCGGCCGGATCAAGTTAAGCCAAAGGGTTTCGGTCAATGCGGAGTATCACTACCTTTTCAAAGGACAAGTGGTCTCAACACAGGCATACAACTCCTTTTCGCTGGGTGTTGACATTGAGACCGGCGGGCATGTTTTCCAGGTTTTTCTCACCAACTCTTATGGGGAATATGAACAAACATTTCTGACAGATACCCGCGGGAAATGGTCAAACGGGGATATATTCCTGGGATTCAACATCAGCAGAATGTTTACGGTTGTGAAGCCAAAAATGCCAAAACAGTAGGTTCAGGATGTACGATTTTTGATTTACGACTGCTGATCAGGGGTTCTTGTCAGCCAGGTTTTCGATAATTTGCTTATATCTGTGGCAACTTACCAGGTGATCATTGACCATTCCGGCGGCCTGCATGAAAGCGTAGCAGATCGTACTTCCGACAAATTTAAAACCCCTTGACTTCAGGTCTTTGCTCATGGCATCTGATTCCTTCGATGATACCGGCATAGCGGAGAGGCTGCTCAGTTTGTTATCGATCGTTTTCCCTCCTGTGAACTGCCAGATATATTTGTCGAAAGTTCCATACTCCTCCTGAACAGCCATAAAACAGCGCGCATTCTGAATAGTTCCGTTTATCTTGGCTTTATTCCGGATAATACCTGCATCTGACATAAGCCGTTCAAAATCTGTTTCGCCATAACGGGCAACTTTTGCCAGGTCGAAATGCTCCAGTGCCTGCCGGAAATTTTCCCGTTTGTGCAACACGGTCCGCCAGCTTAACCCGGCCTGAAAAGCATCCAGAACAAGGAATTCAAATATTTTCTCATCATCATGCAGGGGTACGCCCCATTCTTCGTCATGGTATTTGATCATCAGGGGATCATTGGTGGGCCATTGGCAAGAGGTAGGTTCGACCATGGGATTTACGATTTGGGATTTACGATTTACGATTTACGATTTTGACACATTGCGGATATAATTATCAATATTAAATTTTCGCTTGCATCCCTGGTAGTTCATATAGCGGATCATTCCAAACACTTTTCGTTCGCCCCATGGCCGGTCATGGACCCCACCAATGGACCAGGCAATTCCTGCATAACCATTCGGATCACGGCCATCAAGTTGGTACTTATCATTCAGGTACAGGGCAATTTCCAGAGCCTCTTCAGGAGAGACAGTCCATTCCAGTATTTTCTTTGCCCAGTACATCCGCATAAAACCATGCATTTTCCCCTTTTTAACCATTTCGTGTTGGGCTGCATTCCACAAGGGATCGTGGGTTTTCCCTTCCTCGAATTCTTCTAATGAATAGCCATACTCGCGGGGGTCATTGCGGTGTTTGTTCAGCGTGGCCTTTGCCCATGGCTGAAAACCAATTAAACGGTCATAGTTTGGATTATAGAGACAGAAGTTATCAGCCAGTTCACGTCGTACGATCAACTCCTCGAGAAATGCCTTTTTTGATGCTGGATTGGCCGAACTTCTCTGAACCTCAAGTGCCAGACGTTGTGCCGAAAGATGGCCAAAATGCAGATAAGGAGATAAATTCGACTGTCCTGACCTGTCAGGGAAGTTACGATCAGTATCATATTTATCCAACCGTTCGCCAAGAAACTGAACCATCGCTGCACAGGCTTCAAGTTCGCCAGGTAAAAGCCAGTCAACTTCCGGGACCTCCCGTTTCACCGGCAGGGACTTTAAAAGCTCGTTCCAATCAACTCTTTGGACAACATCTGGCTTAAAAAAATCAGGATGCTTCAATACAGAAGGAAACTCTGTAAGAAATTCAGGAAGAAGCCGTTCCACTTTTTTTCTAAGCGTAAAGGCTGCATATTCCTGTTTATCCGAAATATACCGGCATGGGATAATATTGTGTGCATCGACCTCAAAAAAAGGAATGACAATATGTTCTGTTAACCGTCTCCTCCACTCCATCGGACCTTTCACAGGGTTAAAATCGGTGACCAGCATACCGGCATCATTTTCAACCAGGAACCTCGGTATGACATCCTGTGGCAATCCAATTAACAGGTTGAATGGAATATGAAGCTTCGCCAGTTTACGTTCCACCAAAGCGAGCCCCCTCAACATAAAACCGTACTGCCGGATGGTAGCTCCTAAAAATCCCGGTACCAGACAAAACACCACCATCAGCGGTTGTTTCATTGCCAGAGCCTGCTCCTGAGCATAAAGAAGGGCCCAGTTATCTGTTGTCCGCTGATCTCGCTGCATCCAGTATACCACAGGACCAGGCTGTGGTTCAGCAGATTTGAGTATATATATCCTTCTTGAATCTGTAGCCATTGTTTTGGTTGTAAGTATTCCCGGTGATCAAATTCATTGTGCAGGCGCTGATATAGTCAGTAATCTGGAAATTCACTTCATCGACGAAAACCATGGTACTGTTTACCGTGCTTGAACATTTGCCGGGACAGTACGAAAATTGGTTGTTATTTTTAGCGTTCATCTGATGGCGACTTAGGCCTGGTTCTTTATACACCTCACAATCAACCGTTAACAAACGGCAGAAAGAAGGTTTACTTGAGTTGAATTTATCGAAGGCGCAAATTATGAAATTATCATACAAAAAACAAGTGAATTGTTTTTAACTATTGGTGTGTTTGTGGATTGTTATGCTGAACGCATTGCGCATCATCACAGCAAAAGATTTTCACCTCTTACCCCTGATCCTGACAATAGTGTTTACTGGGCCGAACCACACGCCACGGTGAACAGGGCCGGAACCAAAGTACTTTGGGGAAGCAACTGGCGGCAGGACATGAACCTTGTGACAAGTGTTGATACCTATCTTTGCGATTTTACACCCTGGATCGGTGTACCTTCTCAACTAAATATCAATAATATAAATGTTGGAAACGGGCAGGACCGATGTTTCAATGCGACTCAAAGTATCGTCGTTGCAGGCAATGGGACCACCTTTCATGTCGGTATCGGAGGTAGTTCAACGCTGATCTCCGGTGGAAGTATCCACCTTAACCCTGGTGCAACTGTTTTGACCGGAGGGTTCATGCATGCTTTCATCACCACCACATCCGCATTCTGCCATCCAAATGTTCCTGTTGTTGCTACCGCACCGGTTCAGAACAATGACGACGACCAGCCCGGAGGCCTGCTTAAAAGCCAGCAAAATCGAGGACAAGATGCAAACCTGCACATCTACCCCAATCCTGCAAGCGGAACTTTTTTCGTTGAAGTAAATTCAGCTGACAAAAATTCAGAAGTAATAGTTTGCCTTTACGATATTACCGGAGTACAAATAAAAAAAGAGAAGAATATATCGCCCGGTAAACTTGAATTTTCTCTGGACGGTTTACCGGCAGGGGTTTATCCCATCAGAATTATTGCCGGTAACAAGGTATATCAAACACGAATTGTCAAACAACCCCGGGGTAAACAGGAGGATCGTAAATAGCGCTTCTATTTGTATCCCAATAATTTCGGTAATTGGAATTGTCATGTGTTCCCATATTTTTTCATGGCTTTGCTCATATTGGATTTTGTACTCAAGTTATCTGCCTTGATGTTCCCAGTTTTGATTGGGAGGAGACTCTGCGGTAAAAATATTTGTTATCAGACCTTTCGGAGTGCCCGCATTATTTGATATTTCACCCCTACGGGGTTTATGGATGGACTCTACAAATGGATCATTCTATAATCATGTCAGCCCTTCGGGCTTTAGATCATTAAAATTGCTTTTCATGAATCACACCAAAATCCCGAATGGATGATACGATTGTAGGTAAACCAGACGGATTTGCAAAAAAATCCCGAAGGGATGATATGATTGTAGGGAAACCAGACGGATTTGCAACAAAATCCCGAAGGGATGATATGATTAGATTTTTTAATAGAAACCGTTGAAAACTCTCATGAATATTGAATTATCAAGGCATTCGGAAAACGCCGGAACCTGAGTTATTTCATATAAGATCCTGTTGGTTAGCATTGGGGGTGCAAAATGACAAGTTTTTCATTTTTGTAACTGTTTCCTGACTTCTGACGCTTCTCAATTTTAGCGCGTTGACATTTTCCAAGTAATTGAATTTGAATAATATAAAATTCGCAATTGTGACTTTGACCGCACTAACGCCCATTTTAAGTACGAAATACAATCTAAAAAGTACAAACGAAAGTGGGAATGACAAAGTTCGAAGGACGAATAATGGCCAGCTAATACCAAACTTTGTACTTCGACATTCGTACTTCGTACTTCACGTTGTTCCGCACTAAATGTCAGAAGTCAGGGCGTATCTGGTGGTTTTTAACTTAGATGATCCGGCCCAAAACCGGATGCTCTTTAATTTTCCGCTGAAGGACAGCCTGGAATTCAACATTCTGGTTAAAAGCATTTTACTGGGTAGGATAACAAATGGGCTGCCGTAAACATCCTAAAGAATTAAAAAGCCCTCGTAAACAATGATTTACGAGGGCTTTAGGTTTCTGTTGGCGGAGAGACAGGGATTCGAACCCTGGGACCCCTGTAAAGGGGTCAACGGTTTTCGAGACCGCCCCATTCGACCGCTCTGGCATCTCTCCGGGATTGGGGGTGCAAAAATAGCATCTTTTTGTTTACCATCAAATTCAGATTTTCTTTATTTTTACATCCTTCATCGCTGAATTGATGGTCAAACAATCCTGGAAATATCGAATCCTGCTTTTGCTATTCATGCCGATTGTTGCATTCGGACAGGATCAGCACAAAATTGACAGCCTGCTAAAAACTCTCGTTAAATCAACGGAAGATACTGTCAAATGTGCCATTCTCAGAGAATTATTTAATGAATACATCCGCACCAACATCGATAAAGCAGCAATGTACAATGACCAGAGCCTTACACTGGCCTTGAAGATCAAATATCCAAAAGGAATTTCTGAAGCGGTGTATAATCAAAGTTCGGTATTCAGGCTCAGGGGAAAATATGACAGCGCACTGGCGGTTCTGTTAAAGGTAAAACCCATTTTCAAAGAATTGCGTGATAGCACTGCCTATGCCGACTATCTGGGAGATATCGGGTACCTCTACTCTTTAAAAAACGATTCGAAAAACGCGCTTATTCATTTACTCGAGGCATTGAAAATATATAAATTAACCGGAAGTACAAAGAACCTTGCATTGCTGTACAACCGGTTTGGCATGCTGTACAGAGATGAAAAACTGTACGACTCGGCACTGTTTTACTATAAAGAATCCCTGAAAATCAACGATGCCACAGGGTTTAAGCTTGGAGCTTCGGCTAACCTCCTCAATATCGGAACTTTATATGAACAAAAAGGGGAACACCAAACAGCCATTGATTATTATCTTAAGGCATTGGAAATGAAGGAACAACTCCGGGATAAACAGGGAAAACTAAAATGTTTCAACAACATCGGAATGTCGTACATGAACCTTGGAAAAGTAAGCAAAGCCATTGAATATCATGAAAAATCGCTTGCCCTGGCACAGCAGTATAACAGCAACCTCGACATTGCCATGAGCTACATTAACCTTGGTTTTGATTATCAGAAAGGAAAAAATAATGCAAAAGCCCTGCATTATACGCTTAAAGGAATGGAAATGGCCAAACAGATCAATGACCTGACACTTCTTCGTGAATCGGCCAGGGTGTTGTATGAAACATACCAGGTTCTGAACAATTACCGGGAAGCATTTAAGTATCACGTAATGTTTAAAACCTACAGCGACAGCATTGTGAATGAGAATAACCTGAAAGCACTGGCAGAAATTCAGACAAAATACAATGTCGCGAAAAAGGAAAATGAAATTACCGAGTTGAAAATCGGAAAGAACAAGCAGGAGTTGCAGATACAAACGCTGAGGGCATGGTATAACCTGGCAATCGGGTTGTTTATCGCATTTCTGGTATTGGCCCTTTTCTTTTATTACCGTTCGAGGGTTTCCCGAAAGTTATCCCTTAAATTGCAAGAGATCAACGATATGAAATCTCATTTTTTTGCAAACCTTTCCCACGAATTCCGTACTCCGCTTACACTGATGCTTGGACCAACCGAAAAATTATTGGAAAAAGCCGCCCCGGAAGACAAACCCTGGCTGGAGTTGATCCATCGGAATGCCAGCCGTTTGCTTTTTCTGGATGAACAACTTTTGGAATTTACCAAAATAGACAGCGGCACCCAAAAGATTCATCTTGTTTCCGGGAATATTCTGGCACCCCTGAAAAGTATTGCAGAGTCATTTGTCATCATTGCCGAGCAAAAAAATATTGAGTATTCATTTAGTTTCCCGGCCGAACCGGTCATGGCTTGTTTTGATGGTGACATCCTTGAAAAAGTGACGACGAATCTCTTGTCAAATGCCTTTAAATACACCTATTCATCCGGAAAAATTGAATTCTCTGTTTCCCTCGATAGCAATGCTCCCGCCGTCGGCAATTCCATCAAGGAGTTCGACAAAATTCCCTGGGTGAGAATCGATGTAAGAGACAGCGGGATTGGGATCCCGGAGAATAAAAAGGAGCAGATTTTTGAACGTTTCTACCAGTTGAACCACCATCCTGGGAATACAACCGGGGGAGTTGGGATTGGACTTGCACTCACACGTGAATTACTCAGGCTCCATCATGGTTTTATAACGCTCGAAAGCAGCCCGGGCAAAGGAAGTCTCTTTTCTGTTTTTCTTTCCGGGGATCGAAGAGTATATTCCACTGATGATTTAAAAGAGTTAACCTCGTATCATCCTCATCAGGGAAACAGTACAATTCCGGTTTCAATTGATGAGACGGTTAATGATACTATTTTAAGCGAGGAGGATTCTGTTGAATTACAAAAATCAGGCAGGTTTCCACAAGTGCTGATTGTTGATGACAATCCTGATATGCGGATTTATGTCAGAGAAATTCTGCAGGCCTTTTATACAGTTACTGATGCTGAAAATGGCAACCAGGGATTTGAAATTGCTTGCCAGTCAATTCCTGATTTAATCATAACCGACGTGATGATGCATCCGGTAAACGGGATCGAGTTTTGCATGAAACTGAAGCAGGATGAACGAACAAGTCACATTCCGGTTATCATGCTTACTGCATTGTCAGATCCCCAGGAAAAGGTAACCGGGCTTGAAACAGGTGCAGATGATTACGTAACCAAACCTTTTAACTCACGCGAATTGCTGGTAAGGATGAGAAACCTGATTACCCAGCGAAATAAGTTACGCCAAATTTTTTCCAGTTCGGTGAACCTGGAGCCGGGAGCGATCACCGTCACTTCGGCGGATGAAAAATTTCTTCGCAAGCTTATTCAATTGATTGAAGCGAACATCGACAATCCGGACCTGGATATTGAGTTCCTGCTGAGCAATATTGCCATGAGCCGGAGCCAGCTTCACCGGAAAATAAAAGCGATTACAGGTCAGCCCATAACCGGGTTTATCAGGATCATCAGGATCAAACGTGCTGCCATGCTCATGGAACAGAAATTTGGGAATGTATCCGATATCATGTATGCAGTCGGATTCAACAACCTCTCCTATTTTACCAAATGTTTCCGCGAAGTGTATAACCTGACTCCTACTGAGTTTATGGCAAAATGACACATTTGTGTCAACATCCGGCACATGATTGTTATCCTCTTTTTCTCTTTTTATCTAGTTTTCGCGCGAACCAACACCCTTCCTTTCATTCGGGCAAATGGCATATAATTGCTAATTTTTGACACATGCCTTGCAATGCTTTATTTCAATCTGCCATAGTTTTGCCCTGTTATTATTCAAAAGTTTGTAAACTAAAAACAGCAGAAGAATGAAAAGAATCATTGTGATCATTTTAATGGCGCTGACCGTAAATTTTATTCAAGGTCAACCATTAACAGGAATTAAAACAATTCCAGGGGATTATCCAACAATTGCTACCGCGGTTGCTGCTTTAAATTTGCAGGGAACTGCGGCTCCCGGCGTTACATTCAATATTGTATCCGGCTATACCGAAAATGGGCTGAATATAATTCTCAACACAAATACATCATCGGTAACAGCCCCTGTTGTATTTCAGAAGGTACCTGGCGGAGCTGTTAATCCGAAGCTCTTTGTTGCTGGAGGCGGAGTTTACAGCGCAACGGACGGTGGCGTGATCATCGCCGGCAGCGACTACGTTACTTTCGACGGGATCGATATCAAAGTGCTTGATAATACGATTGACTGGGGATATGCAATGGTGAAGAAGAACAGTACTGCGCCCTTTGACGGGTGTCAGCATGTCACCATTAAAAACTGTTCCATCTCCATGTCAAGGGGCAATGGATATGCTTATGGAATTTATTCAGGAAACCACATTGCTACGAGTACGTCGGTCTTGACAATAACTTCTGCTACCGATGCCTGCAGCAACTGCAAGTTTTTCAATAACAATATTTCCGATGTGTTTTATGGAATCTCCCTGACCGGATATAACGCTTCCAGCCCCTATTCTTTATATGACCAGGGAAATGAGATCGGCGTTGAAGGAGGCAATTTCATCACAAATTTTGGCGGAACATTCTCACCTGTCGCTATTTATGCCATTTATCAAAATTCAATAACCATCTCGAATAACAATATTTCAAACGGAACGGTAACCGTAGCACCTGGCTACAGCATTTATGGAATCAGCCTTACAGGCGGGTCACAGTCAAGTGGTACCATCAGCAATAACACCATCAGCATTAGTCTGACAACAGGGACATCACAGGGTTTTTATGGTATCTATACCCAGTTTGGAAACTCAGGTACAACGAATACACTCAATATCACCAACAACATTATCCAGAATTGTTCGTACCCTACAGCCACCACTGCAGAATTTTATGGGATTTACAATGCGGTAACCAACACTGGCCCGGGCACGATCAATGTAAACAACAATGTAATCCATGATATTACACTCGGAGGAAACGGACTCTTTTACGGGATCAATGCAGGTTCCGCACTGAATATCAATATGAACAACAACACAATTTATAATTTGTCAGCAACAGGCTCTGCCTCCCTTTACGCACTCAGGAGTAATACCGGAACAACCATCGTTCACGACAATATTGTTCACGATCTTTCGGTAGGTTCAGGTAACAATTTACTTAGTGCACTCTACGAATGGGGCTCCCCAACCGTTGAAAGTTATTATAACAACCTGTTCTACAACCTGAACCATGGCGGAACAGGAACGGTTTACGGCATGGCCCTGAACACCAACACCGGAACACGGCAAACCTATTCCAATACGATCCACACACTGGCTTCCAATGGCGGACCTGTATATGGCATGTGGCAACAGTCAAGCACCCCGACGGTATATAAAAATTCGATCTACGACCTTACCTCCCAATCAGCAAACGGACTGGTCAACGGAATCTATTTTACCAACAGCAGTACTGCCAATGTGTACAATAATTCTATCTCCGACCTGAAAACTCCCTCCTCAACCGGCACAAACGCCATCAGTGGCATATACCTGAACGGTGTACCAACCGCCAACCTCAGCTACAATACCATTTATATGAATGCCACCAGCAGTTCAACAACCACATTTGGCACCAGTGGAATCTATGCATTAAGTAATTATACCATAGAATTGAAAAACAACATCATCATCAATACTTCAACACCCGTTTTCACCGGAGGGGCTGCATATACCACCGCATTGCAAAGAAGTGCATCATCCCTGACCAATTTCACAACTTCATCAAACAACAATTGCTATTACTCTGGAATTCCTGGTCCCAACAGGCTCATTCATTATGATGGGACAAACGCTGATCAATCAATCAGTTTATACAAAACCAGGGTGACACCACGCGAAACAGCTTCATTTACAGAACTACCTCCATTTATCGATCCGGCAAATCATAATCTGCACATTTCACCATCTGTTCCTACCATGATCGAAAGTTCCGGTTCAAGAATTACCACGCCGGTTGCAATCGTAAATGATGCTGATGGTAACATCCGCTGGGGTGAAACGGGTTATGCAGGTACCGGAACAGCCACTGATATCGGAGCTTACGAAGGAAATTACACCCCCATGGCACCCATGAACTTCGGTGCTGCTACTACCGATCAGGTTACCGGGAATACCTTTTCAGGAACAATAAACCAGGCTGTTATCCGGGTAAAAATTTCAGTTGATGGTGCCTTTGCTCCGGTAAATGTTACACAGTTCACCTGTAATGCCGCTGGAAGCACCATGATAACCGACATAAACGCCACACCTTCAAAGATTTACTACACCGGCAATTCGTCGTTCTATGGTCCGGGGATGCTCTTTGGTTCCACCCTGCCCACCATTGGAAATTATGTTGTTACAGGTTCCCAAACCCTTACACCGGGTGATAATTATTTCTGGCTGGTATACGACATCATCCAAACCGCGCAAACCGGACATCTGATCGATGGTCAATGTGTAAATGTAACCGTTGGCGGAGCTGTCAGGGTGCCTGTTATAACTTCTCCGGCTGGGAACCTGATGATCCTTGGCCCCATGAGTGGAACTTACCTTGTTGGAGCCGGGAACGTATATCCCAACTTTACGACAATAACTGATGCCGTTAACAATATTAACCACAGGGGAAATGGCGGCCCGGTTACATTCTCGCTGACAAACCAGCATTCAGTGCCTTACAATAGTTCCAATGGGGAAGTTTTTCCGATCATTGCAGGTGAAATCCCTCTTGCTTCAGCCATAAATACCACAACCATTCAGCCAGCTTCAGGCATGTCGCCACTCATCTCCGGCTCATCAGCAACCTCCATCATCAACTTAAATGGCACCGATTACTTCATATTTAATGGCTCAAATAACGGTTCAACCTCACGGGATCTGACCATTGAAAACCTCAATACGGCTAATTCTACTGCTGCCTTGCAAATTTCTTCTCTTGGTACCGGTGCAGGGGCAACCTATTGTACCGTTAAAAACTGCATCATCCGTGGTGGTTCAACAGGTGCAGGGAACAACCAAACCTACGCACTATCTGTAGGCTCCACCGTTGGTAGCCAGGGTAGAGACAACAATTTCATGACCATTGACAACAACGAATTCAGCCGGGCATATTATGCACTTTACATAGCAGGTTCCACCTGGGGTTTCCAGACCAATCTTACTGTTTCAAATAATACAATTGGTTCAGACAGCGCCAATTTCTTTATTGGCAATACCGGAGTCTATTTGAACAACACCCTGGGGATGTTCAGCAACAACGTCATCAAAGGTGTTATTTCACCGTTGATTGCCACCTGGGGTTTGTATATAGGCCCCGGAGTTAAAAATATGGTCTTCACCAAAAACGATATCCATGCAATCAGGGGTAGTTCTGACTTTAACGGAGGCACCGGTATTTTTGTTGACCTCGCAAGTGCAGGAGGCAACGTGACCATTGCCAACAATGTTATTTATGATATTACCGGTGCCGGATCTTCAAATCTGCAATCTTATGGCACCGCCGGGATAAAGATTACGGGTTATACGACTGATCTGAAACTATACTATAACAGTATCAACTTATCAGGAACCTTCAGCAATAATCTGGCATCTGGATACCTTAGCACTGCGATATTTGTTGGTGGTTCAGTGGCCCAGATCGATATGAGGAATAACATCTTTTCAAATTCAATGGAGAATCTGACAGGAGATTCTAAAGCTTATGCCATTTATTGCGCAGGAACATCGGCCGCTTTTACCAACCTTGACAATAATGATTATAAGGTTGGAGGTATGGAAGGCGTCCTTGCTTCCTACAACGGAACAGATAAAACGACACTCGGAGCGTGGCAGGCATCATCAGGAAAAGATGCCAATTCACTCGCCTCTGACCCGAATTTTAATGACCCTTTCGTTCTGATCCCATATCCCGGGTCTTCTGTACTTGATAAATGTCCTGCACTGCCGGTAACTGACGATTATACCGGGACAGTCAGGGCAGTACCAACATCCATGGGCGCTTATGAAGCCGGAAATGATCTTACCCCGCCGGTTGTAACCTACAAGCCATTTTACAACACGCACCTCCTTACACCGCGGACCCTCGTTACAACCATTAAGGACTATTTTTCAACAGTTCCCACTTCAGGTTCAGGTCTTCCCCGGTTATACTGGAAAATAAACAACAACCCCTATAACATCGTTACTGGCACCTGGACAAGTGGAAACACCTATCAGTTCACCTTTGGTGGCGGAGTTGCACCAGGGAATACAGTGAGTTATTTTATTGTCTGTCAGGATGAAATGCCCGTACCCAACGCCGGAGTCACACCATCGGCAGGGGCTTCAGGAATCAGCAAGACCCCACCTGCGTGTACGACACCACCATCAAGCCCTTCTACCTATTCGATCGTTGGCTCGCTGAGCGGAGTGAAAAATATTCCTGGTGATTACCCCACCCTTACAGGGGCAAATGGTTTCTTTGCCGATATGAACAGCAAAGCACTGAGCGGGGATCTGACGGTGAAAATCGTAGGTGACGTGCCAAGCGAACCTGGTATAAATGCACTGAATGAAATAAATACTGAAGATCCAAATTACAAGGTAACCATCACCAATAGTGGCAGCTATCATAAAGTTTCAGGTGCTTACGCCGGTGCCTTGATAAGGTTCAACGGGGTTGATAATCTTGTGGTGAACGGCAAAGGAAAATTGTTTTTCCAGAACCAGATTTCAAATTCCTCCACGGCTTGCGAGCTGACAGGGGGGTGTGACAATAATATCATCGACAGTTGCAAATTCGCTTGTGGCAGCAACCTTTATCCAGGCAATTGTGGAATTAGTTTCACAGGAGCAGGAAACAACAACAAGTTTCGCAATGATTCAATTACCGCTGCTTATACTGGTATCTACATTAATTCTTCCTACTGGGGGCTTGGTACCGGAAATATCATAAGTGGTAACATCATCGGTTCTTCTTCCTTAAATACATACGTTTCAAATAACGGAATTATTGCAATGTTTGAGGACAATTTGATGATAAGCAAAAATCATATTTTCAACGTGATCAGCAACAACTCTCCCCGTGGTATTTACACCGAGGCGGTTACAAACAGCATCATCGAAAAGAACGACATTCATGATGTCTACTACAACGGGGTTAATTATACCGGAGCTGCAGGGATAACGATAAAATCTCTGACTACCTCACCAAATATCATGATCCGCAACAACATCATACGGCATCTGGCAGGAATGGGTAGCAGCCCAAACACCTTAGATAACAATACGATACCAGCCGGGATCAAGCTTTTCGGCAATGCCACCGGAGGGATCAGCATTTATAACAACTCTGTTTATATGCCCCGGGATCTCTCTTATGGCGTATTCTACAACAATGAATGGTTTACGGCCCTGGAAATCGGTGCCGGCATATCCGGTATTGTCCTGAAAAACAATATACTTCAGAACAGTGTGGGTGAATGGCCAAATTCAAACCTTACATCATGGGGTTATGCAATTTACACCAAAGGGGCTGTTTCACCATTCGCCTCGATAAATAACAATCTCTATTACACCAGCAATTATGATAATAACTTTGTAGGCTTGAATGGCATTGCTGTGCCACCGGTAAACAACATGAATCTTGATGCATGGAAAACCTTTACCAGTCAGGATGCACAATCGCTGAATACCGACCCACTGTTTACTTCCGCAACAAATCTAACCCCTCTGCCCCTTTCACCTGCCATTGGAGCCGGACTTTCATGCCCGGGCGTGGTTGATGACGATATATTGGGGAATGCAAGAGGGACTTCCACAACCATTGGGGCTTATGAAATGGTAAGTGCAACAACGAAAACCCTGAACCTGAGTTTTCTTCTCCAGGGGCAATACCTGGGTTCCGGAAACATGAGAGCTGCCTCAGACAATTCCGGTCCGCATTGGGGTTCGGAAATTGCCGATCACTTAACCATTGAACTCCATGATGCAACACCGGGAAATTACGCAAATATCATTTATACAGCCTCTGATGTGGCCCTGAGTACAAACGGTATGGCCGCGGCTTTCATCCCTGCTGGTTTATCCGGAACGTATTACATTACGATCAGGCACCGCAATGGCCTGTCAACAGTAAGTGCAACTCCGGTTTCATTCTCAGGTTCAATAATCAATTATACTTTTGATGCACCCGCAAAAGCGCTTGGAAACAAGCTTGTGCAGCTGCCTGGTGGCGGGTATGGAATTTATAGCGGGGATGTCAACCAGGATGGCTACATCAACATCGCAGATATGGAACTCACAGGAACAGGTTCCAATGGGTTTGCTACAGGATACCTTCAGAGGGATGTAAACGGGGATGGGACCATCGATTCGGGCGATATGACATTCATAGACAATAATTCAGGCAATGCAGTGTCATTCCCAAGTTCTCCTCTCGGCGGCCAGGATTTTTCGATTTCCATTAAAAATGTCACACAAACTTCCGACCGGACGCTGGAGTTCGATCTTTACCTGCTTGATACAGATCCCGCTCAACCATTTGAACTTGCGTCAGTACAGTGTGGTATTAACGTGAACCCGTTAATCTATACAGGAGGTACATTTTCCGCTTCATTGGTTCCGGGAACATCAGATGTGAACCCGTCACAGGTTCCGGGATATGTAACCTACACAACAGGAACCGGTGCCAATATCATCAAACTATCAGCTGTCAGCCCCCCCGGTTCCGGCAATGGTACCATTCTTTCAACCGTGAGCCCCGGAACCAGATTGGTGCGGATCAAACTCACTTCAACTGTGTCGTTCCCGGCTAATTCACTGAGTGACCTTACTTTTACGTTCAGTTCTGCCGTGGTACCTTCTTATGCAACAAGGGTTGCCATTTACCAGGCAGGGATCAATGCGCAACTTGAGGTAACGCCTGGTGTTAATTCTTTCGTATCTGGAAATCCACTGTTAAACCCCTCTTTCCCGGTTGCTTACAATGTTACAGGTGGCGGAACCTGTTGTGATAACAGTGGCGGATTGCCGGTCGGAATTTCTGGTTCTCAGGTTGGCGTAACCTACACATTATTCAAAAATGATGTACAGGTTAACCCAACCATCTCAGGAACCGGTTCAGCAATCTATTTCCCCGGAAACCAGACAGCGGGCAATTATACTGTTAGCGGAACCAATGCTTATGGCTCATCACCCATGTTGAACAGCGTGATGGTTCTCATGAACCCATCGCCTGTTGCGGTCATTGGCAGCAACAGTCCGATTTGTGTCGGTTCCACCCTCCTGCTCACAGGTGGTCCCGCCTCAATGGTTTCTTATCAATGGTCCGGACCCAACGGTTTCAACTCCTCCCTCCAAAACCCTTCGATCATCAATGCGACAACCTACGCCACCGGCACCTATACACTGACTGTAACCAATGCCATTGGATGCGCAGCAACACCTGCAATAGGTGTGGTGGTACATGCGCTGCCGGTTCCGGTTATTACAGGGCCTGTTTCCGCGTGCTCCGGTTCAACCGGGATAAATTATACCACGGAGGCCTCCATGACAGGTTATTCCTGGACTGTTACCGGAGGTAGTATTACTTCCGGAGGAAATACAAATTCCATTTCAGTAAGTTGGGGTGCGGTCGGAACCGGACAGGTATCAGTTACCTATTCAATTGCCAGCCTTTGTCAGGCAGCGGTTCCCACTGCACTTAATGTTGTTATTTCACCTGTACCTGTGACCCAGCGGTATCTGAACAACATCAACGTAATCGACGGTGCGTCGATGTGTGCTGATGCCCTTCAGACAATATTTGTTGCAGGAAGCGGGACCTCATTCATGGTTTCACCCGGTGGCACCTCTCACCTGGTTGCCGGCCAGAATGTGATCCTATACCCCGGCACTACTGTAAAGGAAGGAGGATACCTCCATGCATATATCGCCAACGACTGTCTTTACTGCACATCACCAAAAAGTACGGTCGTTTCAATTTCTGTTGATTCCGTGTCAAAACACGAAACTTCAGCAACGACCATCGGAAATGAACTGTTCAAGGTTTATCCGAACCCAACTTCCGGTAAATTCACCCTTGAGATTCTTCGCCAGGGTGAAGCAACAACAGCCCACGTTGATTTATTTGGTATGCAGGGAAAACTGGTTACAAAAATGGAATTAAACAACATCTCTTCACAAACCTTCGATCTTGGAAACTATCCTTCGGGGCTCTATTTTATCAGAGTTTTGATTGGAAATGAGGAAAGGACTGCCAGGATTCTGAAATTCTGACAGCAGACTTAAATTCATATTGTAAACGTAATAACTATCCACCAAATAGTCTTCGGGAGTGGTGAACTCCAACCTCAAAACAGATAACTTTGAAAAAAAGCAACACATAAGAAACCTGTTTATTCTTGGAAGTCACATTCCTGCAAATAGTTTGGTTCGGG
>CAIQUS010000176.1 GCA_903875045.1 uncultured Bacteroidales bacterium
ATCCGGGCAGTTCAAGGTGTTTAATGCTGCTGAAAACTTTGCCATCCTGAGATCCATTATTGACACTGCCATTAAAAATGGGCAAAAGGTGTTGCCTGCTTTGAATGTCATTGCCGATTATAAATGCGACTGATTAGTAACCATAAATCAAATTAGATAACTCATTTGAAGTTCCATCCTTCACTTTTTCTCCTTTGTAGCTGTATAAAAGAAAAAGGTCAGCAGCCGGGACAATTTTGAATTTCGAGTTTTGTAATAAAAAGTTAGAGGCAACGATTTTAGCCTGCTGTTCACTTACATTTTTTCCGTTCAGTGTAATGGAGAATAACAAGGCGCAAAAAAGTAAAATTTGTGTTTTCATGTTGGTTGAGATTTTAGGTAAAATGTAAGTATATGAGTGTCGATTCAATTATTACATCAGAAAAACAAAAAGCGTCAACATTCAGTCGATTTGGCTCTATTTATGCTTTGTTAAAACAATTCCAAATATATAATTCGTTTTATCTCGGAAATTGTTGTGTTTTCATATTTGATTTATTTCGATTATTCAAAGAAAACTACGGTATTTGCCAAGAATAGGGTGAACACCTGATTACATTTAGAGAACTGGTGCGAACAGTCGGTGTGAGCAGATAACCGTTAACCTGCGAAACACTTAATGATCTACTATTGCCTTCCGAAACAGGAATCTTTCCGGAAATAATTTTGGGTTCCAAACGAACCACAAAAACATTGTCAACGAACAGGTCATACGAATATTGAGAAATATTTCTTACCTGTAAAGTGCCATAGGCTCTCTTCTCACAATCAGGCCGGGTATCTATGGGTACATCTGGCTCAGTTTCTGGCTGTACTGCGGGGACATTTTCCTGGCGGTCACCAAGAGCCTCCTTATTCCCTGAGTTGTTCAATGAATCATTTCTTTCCGCAACCACAAAAACATCCTCGGTGTTATTCTTATAAACGATTTTGATGATTTCCCTTTTATTTATTTCATAAATAGGGCCATCTGGATTGTCGAATTTTTTATACTCGACAACATCTTCTTTTACTTTTAAAACATTGGATTTGACTACCGAGTAATCCTTTTTAATAATAAGATCCTGCCCCAGGATGGTTTGGGAAAGCAAAAACAATGAAAAAAAAGTAACATAGAAATTTTTCATAATTAGGGTATTAGTTTTGAAATGATGAGTTTAGTTTATGGTAAGATCAGTTTTTTCATCCATCAATTTGTGAAAAAAAACAGCGTGAGCATATTGCCTAAAGCTGTTGGGGCCCGACCAAGGTGCCCGTCTGACAAATAAGCAACGCCCACGCCGTAGCGTGGCGTTTTGCTTAATATCCTGTCAGACAATTGAATCTTGGTCGATTTCAACAACAGAATTCAGCGAAACGCTAAATTTTAAAACATCAGTTAGAGTTAAAAAATCAGTTCATACTCTATACAGGTTTAGTTACGTAATAGATACAAAAGTAAAACAAAAGTTATGAAAATCCAAAATTGAGTATTAAAAAGATAGCTGCATATACTTTATTGAGGAATAAAAAAGGAGAGAACATTAAAATTGGGGCATCGTTTTCTATCTGTTATTATTTGTAAAGGCACTGTGGCATTGTTCATGCCAGTAATTCTTAGCGTTACCAAGTATTTGCTCGACATAAAACACTTCGTTGCAATCGTCAAAGGAAAAGCCATTGCCAAACAGACACCATTTTTTGCGCAGGGGCATGGTGAGTTTTTTTATGCTCGGAAATGCCGACAGTGGTGCAATAATGATTCTTCCATCAAAAAAAGTCATCTTCAGCTTTCATTTTGTATCGAAAGAAAGCGATTTTATCTTTGGGATCACTTGAA
Source organism: uncultured Bacteroidales bacterium (assembly GCA_903875045.1). Lineage (GTDB taxonomy): Bacteria > Bacteroidota > Bacteroidia > Bacteroidales > FEN-979 > CAIVAT01. The sequence goes on from CAIQUS010000176.1 coordinate 1,859, forward strand.
ATAAAAATGTATCCTTTTTTGTAAACCGGAAATAAAAAAAGGCTCCCAGAATTTCTGAAAGCCTTGATTCTCTAAGTCGGGGTGAGAAGACTCGAACTTCCGACCCCTTGCACCCCATGCAAGTACGCTAGCCAACTGCGCCACACCCCGATTGATCCGGAACGTTTCCGGTTTGAGGGTGCAAAGATAAGCAATTTTCTTTCTCAGCAATAGGTCCAGGCTATTTTATCAGTTAGAGTTAGATTTCCTGGGAAAGTCTTTTAAAAAGGGTTGTGCCACCGGCCTGACAGGAATTGATGTCCCGATGGAAGAACTACAACACTGGTCTGTATATCAAATATTTTCCTTTGACGATCGTTTTAAGGTCAAGATCACTAAGTCCCACCGTACGGCCTGAGTTCCCGGTATTCTGATGAGCCAGCACATATACACCTTTGCCTTTTACTTCAATAATCACTGCGGTGTGATGTAACATGGATTCTTCATATACGATGCGTCCTTTGGTATACTTGATTTCAACTCCTTCAAACTGGATAATGTCGCCAGGATATACACAATCTTTCACCGGATCAACTTTTTTGCCAAACTGGTAAGCTCCGTCCCACTTTGCGCCGGTTTGCTTTAAAACCAGTGCGGCCAGATCCCAGCATTCTCCACGATCAACGGTAGTGCCGATCTGCTTTCTCACAATCGAAACGATTTTCTGGTTCAACTCAGGAATGGTGTCGCAGGTTGAGCTAAACAGATGAATATCAGATGCCGGCTCCCGGGAACAATAGGATGAGGGGATAAGCACACCATATAACAGGGTGAAAAGCACAGGGACTAACCCTAGTTTCAAATTCATGTCGACGAAGGCTTATAATTTTAAGTTAAATCTTTACGATTTTACTTACCACCGACTGTTTATCAAATATGAACCGGAGATAATAGACGCCGGGAGGCAATCCCAATACGGATGCATTCAGTGTTCCTGTATGCAGACCTTCCGCCTGCAATTGCTTTTTCTCCACCTGAATGTTGAATTTGCCCGACATATCATACAATTCAACCATCACAGGTAATTGTTTCCTGAGGAAATAGTTGTAGGTTACCTGTTCTGTAAATGGATTTGGGAAAACGATGACAGAATTCTCGCCCGTTTCAACCTGGATCTTCGGATCAACACCTGCAGCAAATGAACCTGTGGATTGCTGATTCACATTGATCCATGCTTCCTTCACCATCACCGGGGCATTTCCACCACTTATATTTTCAGTGGTGGAAACTGTTAATACAGGATAGCGATACCCGGGAGCAAACCAGCAGTATCTTATCACGGTCGACTGAATTGACCCGCAAACACTGGTTTGCAAATATTGCTTGATTGTTTTTACCCGCAGGGTGCTGAGGATACGATCTGGAAGGATAAGGGTTCCGGATGCATCTGCTGTAACTGTATATTCTCCTCCTAATTCAATCCTTCTTGAATCTGCAAACAGCGCAACACCAGAAAACGGATTGCTGAATTGTTGTCCATACGAAAGTGGGAACTTCATCCTCACCACAGGGCTGCTATAGGCCAAAGTCAGCTTTTTCCCATTGTGTATATAACCAGTCTCTCTGTAGCCATCTATCCCTGCAGTATATTTGTAATCGTAGCCATCCTGGCCTAGAATCAGGCTTTTTTCATTTGGGCCAGCCATTTTCAGGGATGGGTCCATGGTAACACCATAAAAATTGGTCTTCCCCGTATATTGAATCCCTGAAAAATTCCAGACCTGGTTTTCACCGGAATTACCCGGATCAACCCAGGCTATTTCATAAGAGCGGGAGGAATCCCCAGGCAGTGGTCCGTTGTTCTGATAAGTAAGCGTTAACTGGCCAAACGCAGCAGACAAAGAAATGGATAACAGAGTTAGAATATATATTTTTTTCATTGCTTTTTTTTTACAAATATAATAAATATATGCCGATGATAAATAAATGAAATGTTAAATTACTGTGAAAAGCGTTCATGACCGCAACGATTTTTTGCATACTTTTGAAAACAATCTGATACATGTTCAGTTAGGTTTTACTCTTTGACTAACCAATTTTAACCATGAAATATATAGGAGCCCATGTTAGCGCTTCCGGCGGTGTTGAAAATGCCCCTGTAAATGCTTCCCAGATCGGGGCAAAAGCCTTTGCACTGTTTACAAAAAACCAGCGACAGTGGAAGTCGTCACCCCTTACGGCAAACAACATCCGGCTTTTCCGCGAAAACTGTGAGAAGCATGGCTATATGCCCTTCCAGATCCTTCCCCACGACAGTTACCTCATTAACCTTGGACACCCGGAACAGGAGGGGCTTGATAAATCACGGGAAGCGTTCCTCGATGAAATGCAGCGTTGCGGGCAACTCGGACTCGACCGGCTGAACTTCCACCCCGGAGGTTCACTTGCGAGAATCAGCGACGAGGAGTGCTTGTTAAGAATTGCGGAATCAGTAAATATCACCCTTGATAAAACCAATGGGGTGATGGCCATTATAGAAAATACGGCCGGCCAGGGAAGTAATCTTGGATTTAAATTCGAGCATCTTCGTTTTATCATCGACCATGTGGAGGATAAAAGCCGCATCGGCGTTTGCATAGATACCTGCCACTCTTTTGCCGCCGGTTATGATCTTTCGACCGTAGCGGCCTTCAAATCAACTTTTCAGCATTTTGACGAGGTGGTCGGGTTCAATTACCTTAAAGGTATGCACATCAATGATTCAAAAAAAGGGCTGGGAAGCAGGGTCGACCGTCATGACAGTTTGGGTAAAGGCACCCTTGGAATGGAGGTGTTCAAATGGATTATGAATGATCCCCGTTTCGACAACATGCCGTTGATTCTTGAAACTCCCGATGAAACAATCTGGAAAGAGGAGATTGCGCTTCTCTATTCGTTTTAACTATTTTGTTTCAGCACCAGGCATTGAGGATGGGATGACGATGATAAAATCGGCCTTTGCGGCATCCTTTTTTGAAATCGTATCAATATTCTCCTGTTCAAGGCACGAGATGGTGAGAATTTTAAGTTCAAAACTGGTCTTACGTATAGCCTGATTCACATACCATACAATACTTTGGTGATTGTCGCTGTGGTATGATCCATTAAAATGCAGAATCGTCTTCCCGTCCAAAGCACCATTTCTCATGATGAAATGAGCCATGGTAGCATCTTTGATGGCCTGTGCCTTGCCCAGGTTTGCTGTCAGGTGGGCTGGCATGCCATCTCCCACATTTTTAACAATGCTGGCATAGCACTCGAGCGAATCGGGATATTTGACCGGAAGGGAGGCGATCATGCCCCGTTCCATCGCATTGATGCTGTCAAGTCCTTCAAATCCCTTTAGATTCACCAGGGCAGCAAAACGCCGGGGAATGTTGGTGGCAATAACCTTAACCCCTTTCTCCCTGGCAAAGTCAACAATTGGTGCGTAGTCCGTTTTATAGTTCGGCCAGAGTTTTACCTCGGCTTCAAAATCTTTCTTTCGAATCATCTTCGAAAGATACTCATTGATTAACAATTGGTTATCAACCTCAAACATTTCAGCACCCAGAACAAGGTTAGTCCCTTTCTCCGCAAACATGTCCTTTGTAAGTTCCAGCTCCAGCCAGTGAACGATCGGGTTCTTGTGCAGTTCACCAAAGAAAATAATATCCGAGCCCTTCGCAGCTTTCAGAATATCGTTATAATCGACTACATGCCCTTTGGTGTTGAAAACCTTGTAGGCAGGTTTATCGCTCTTCATTGCCAAAAAAGGAATAAGGAGAAAAAGGAGGAAAACTGTAGAGGGAAGTTTCATGATGAATTATTTACGAATTACGATTTACGATTTACGATTTACGATTTATGTTTCATTGTCCATTTTTCCTGTCACGCAACACCCGTCACGCGTCACCCCTCACCCCTTCTCACTTCGTCAACCCCTCCTCATGAAAAGCCAGCGGAAGCAAAGAACTCATCCCCTGGAAAACGAATACTTTCCCTGAATGACCACCAAGAATAATACGGATTTTATTGTTGTATTTCATCTCATACTCAACGATTGCCTGCCTGCACATGCCACATGGGGGCACAGGTTCGCAAACCTCGAATTCGTCGGAAATGGCGCTGATGGCGATCGATGCAACCGGAACTCCGGGAAAGTTTGAGGATGCGGCAAACACCGCTACCCTTTCGGCACAAAGTCCTGCCGGGAATGACATATTTTCCTGATTGCTGCCAGTGATAATTTCCCCGTTTGCAAGTTTTACGGCTGCCCCAACGTGGTAACGGGAATATGGTGCATAAGAGCCGGCGATGGCATTTTTGGCTTTTTCAAGCAATTCACCGTCGGCTGATTGCAATTCATGGACTGAATCAAAAACCTGGTAATCAAATGAGTGCGTAATTTGTTTCATGTTTGGGTTTTATTCTACCGGATTATCCTCATCATCTTCATTTTTGACGGGAATTTCGGGCTTAGGCTGAACATATTTCCCGGAAAGGATCCCTGCATACTTTTCAGTGTCTTTTAAAGTGGCTATGGCATCTGCAATTTCAGTGTCATTCTTCAGCGCAGCGAGTACCTTCCCCTTCTGGTAATAGTACCTGGTAATGATCTCTATTTTAAGAAGCTCTTTTACCTGATCGCTGTATTTTTTCAAATCTTCCTGCTTGTCAGTTTCCATGCGGCTTTTGAGGTGATCATACTCCAGCTTTACAGCATCGAAATAATTCTCTTTCAACGCAACGGTCTTTAACTCCTCCAATGCCCGTTCACTTTTTGTTTTATAGGAGTAGTCTTTACCTTTGATGAATTCAATAAAACTGTTGTAGATGGAATCGTTTATCTCAAAAACATCTGCCGGCGGAATGGAGGGATGTTCGAGTACGAATTTTGTTGCATAATCGAACACATAGTATTTGCTGTAAAGGGCCAGTGCCAGGTTGCTGAACTGCTTTGCTTTTGTGACCACATCCGGATTGATGCCGCCACCGTCATAAACCGTACGCCCGTTTTTTGTTTTGAAAGCCCGGATAAGAGAATCTGGAATTTTCCCAAAAGAACCATCCTTCTTCTTATGTTCATAATCAATCGCCTGGATACAACGTCCGCTGGGGATATAATATTTGGCAACCGTGATCTTCATCTGCGCGTTATACGAAAGCGGGACCACATTCTGAACAAGGCCTTTTCCGAAGGTGCGCTGACCGATGATCACGGCGCGGTCAAGATCCTGCAGCGAACCTGCCAGGATTTCACTGGCCGATGCACTCGAACGATCAACAAGGACCACCACCGGAATGCCAAGGTCAACAGGCGGGCTCATGGTCAGGTGTGACCGGTTTTTATCCGCCATTTTCCCTTTGGTGCTCACAATCTCCTGTCCTCGTTCGACAAAGATATTGGCAATATCAACTGCTTCATTCAACAACCCTCCGCCATTACCGCGCAAGTCAATGATAATGCCTTTGAGATCATTGCCCTCTTTGAGTTTAAGATAGGCTTGCTTCAGCTCCTTGGCAGCATTTTGTGTGAATCCGGTCAGTTTGATATAACCGGTATTTTGATCAACCATTCCTGAGTAGGGAATGTTATCAATTTTAATATTTTCGCGTGTAATTGATTTTTCAAAAGGTTTGCTTTCATTGCCACGTTGTATCACAACATTTACTGTCGTTCCTGCCTGTCCTTTCAGGATAGAGCTGACATCGTCATAAGATTTGCCCTTTGCCTGTTTTCCATTGACCTCCAGAATTCTGTCACCTGCCTTAAGCCCGGCTTTATCAGAAGGGGACCCTTGATAAGGCTCTGAAATCACAATATAATCACCCTGCTGATGGATGAGTGAGCCGATTCCACCATATTGCCCGGTGGTGATGAATTTATAATCTTCAACCTGTGATTCAGGAATAAAATTGGTATAAGGGTCCAGCGATTCCAACATGGCTTCGATGCCGGTTTCCGTTAACTCACCCGGGTTGATCTCATCAACATAATCCTGATTTAATTCCTTGATCAGATTGGAATAAATGTCAAGATTTTTCATAATCTCAAACCCTTGCTGATTCGGAGCCTGGGCAAAAATTCGCGGGCTTGCCGATCCACAAAAGAAAATCAACAAAATATATCCTGCAATTCGTTTCATTACTCTTTCTTTAATGTTCATTAATAAATAGATTACTCACCTGAAGCGTTGCAATTCACAGTGTTTTGCATTTCCTTTACGGTACAGGGTCATATCCGTTTCCTCCCCAGGGGTGGCATCTTCCGATGCGCCTCAACGCCATCCAGCCACCGCGGAACGGCCCATGTTTTGCGATGGCCTCAATCCCGTATGCCGAACAGCTGGGGGAATACCTGCAGGATGGCATGAGGTAGGGAGAAATGGCTCCCTGATAAAACCGTATAAGTAAAATGAAAAAACTAGCCAGTAACTTTTTCATTCTCTTCAATTAAACGCTGTAAAAGTATAATTATTTTTGCTTGGATAAGGTCAAATGTCACTATTTCTTTGGCAGTGTAGGTGATGCAGAAGACAATCTGGTGTCCGGCAATGGATAAATTATCGATAACAAGGTGTTTATTTAACCGGAAAGCTTCTTTCATCCGTCGGCGGATAAGGTTTCGGTCAACAGCTTTGCGGAAGTTATATTTTGGTACACTCATCAGCACCTGCAGGTGTGATGGGAGATCCTGCGCCGGCCTCATCCAGGTAACACGAAATGGTTTGAGGTGAAATGTATGCCCTTTTGAAAACAGCACGCCAATCAGCCGATGGCTGCATAGCCGCTCTTCTTTGGGAAAGGTGTATTTCATGGTTTTCAGTGAAATCCCTGAAAAGACTTAAATTACTTTTTCTTGGCTTCGTTTTGCAGAAATAGTTCAATGGCCGTAGTCATGGAAGCGGCTGCCTGGGTTGGGGCCTCCACATTGAGAATCAGCCCGGCATCTTTTACAGCTTTATGGGTTGATGTCCCAAAAGCACCGATGGCACTCTCTCCCTGAACATAATCCGGGAAATTCTTAAACAGGGATTTAATCCCGGAAGGACTGAAGAAAATCAATAAGTCATAATTCTGGATTTCAATATCAGACAAGTCACTGGCCAATGTGCGGTAGATAATAGCTTTCTTGAACTGAATCTTATTATCTTCCAGCATTTTAGGAATCTCCTGCTTGTGAATATCAGAACAAGGGAGAAGGAATTTTTCGGTTTTATGTTTTTTAATCAGTTCAATGAGATTGGCATAATTTTCTTTACTGTGAAAAATTTTCCGCTTTCTGAATTGAACATATTTTTGCAGATAATAGGCTGTAGACTCTGAAATACTAAAGTACTTCATGGTTTCGGGAACTTCGACACGCATCTCCTTGCACATTCTGAAATAATGGTCAACAGCATTGCGGGAGGTGAAAATAACAGCGGTATAGTCAAGGATATTAACCTTATCCTTGCGAAAATCCTTGGCGGGAATACCGTCAATTTTAAAAAATTTACGAAATGTGATGTTGACGTTGAACTTACGTGCTATCTCCCCATAAGGTGATTTCTCAAAATCGACAGGCTGAGGCTGGGAAACCAGAATATTCTTTATTTTCAAGGTCGTACCGTATTAGTGTTCACATTCTCGAAACACCTACGCTCCCGCGGTGTTCGCGTGGTTGAGCAAAATTTTTAAAAGAACCAGCAGGGGTAAAATTTCGAGACTGCAAAGATACACAAATAAAAATAAATAAGAAAACTTCCTCAATACCATACCTATAAAAAATCCCCGGATAAACCTGAATAAAAGCAATGCAATAAAAACAGTGATGCATATATATATCAGTACTATTGATTTAAGGTAGATGACAAACACCATCCCGGTCAAAAGGACTGGTCCCATTAACAAAGCAAAGATCAGCAGGTTTAACAGATAATTATTTGTAGTTTCCCAGGTTTTAAAAACGATGCCCAGCAATTGCACCAATGCCACTTTGGCAGTCAGAATACAAATATGAATGACTGTTATCAGCCCGTACAATGAAATGCCAGTGACCCCATGGAAAGTAAAACCAAGGATTTTCGCATTGAATTCATACAAAAAAAGGGAAAATGCCAGAATATAAACGATTCCCAGCGCCACCGAAATTCGTTCCCTGAACAAGTTACCATCCCGGGTCAATTGATTGATAAAGCGTTTTGAAAACGGGGCACGGAAAATCTGTTGAATTCTTCTGTGGTAAAACACCTGGCCCCATGCCAAAAGGATAAAACAAAAGACAAGAATAGCCAATATCCAGTCAGGCTGAGCATTGTTTACCTGATTGATATGAAAACCTGTAGGCTTTAGCTGATGAGACTGAAAAATCGATTTCTCAAAGACAGGTTGCGGCATAGCAATGCTCTGAAATGTGCTGGTGGTATCTGTGGATGATTTGATCCGGCTCATTGTGAAAAGTCATCAGGCATGGATTTCGCCGAAAAATAATCCCATAATTTATCAGGCGGGGGTGGTGCGATGACCTTCAGCGGTTCGTTTTTCACCGGGTGAATAAACTCAATGGCACGCGAATGAAGATGAATAAATCCGCCCGGATTTGATCGGGGATATCCGTATTTCAGGTCCCCTTTCACGGGGCATCCCATCGAGGAAAGCTGGGCTCTGATTTGATGGTGCCGACCGGTTAACAGGTTTATACCCAAAAGATAGTATCCATCGCTTTTCCCAATCACTTTGTAAATCAATTCTGCTTTCTTAGCCCCCTCAACAGGTTTATCATACACGAATGATTTGTTTTTCTCTGCATTTCTGGTAAGAAATTGCACCAGATGATCCTCCGACTGAGGAGGAGTGTTTTTAACAACCGCCCAGTATGTTTTATGCATAAGACCATCCCTGAGCATGACATTGAGCCGCGACAAAGCTTTTGAGGTACGGGCAAAAACAACGGTACCACTCACAGGCCTGTCCAGCCTGTGAACCACTCCCAGAAAAACCTCCCCCGGCTTGTTGTATTTAATCCTGATATAATTTTTCAGGGTTTCACTCAATGGTTCATCACCGGTTTTATCTCCCTGCACGATATCAGAAGGCCTTTTGTTCAAAATGATCAGGTGGTTGTCTTCGTATAAAATGTCCTGATCAATACTGTTCCTTTTCATTTGGGAAATCGAGCGTTTTCACATCCTGGATATAGGTATTTACGGCACCCCGAACCTCCTCTGACAGATTAGCATACCGGCGAAGGAAGCGGGGGGAAAAATCCATGGTGATGCCAAGCATGTCATGAAGAACCAGTACCTGTCCGTCAACTTCTTTACCAGCGCCAATGCCGATGATCGGGATTTTTACAACCTGCGTAACTTTGGCTCCCAGCATCGCCGGGATCTTTTCAAGGACGATGGCAAAACATCCTGCGTTTTCAAGTAAATGCGCATCATCCAGTAACTTTGAGGCTTCTTCTTCACTGGTTGCACGTACAACATACGTCCCGAATTTATGAATGGATTGGGGTGTAAGTCCCAGATGTCCCATCACCGGAATTCCTGCTGAAAGGATTCGATCAACCGATTCGAGAATCTCTTTACCACCCTCCAGCTTTACGGCATCGGCACCTGCCTCCTTCATGATACGAATGGCAGAATTCAGGGCCTCCTTTGAATTTCCCTGGTAGGTCCCGAAAGGCAGGTCAACAACAACCAGTGCCCGCTTCACGGCTCTTACAACTGAAACCCCGTGGTAGATCATCTCGTTCAATGTAATAGGCAGGGTGGATGTATGGCCTGCCATGACATTTGAAGCTGAGTCGCCAACAAGGATCACGTCAATGCCTGTACTGTCAAGAATCTTGGCAAAGGAGTAATCATAAGCTGTGAGCATGGCTATTTTCTCACCCTTTAATTTCATTTCCTGAAGAACATGTGTGGTGACCTTGGTCACATTCCGGAAGGATATGGCTGTCGACATAATATCAATTTGAAAGCAAAACTACGATATTTTTGTGTACTTTTGCCAAATAACAAAAATCTACCCGCATGCGCTGCTTCCGATTCATGCCACTTTTTTTGCTACTCCTGCCTGCCTTGTTTTCCTGCAATAAGGATCTGAAAGTCAATGCCGACTGGAAAGACATGACTGTTGTTTATTGTCTGCTTGACCAAACTGAAGACACAACCTTTATCAAAATCACCAAAGCTTTTCTGGGTGAAGGAAACGCACTGCAATTTTCAAAAGTAGCCGATTCAAGCACTTATCCCGATAAACTGGATGTAAGGCTGGATGAATACGTTGCGACCTCTGCAAAAGACACCATTTTTATTCAATCATGGCCTTGTGATACAATAACCATTCACAATAAAAAAGCCGGAGATTCGATTTTTTATTATCCTGATCAATTGATGTATTTTTCATTGGCCAAACTTGATGAAAACCATATTTATAAGTTGAAGATCAAAAATATAAAAACCGGCAAGGAAATCACATCACAAACAGGTTTGTTACACGATTTTGTGATCGATAAACCGCAGGTAACCGCCAGCTTTCTCGCCGGTAAAACATTTCGGGTTAACTGGACGCCATCTGTAAATGGGAAGAGATATCAATTGGTCATCCGCTTCTTTTATCTTGAAGCATTAAAAACAAACACTGACAGTTTGTATATGAAATCGATTGACTGGTTGGTATTTAACAATATCAGACCTTACGACATCAACAGCACCCAACCATTTGACCTCTATTTTCCCGGCGACAATTTTTTCACCCAGGTTGGGTCACAAATTGAAGTTAACCCTTTGGTTACACGCGTGGCCTATCGTTGCGAATACATTTTTACAGTAGCAGCCACAGAATTAAACACCTATATGGAGGTTACCGAACCTTCCCTGTCGCTGGTACAGGAAAGACCTGCCTATACCAATATTATTAATGGTATCGGCCTTTTCTCGGCCAGATTTATGAAATCCACCGGTTCCCTGTTTCTCAGTGATCAGACCAAAGAAGAACTGAAAGTGAATTCCCATACCCAAAACCTCGGCTTCTGATCATTACCTTATCGGCACCCCTCACCCCTCACCCCTCACCCGTCACCCGTCACCCGTCACGCGTCACGTGTCACGCGTCACGCGTCACCCGTCACCCGTCACCCGTCACCCGTCACCCGTCACGCGTCACCCGTCACCCGTCACGCGTCACCTGTCACGCGTCACCTGTCACCCATTAAGTGTCACCCATTCTTCTCCTTTCCTGTCTTTTTGTCACCTCCCTGCCACAAAATCTACCTTGGTACAATGATTGACTATTCCGGATCAAATTCTGAAGAAATTATTTTTTATTTATAAGGAGATTCAAAAATGGCAAAAATTATTGGTATCGATTTAGGAACCACCAACTCCTGCGTGTCTGTGATGGAAGGGAACGAACCCGTTGTTATTCCAAACAGTGAAGGGAGACGCACTACACCGTCTGTTGTCGGATTTACCGATAGTGGTGAACGGAAAGTAGGAGACCCTGCCAAAAGGCAGGCAATTACCAACCCAAGAAACACCGTTTTTTCCATTAAACGCTTCATGGGCGAAACTTGGGACCAGGTACAGAAAGAAATCAAGCGTGTACCCTATAAAGTATCAAAGGGTGATAACAACACACCACGGGTTGACATTTCCGGAAAATTATATACCCCACAGGAAATCAGCGCCATGGTCCTTCAAAAAATGAAGAAAACTGCGGAGGATTACCTCGGACAGGAAGTGAAGGAAGCTGTTATTACCGTACCGGCCTATTTCAGCGATTCGCAACGTCAGGCGACCAAAGAAGCCGGAGAAATTGCAGGTCTGACTGTAAAACGTATTATCAATGAGCCTACTGCTGCTGCACTTGCTTATGGCCTGGACAAAAAGCATAAAGATATAAAAGTTGCAGTTTTCGATCTTGGAGGTGGTACATTTGATATTTCCATCCTGGAATTGGGTGAAGGCGTTTTTGAGGTCAAATCGACCAACGGGAACACACACCTTGGAGGCGATGACTTTGACCATGTGATCATTGACTGGCTGGCAGATGAATTCCAGAAAGATGAAGGTTTGGATTTGCGTAAAGATCCGATGGCCTTACAGCGTCTGAAAGAAGCTGCCGAAAAAGCAAAAATCGAGTTGTCAAGTTCGATGGAAACCGAGATCAATCTTCCATACATCATGCCTGTAGACGGTGTCCCAAAGCATCTTGTGAAGAAACTGACCAGGGCAAAGTTTGAGCAACTGGTTGACAGTCTGATGCAATCAACCATCCCTCCCTGCCAGAAAGCTTTGCAGGATGCCGGGTTGAAAGCATCTGAAATAAATGAGGTGATCCTTGTCGGAGGTTCCACCCGGATACCTGCCGTTCAAAAACTGGTTCGCGATTTTTTTGGCAAAGAACCATCAAAAGGTGTTAATCCCGACGAGGTAGTTGCCATTGGTGCTGCCATTCAGGGTGGCGTTCTTACAGGTGAAGTCAAAGATGTTTTACTGCTCGATGTGACACCATTGTCACTTGGTATCGAAACACTTGGCAGCGTCATGACCAGATTGATCGAGTCAAACACAACGATTCCAACCCGGAAATCGGAAGTTTTTTCAACTGCAGCCGATGGACAAACGTCAGTGGAAATCCATATCCTGCAAGGCGAGCGTCCGATGACCAATCAGAATAAAAGCCTTGGACGGTTCCATCTTGATGGCATACCACCTGCACAACGTGGCATTCCACAGATTGAAGTTACCTTTGATATTGATGCGAATGGCATCCTTCATGTCACTGCAAAAGACAAAGCGACTGGAAAATCACAGCAAATCAGGATTGAGGCATCTTCAGGACTTTCAGATGACGATATCCGCAGGATGCGTGAAGAAGCCCAGGTAAATGCCGAAGCCGATAAAAAGACCAAAGAGGAGGTTGATAAACTGAATCAGGCCGACAGTCTGGTATTCCAAACCGAAAAACAGTTGAAAGAGTTCGGAGATAAACTTCCGGCTGATAAAAAGGCATCGATTGAGAAAGCTGTTGAAGAATTGAAAAATGCGCATAAAAACCGTGATTTTGCTTCAATTGACGGGGCCATGGCCAATTTGAACTCGATCTGGCAAACCGCGAGCGAAGAGATGTATAAAAATGCTTCGCAAGACAACCCGCAGGGCGGACCACAGGCCGGTCCTCAGGGGGGGCAGCATCAGGAGCAGGAACCAAACCGCCAGGGTCAGAAAGGTACCGGGAATGATGAGGTGACTGATGTCGATTTTGAAGAGGTGAAAGACAAATAGATAACCTCATTGGACGATAATCCAAGGGCTGATTCCTGAAAAGAATCAGCCCTTGTTTTTTGTTAATAAATATCCTCGGAAATGTCAAAAAAAATTAGCATTTTTGTAGATTAATTCCTTTGCGATTTTTAAACATCAAAACTATGAAGCATCCATTTACTTTTTTCGGGATGACCCTGCTCCTGGTGTCCCTCATTACCATTGGATACGGCCAGACAGTCACCGAATTGGTCATCCCAAAATATTTTGGCAGTAAAACAGCCGCCTCCACCAACAATGCCAGAACCGCCTTCGCCTTTTGTGTTAAAATTGACGGGCTCACTCCCAACACCGTATATGACCTCAAACCCGGAGTTGGACTTGTCTCCGAAGCAGGCACCGTGTATGGTGCGGGCAATTACTGGAACGGTACGACCTTTACAGGTACAACAAACCTGACCGGTTATTTTACAACCGATGCCACAGGGAGCAGTGGTCCTTTCTGGGTATTTATTCAACCCACCGGCAATGCATCACGGTTTGATGCAGGCCAGCAGCACAATGTAAGGCTTGGCTGGGTTGCTACCGGAGGATCCATGCCTTCTTCACCCCTTTTTATCGGAACAAAGGTGCTTACAGCCCTGGATATTGCCGTTACTGCAAGAACACCTGCTACAACCGATGATGGCTGCTTTGTAATTGGCAGCTCATTGGCACCTTCCAACGGAAAATACATGCTGATGTTTGACAATGTGGCCGGCACAGGTGACCCCTTATTTGCCTATATGATTCGTCCGATGCTGCCTACACAGGCAAATAATTCAGAATTACCAACCCCGATCAATGATGCTTATATGCAGGCCGGGGGTAGTATTGCCGGCGATTATCCTGCCATTATCCCTATCGGAGCGAACAACGCCAATGGCGTTCGCCGTGTTGAATCACGCAATCCTGACAATACTGTTTTCGCTTTTAATACCAGCACCAATGGTACCTGGCCCAGCGGGGCAAATACAACCGCCGCCTTACGCCGTGATGTGGTGGTCCTGACCAATACTGATACACCTCTTACCCCTGCAGGACCTGCCGGACCCACAGTGACAACCGACCCAACCATTACAAACATCTCCTTTAACAGCGCGACCGGAGGGGGAAATGTAACGAATACCGGAGGGTCACCCATCACTGCCCGCGGATTATGCTGGAGTTTGTCGGCCAACCCTGTCGCTACCGGGTTCCACACAACCGAGCCGGGTTCCCTTGGAGCCTTCATCAGTAATATGACAGGATTGCTGCCCAATTCCACCTATCACATGAGAGCTTATGCCACCAATGCCATCGGCACCTCCTATGGAAATGATGTTACCTTCAGCACACTTTGTGAGGTCATCGCACCCTTACCTGATTTTTCTGCCAGTAAAGTAAACCTCACCGTGGGTGAATCTATCAACTTCTTTGATTCCACGAAATACTGTCCCGACTCATGGAGCTGGTCATTTAACGGGGGAACACCAAGTACTTCCACCTTAAAAAACCCAACAGGTATTACCTATAATATTACGGGTGATTTTACGGTTTGCCTTACAGCTACCAATCAATGGGGCCAGCAAACCACGTGTAAAACATCCTATATCCATGTTACCGGGCCAACAAATGCCCCTATCGTGATGACCGAAATCAATTACCGGTCACCCATCATCGGCACCGATTCCCTTGAATTCATTGAGTTATACAACAATGGAACCCAGCCGGTGAATATGGCAGGATTTTATTTCAGCAAGGGAATTGAATTTACTTTCCCTGCCACCACACTCAATCCACAGGCCTTTATGATGGTGAGTAAGAGTTCCGCACATATCACCACTTATTACAACGTTCCGTCCCTTCAATGGAATGCAGGCTCCGCCCTTACAAACCAGGGTGAAGCCATTGTTTTAAAGGATATGTATGGTTTTGTCATCGATTCAGTATACTATATGCCGACCCTTCCCTGGGATACCATGGCAAATGGCAAGGGACCAACATTGGAACTTTGTGATCCGAATTCCAACAATTCCCTTGCGATAAACTGGAGGCATGCACTTGAATACCAGGCAAAAACGGCTCTAGGTGATTCTTTATGGGCCTCCCCGCTCGCCGGATGCTCCTACCCGTCGGTTGCCAATTTCCTGACCAGCGACTCCACCATTACCCTGGGGCAATCAGTTATTTTTACAGATGCCTCCACCGGCAACATTGACACCTGGTTCTGGGAATTCGAGCGTGGAAATCCGGAAACATATTCCGGTCAAACACCCCCTCCCATCACCTACAATATTCTTGGCTCCTACGATGTTACCCTGACAACAAGGAATAATGCCGGCAAAAGCGTGAAGTATAAACCTGCATTTATCCAGGTTGGTCCTTCAGGAATTTCTGACTTTTCATCAGCAAGAGGTTTTTCCATTATCCCAAACCCATCATTCAATGGAAAATTTTCACTTTTGTTCGGAAAGCTATCGACCTACGAGATTAAAATATTATCAAGCGTGGGAAACCAGATTTACAACCGGCTGATCGAAGCCAGCGAGGTTGTCATTCATCTTCCTGAACTATCTCCGGGATTGTATTTTATTCAGGTAAAAGATGGCAAAACAGGACTTACCAACACACAAAAACTCATCATTCAATAATCACCATAAACCTTAACCCTTATGAAAAAACAATTACTTTTTTCAATAATTTTCCTGCTTTCCGGCTTCTGGGCCATTGGGCAAGGCAATGAAAATTTCACCAACTATCCCGAAACCGCCAATGCCTACCACGATGGAACATTCACCGGAATGGATGGATCAACCTGGTCTTATACCCAAAGCAGGGGTGATTCAGTTATCGTTGCTCCTTCACCAACTTTTGGCAAAAAACGGCCACTGACGTCGAAAATCATCTCGGGGACCCTGCACAATGGTTGCGGTACGATCAGTTTTGACTATAAACAAACCTTTTCAACGGCAGTAAATTTGAATTTGTTTATCAATGGGCTACTTGTGAAGAACGTTATAAGCACAGCACAGGGAGTAGTTACCAACTCCGGCCCCGTGACAGTAAACGCCCCTGGTGATTTTACCCTAATGTTCAAACAGGCTGACAGTTCAAATTCCGGTCAGGTCACCATCGACAATGTCATTTGGACTGCTTTCAGTGGAGGGCCAACACCTGAACCAACAAACTATCCTACCAATTTCGCAGCCAATCCTTCCCCATTTACCATCAACCTTGGCTGGACAGATGCCATTGGAGCTCAGTTGCCCGGTGCCTACATTATTCTTGCAAGTGACCAGAATAATATTGTAGCACCCATTGACGGAACTCCCATCCCTGACGATGTAAACCTGGCTGATGGACATGGAGCGCTCAACGTTCTTCAGGGCGTGCAGGTTGCCGCCTTTGGAAATCTTCCAGCAAGCAAACAGTATTATTTTAAAATTTACCCATACACCAATTCAGGTGCATTGATTAACTATAAAACTGACGGGACTGCCCCAAGTGCTACGGCGACAACCTCCAACACGGTTATCATCGACAGTATTCATTTTACAAATAAAACCTTTGGCAACTGGATATTAAAGAATGTCACCGGAGCTGAAGTCTGGGTGGTCGACTCAATTCATGGCATCAATGGCGGCCCTTGCGGGAAAATGAGCGGCTATGCCGGACAATCAAATGTTAACGAAGATTGGCTGATCTCCCCTGCCATGAATTTTAACCTCTACAACAACGAAGCCCTTACGTTTCAATCGGCTTATAAATACACGGGTGCACCATTGGAAGCATTGATCTCAAATGATTATGACGGTACAACCAATCCCGGTGATTTTACCTGGACCCCGTTAACGGCAACATGGTCGGCAGGCAATTATGCATGGACCCCATCGGGAACAGTGAATGTGAGCGGAACAAGTGGAACCCACGTTTACGTCGGGTTTAAATACACTTCTGATGCTACCGCTGCTTCAACATGGGAACTTGATGATATCGTGATCACTGGTGACCTCATTATCGGTATCAATGAAAAAACCACGGCAGATGGAGAATTTTCGGTCAGCCCTAATCCTGCTTCAGGAAAATGCACTTTGAAATTCAACAATGAGTTGAAGAAGGAAATTCGGGTCATCTCGGTTATTGGAAGTACGGTTTTGGAAACCGCTACTGACCAGATGAATTATTCGCTGAACCTGAATTCCCTGACCTCTGGTATTTATTTTATCCAGGTTTCAATTCCTGCTGCAAAATCAACGCAGGTCAGAAAACTGGTTATCCGATAATAGTTTATTAATGAAAGTAAAGGTCGTCTCAAACGGGGCGACCTTTTTTTTTCTACTTTTGCTACTTAGAAGCACTGTTTACATGTGGCGACTCATACTCATCCTCTTAATTCTGGCAGGTAACCCCGTAATTTCGCTGGTGGCACAGCATCCATCCGGAAGTAACTATGCTGACAAGCCTCTACGAATTGAAATTCCTGCCCGTTCGGTCAATGAAACATACCGGATCATCCCGTGTGGCACCAATGGAATTATTGTCTTCTTCAGAAGCCAGGAAGCGGCAGACGAAGCGAGAACTAATTGGTATTTCACCTGTTATGATACAAATTTTCAGCAATTGTGGGTAAAAAGCGTTCCTCTTTATAACGATCAGGATTACCGGTTCCATCAGAAAGGATCAGACACTACGGCTTTGTTGTTTGTTCATACCGGAAAAACCAGAAATACTGAAAATGCATACGAGATACTTCGGATAGTACCGCAAAACGGAACATTGATCCTGAATACAGGAAAGCTCGAAATTGGAGATGTTGTTGAGGTATTTCGGGTTCATAAAGGCCGCGCATGGCTTGGGGTGAACAGCAAAGGCCTTGCAGGAAAAATAGTGACTATATCCTTAAAAGAGGGTATCAATAAAAACTTTGCCCTTGGCAATGGGAGTCAGATTTCCGTTTTATGGCTGCTACCCGACACTTTATCTGTCACAGTATCAGCCATCGTGAGCCGACAGGTTTCGAAAAAAAGCATAGAATATTATCTTGTCAGATATGACACGAATGGCTTGATCAGGCGTGAGGTGTTGATCAACACCCAAACAAACGACCGGACACTTAACAGGGTAACCGTGACAAAACCCGATAACGGCATTGAATTACTTCTTGGTATCTATGGCCAGGGTGTAGCTGCTTCAAGCCAGAAGAATCCATCAACTGGTGAATCAACCGGGCTATTTGGAGTTTCCATAACAAACGGAGTGCAGAAGGCCATTAATTTTTATAACTTCCTTGAATTGAAAAGTGCCGATGCCATAGTCGGTGAAAATGACATCATGGCACTAAAGAAAAAAGCCTTGAAGAAAAAAAAATCACTCACGGAATATTCCCTGGATTTTTCAGTATTGCTTCATGAGACTATTTTTTTTAACGATCAAAGCATCCTTACCGCCGAAATATATTCCCCTCAATACCATACGGAGAGTTTCACCGATTTTGACTTTTATGGTCGCCCTTACACCAATAGTTATTCAGTATTTGACGGATACCGCTTTTTCAATGCGATTGTGGCAGGGTTTGATACTCAAGGCAAGTTACTATGGGATAATAACATAGAAATCAGGAATCTGGTATCGCTCGATTTATCCCCAAAAGTAGTGACATACCCTAACGGCAAAGAGTTGATGTTATGTTATGTCAGCGATGGAAAAATCGGATCAAAAATCATTCAGGGCAACGATGTAATTGAAAAACTTGATTTCACCACCCTTGACGGGCTATACCCGGATGATAAAGTTCTGGCTGAGACAAAGGGCTTGCTCAGTTATTGGTATGGTAATTATTTTTTGAGTTACGGTTATCAGGAGATCAAAAACATTGCACTCGAAAACAACAACAAACGGCTGGTCTTTTATTTCAGTAAACTGAGGTTTGAAAAGTAACCGGTTTACTTTGACACAATAAACAGTTTGTTATCACAAAACAGGAGCATAAATGTGGTATCTTTATGGTACTGCGGACCGTCAATGGTAAGCGTATAAGGCTGGTTTCCGGCTAATGAAAAAGGAAGTGTATAGTCCTTTTCAATGCTCTTGGTCGTATGAGTCTGTGTTATTTTGACAGAAATGGTGGAATCAAGTTTGTTCTCCACGTTTAATACACCTTTTCCGTTGCATGGATCGGCTGTTTTTGTTTTAGAACAGGCAGAAATGATCATAATTGCCGCAAAAAAAATGGCAGAAAGGGCTAAGGCTGACTTTTTCATGGGATTCGGATTGTTATTTGCAAAAATACAAGGTTTCCATCAATATCAAAATTTTTTCATATCTTTATTTATTGACAAAATAAATTGTGTTATGGTTGTCCCATAATGTTGGAAATTTAGTATTTATTTGTTAATTTTGTTGATTCTGAGAATTTTGATATTTTATATTGCGATTTCTTCATTATAGGCAACCTTTTGAGTGAAACATTTGTCGTATATTCAAGTATAACATAACAGAGCGAAAACTTCTACAAATTCCAATTATATGCTCCATCGATTTTTCTGCTTTATCCTAATGTCAACTTTGCTGATTTCAGCAACGCCTCAGGTTTGGGCCCAGGATTGTCCGGATACTCAGCCAGTCATTACCGGTGCTGATATAGCCTGCGACCAAAATGCAGCCTCAGTAATCTACACCTACTCTACCCCTGCTACAACAGGAACTCCCACTCATTCATATCAGTGGATTGTTACCCCTGCTGCCGGAAGAACGATTGTAGGCCCAACAAATCAGAACCAATTGCAGGTAAAGTGGCAGTCCACAGGAACCTACACGGTTCAGGTTACTGAATGGAACAATGATCCAACGTTTGCGGGTTGCGTCGGGAAGGTAGCCACAAAAACCATCACTGTTCAACCTTTGCTTCATGCCTATTTCTATTATCAGTTTGATCCCGCCGGCGGATGTTTTTACAATGTTGTCAATTTTACCGGTGATGTTTCTGTTCATGCCGATCCATCAATATCCTACTCATGGAATTTTGGCGATGGCAGCCCTGTTGTTTCCGGACCTGCAGCAGGTGTTTTGCAGCACACCTTTCCAACTGCTTCAGGCGTAACCTACACGGTAACGCTGACAGTAACAAATTCGGCAAATCAAACCGATCAGATTATCGACTATGTTTATGTAAACCCCGATCAATATAAACCTGTTGCAACTTTTACAAATACCGCCACTCCGCTTCCATCCAACTGCCTTTACAACCCCATGACATTTGATGGCTCAGGATCACTGGCCAAACCGCCAACAAACCCCGAAAATATAAGCATTTTATATTATGAGTGGAATTTTGATGATCCCGGATCAGGTTCATCAAACCAGGTGAATTCCGGCACCAATCCTACAGTGAATCATGTTTTTACCGACTTTGGGCTGCATCATGTAAAACTGATTGTAACCAATTCAAAATACTGCACCAATGAATTCACCAAGGACGTTTTCATTGATAACACAATCCCCACTGCATCTTTTACAAATTCTCTTGCCTGTTTGGGAGAAGCAACACAATTTACAACCACTTCAGTAACCCCGGTTGGCACAATTACACAACTTGAATGGATTTATGGTGATGGTTCGGCATACACCAGTACGAACCCTACAGAGATTATCTCCCATACTTATTTAAGTTTAGGGACCTATAGTGCGAAGTTAAGGGTTACAAATTCAAACAATTGCATTTCCGAATACTTTATCAAACCTGTTTCAGTGAATCCCTCCCCCATGGCCAGTTTCCTTGTTGGCAACGCCTGTCTGGGAGAAGCTGTTGCTTTTACAAACACAAGTACACTGAACGGGGGCAGCCAGATCAGTACCTATCTTTGGAATTTCGCTGATCCTGCATCCGGTTCCAACACCTCAAACCTGACAAATCCAACACATTTGTTCAGTGCCGTCGGATCTTATGCCGTATCGCTCCAGGCCACAAATTCGGATGGGTGTGCCAATACATATACCCTTAGTCCGCCGCTGATCGTCAGCCCAAAACCATCTGTTGATTTTACTTTCCAGAATGGAACCCAGAACTGGGAGATTCTGTTTCATAATCTCACCCCTCCGTCAGTTGGAAACAACCTTGTATGGGATTTTGGTGATGGCACATTTGGTTACGGCCCTGACCCTTCGCACGTTTACCAGGGCCCGGGTAATTTTCTTGTAACCCTCACTGCAACGGATGCCATAAACGGCTGTTCCAACAATGTCCAAAAACAAGTTACCATGCTTGGCAATGCTTCGGCGTTCTTTACCACCGATTCACCCAAATGTATTGCTGATACCATGCACTTTACACCTCAGATCCCCGGTGGCAATATTGTGAAAGAAGTCTGGGATTTTGGTGATGGAACTATCGTTACTTATAATACACCCGCGATATTTCCGATTTTTGCCACCCATCCTTATACTCAATCAGGCACATTTACGGTAACCAGGACAGTAACTTATGTTACAAATTTCTATGAGTCCTTCAGCATCCAGGTTGTTGTTTACCCCTTGCCAACTGCCAATTTCACCTATTCCAATAACCCGACTTTTCCAAATTCGTATGCCTGTGCAAACCAGGCCGTATTTTTTACTGATCTGTCGTTTTCAACCTCCGGTAATATCATTGACTGGTCATGGGATTTCGGGGATCCGGGTTCCGGAATTAACAACACTTCTGTTTTACCCAATCCATCGCATATATTCAGCGGCACCAACCAGATTTATCATGTAACCTTAAAGGTCACCGACAATGTGAACAATTGTACCCATACGGTTGTCAAAGATGTTTTCGTAAATCCGCCCGTACCTATTGATTTCACTTTTACAAATAATACATGTCTGAACCAGGTAGTCGCCTTCAACGCGAATCTCGGGGTAATGGTTCCAGGGGATATCGCTACCTGGGATTGGGATTTCGGTGACGGTTCAGCGCATGCCACGAGCCCGCTCGGTGCATCGCATCTATACATTGCTGCCGGCACTTATACCGCCATTCTTACCGTGACTGATTTACATGGCTGCACCAACTCTTTGTCAAAAACTGTAACCATCATGCCGAAACCGGTGGCAGGATTTACATTCGCCTCTCCCACCTGCGACTCTATCGCCGTTCAATTCACCGACCAGTCGTATGTTCCTGCAGGTTTTCCAGGATACATCACTACCTGGGTATGGACCTGGGGCGATGGCAGCACAACCACTGTCAACTTTCCGGCCAGTCCGAATGTCAGCCACGTTTTCCCGGGAGTCATCTATAATTTTACGGTGAAACTAACCGTTACTTCAAGTTTTGGCTGCAAGGATTCGATCACTCATCCGGTGCAAATTATCCCTGCCCCCACTGCTGCCTTTGAAGTCTTACCCGGGACACCCAGTTGCGCGACACAGGTTGTTCAGTTTAATGATCTTTCGCAAACAAACGGCGGTGGAAATATCGTTTCCTGGTTATGGAATTTCAGCGATCCGGGATCAGGGGTCAACAACACCTCCACCTCCCCAAGCCCATCACATACCTTCCTGCTCGACGGGACCTACAGTGTTCATCTGATCGTTACCAATGCCAATGGTTGCAGCAATTCGGTAACAATTCCGGTTGTGATCAACAAACAGCCTGTGGCCAACTTTACGGCTGATTCGGCTTGTGCAGGCGGTGCAACTCATTTTACAGATATTTCGATCGTAAATGCAACGGCTATCATATCCTATAACTGGACTTTCGGCGATGGTGGCGTTTCTACCCTGCAATCGCCTGTACATACTTACGCAACATTCGGAATCTACAATGCAACCCTAAGCATCGTTAATACCAATGGATGTATCAGTTCAGTTACCAAACAAGTGGCTGTTCATCCGAATCCGGTGGCTTCATTTACCTTTTCACCCGCAAGTTGCATTGGCAATCCGGTATCGTTTACCGACCTGTCATTTATCCCGTCGGGTTTCTCCGGTTCCATCAAGACCTGGATTTGGAATTTTGGCGATGGGTCAGCTCCACTGGTGATCAACTACCCGAATTCACCCAATGTTATTTATACCTTCCTGGGTACAGCCACCTCTCATGACGTAAGATTGACAGTACTCACCACAACAAATTGTACTGATTCCATACAGAAAACCGTTAACAGTATTCCTTCCCCGATTGCCAACTTCAGCTATTCAAACACAACTTGTCTCGGACAATCTGTGCAATTTACTGACCTTTCGCAAACAAACGGTGGCGGAAGTATACAAAACTGGAACTGGACTTTTGGTGATCCATTATCGGGTGCCAACAATACCTCCACACTTCAAAACCCAACCCATTCATTTACTGCCGGTGGCACTTATACCGTCATTTTGAATATTATGAGTACAAATGGGTGTACGAGATCTGACACGGCTTATATTACAATCAACGTGCTGCCGGTGGCCAATTTTGTAAATGACACCGCATGTGAAAGCAGTATTACTGCATTTTTGGACACTTCAATTCCTAATGCGTTCTCAATCATTTCCTATACCTGGAATTTTGGTGATGGCGGAACATCAAATTTGCAGAACCCATCGCACACTTATGCTGCTTTTGGCAATTATACTGTGACGCTCACCATCGTCAATTCAAACGGTTGTATCAATACCATCAGCAAACAGGTTACCGTAAATCCGAAACCTATTCCCGATTTTACTTTTTCCCCTGCCAGTTGTGTTGGCAACCCTGTCAACTTTTTTAACCAATCTTTTGTACCGGCAGGATTCTCATCCTACGTGAGCAGATGGGACTGGGATTTTGGCGATGGAACACCGGTTGTACCTATTCTTTTCCCTGCCAACCCGAATATCGTGCATACATTTGCCGGATTAGCCTCCTCCCACATTGTGAAGCTGAAGGTAACAACAACCAATGGATGTACCGATTCCATTTCAAAAACTGTAACCAGTATTCCTTCGCCGATTGCAAATTTCAGCTATTCCAACACCTTGTGTCTTGGACAAATGGTTACTTTCAGCGATCTGACACAAACCAATGGCGGAAGCGGGATCCAAAGCTGGAGTTGGAACTTCGGTGATCCATTATCCGGAGCCAATAATACTTCCACCCTGCAAAATCCAACCCATGCATTTACTGCCGCCGGGAGTTTCACAGTTACTTTAACTGTTACAAGTTCCAGCGGGTGCACGAATACCTATACCCCGGCCTTGCAGATCATCATCAATGCACTGCCTACCTCCAATTTTACGTGGGTAGATGCATGTGAGGGATCCCCTACTGTCTTTACCAATACATCTTCAACCCCTGCCACCTCTACTCTCACTTCTTATGCCTGGAATTTCGGGGATGGCGGAACTTCAACTTTACAGTCACCATCGCACATTTTCACGGCTTATGGAACTTATGGTGTAACATTGACAGTTACAAATTCGAACGGATGTATCCATTCGGTTACCAAACAGGTATTGGTTCATCCGAAACCCATTGCTGATTTTTCATTCTCTGCTGCAAGTTGTGTTGGTAACCCGGTAAATTTCTTCAACCAGTCGTTTGTGCCAACCGGATATTCATCTTCTATCAATAAATGGGAATGGGACTTTGGTGACGGATCAACCACACCTCCGATCATCTTCCCGTCCAACCCGAACATCATGCATATTTTTGCAGGAACTGCAACTTCTCACGTGGTAACTTTGACGGTAACCACCACCGCAGGATGTGTAAGTTCAATCTCAAAAACTGTAACCAGTGTGCCTGCGCCGATTGCCAATTTCTCTGTTTCCGGTACTCATTGTGACAACCAGCCTATTCAGTTCACAGATTTATCTCAAACCAACGGTGGAGGGAGTATACAGACGTGGTCATGGAATTTTGGAGATCCTGCATCCGGGGTGAACAATACAGCTACCATTCAGAACCCGATACATCAGTTCTCATCGGCAAATACCTTCAGCATTACCCTTGTCGTTACAAATGGAAATGGATGTAAAGACACATTGACACCACTGCCAACCATCGTTGTCAACGCAAGGCCGCTGGCCAACTTCACTGCTGATACTGTTTGTCAGAATACAATGACTACCTTTACCGACCTGTCGACCGGAGGAACCATTGCAAGCCGTTTATGGGATTTTGGCGATGGACAAACCTCTTCAACAGCCAACCCTACCCATCTTTACGCAACTACAGGCGTTTTCAATGTAAAATTGACGGTATCAAACACTTTGGGGTGTTTGAAGGATACCACGAAGCAGGTACTTGTGCTGGGTAAACCTATTGCATTGTTCAGTTACTCCTCACCAAATTGTGCCGGTGACTCGGTACAGTTCAATGATCTGTCCTCCACCCCGCATGGCTCAATACAGGAGTGGACCTGGGATTTTGGTGATGGCACAGTTGTGGGACCGATCCTTTTCCCGAACAACCAGAATATCAAACATAAATACACCAACGGAGGTAATTTCAATGTAAAACTTACCATTCTTACTTCTGATGGATGTACTGCAGAAAAGATAACCCAGGTTCAGATCGGGTTCCACCCGCTCGCAAATTTCAGCTTCGGAACAAGTGGATGCGCTCTGACACCTTTGCAGTTTACTGACTTATCGCAGATGAACGGAGGACCCTCCATTACTGTCTGGAGCTGGAATTTCGGTGATCCTGGTTCAGGAGCCAACAACACCTCCACCACTCAGAATCCGACTCATACTTTCTCTGCCGGGGGCACTTTTACAGTAAGGTTAATGGTCACCAATGCCAATGGTTGCAACGATAGTGTCGTTGGGGGCAAAACGGTTACTGTCAATGCAGCACCTGTAGCAATTTTCTCTGCCGATACCTCCTGTCTGGCAAGCCTGACGCAATTCACGGATGCATCTACCACACCATCAGGTACCATTGCCGCATGGTTATGGAATTTCGGTGATCCGGCAAGTGGTGCCCAAAACACATCAACAGTTCAGAATCCCACACACATATACAATACCCAGGGAACCTATACCGTATCACTGCATGTTACCAACTCGAACCAGTGTGCAAAAGACACTACCATGCAGATTGTTGTGAATCCAAAACCGGCTGCGATGTTCCAGTATTCTGCATCCTGCGTGAACACAGGAACACAATTTACGGATATGTCGACCGCACCGGGGAGCAGTATTAAAAACTGGCACTGGGACTTTGGCGATGGAACGCCTCCTGTTACCATCCAGAATCCTGTTCATATCTACACTGCATCGGGGACCTATCAGGTACGACTGAAAGTGACCAATCTTGCCAACTGCGAAGATTCAGTTACCATCCCGGTAATTTCGAGGCCAACACCGGTTGCTGCGTTTAACCATACCTCATACTTCTGTCCGAAAGGCAAAGTTGATTTCCAGGATATTTCAACCGCGACAGGTTCAACCATTGCACAAAGGGAATGGGTTTTCCAGTCAGGTTATACTTCAAACATCCCCAATCCATCGCATACTTTCCCGGTTACAGATACAACATACCTGGTCATGCTGGTGGTGACCGATACGTATGGATGTAAGGATACGATTGTTGACAGTGTTTTTGTAAAACCGGGCTTTACATTCGCTTTTACCAATGATACGGTATGCGAGGGTTACGTAACACATTTCACTCCGGTGAATAAAACTCCGGGTGACACCTTGTATTCAGTTACATGGAATTTTGGTGATCCCGCATCAGGACCCAGCAATACCTCCCAGCAATATAGTCCGGTACATACCTTTAAAGGCGGGCCTGCCACCTATATTGTAAAGATGAAAGCTTATAATTCTGATAACTGTGTTGATAGTGTATACCGCGAAGTACGGGTTTATGCACCACCGCAGCCATTGTTTAACTTCGCTTCAATCCCGTGCGACAGTACCATTTACTTCACAGATTCAACCATCAACAAAGGTACCGGAACCATCTTCAGCTGGTACTGGAGATATGGAGATGGTCATGATACAACGATTTTTGCACCGGGTCCCGGTAACATATCACATTTGTACATCACGCCTAATATATACCCGGTTACACTGATCATTACAAACAGCAGCGGTTGTGTTGACAGTATTACCCAGAATGTACAACGTTTCCCGTGTATCAAAGCAGGTTTTACCTTTAATGACACCTTGTGTGCCCGGTATAAAGTAGCATTTTCAGACACATCACTGCCGGTGTCACGCATCAACCAGTGGCATTGGACATGGGGAGATGGCACGGATACCACTTACAGTACGCACCACACACCTATCGTACATACTTATGCCGACAGCGGAAACTACAACGTGAACCTTGAAATCCAGGCTTTGGTGAACGGAACCAACATCATCGACAATCTGGCAAGTTTAGTGAAGATACGTCCCACACCCAAAACCTATTTTTCTAATGTTCCTGTATGTTTAAATCAGGTTACACTTTTCAAGGATACATCGAAAACCTATGGACAAGGTGTGTCAAAATGGGACTGGACATTCAGTCCGAAGGCTACGGATACATCCACCGTTAAAAATCCAAAGCATACGTTTGATACCGCCGGGATTTATAGTGTAAAACTTGTTGTGACAAACAAATTTGGTTGTATGGATTCCCTGACCAAACCAACACGTATTTACGGATTGCCTGTTGCATCATACGAAAACACCGCGGCTTGTGTGGGTGACCCAACTTACTTTACAGATATGTCGGTTGTTTCAGATACTACTTTAGGATTCTGGAAATGGACCTTTGGTGACACTCTGAAAGGCACATCTACTACCCAGGATCCAAGTTACAAGTATCCAAGTACCGGTTCATACCTGGTACGGTTGGTTGTAAAAGACCATTTTGGCTGCATCGACTCTGTAGATTCAACTGTTATAGTTAATATTACGCCTGTAAGTTCATTTACCGTGGCAAACGGTTACAATGGCAAGCAGGGCCAGGTTAAAATGAACAACCTTTCTACGGGAGCTGACAGCTACAAATGGGATTTTGGGAATAACAAATATTCGACAGAACAAAATCCTGTGGCACTTTTTACAGAAGACGGCACCTATACCATCAAACTCATCACCCTGAACCAATTCGAATGTTCTGATACAACTCTTTATAAATATGAATTGTTATTCAAAGGGCTGTATGTTCCAAACGCTTTTTCACCAACGAGCACCAACCTTGCACTCAGGCTGTTCCAACCTGTGGGGGTCAACATTAAACAAGGCGGGTACCATGTAATGGTGTTTGATGTATGGGGCCATCTGATGTGGGAATCAACAAAACTGGATGATAAGGGTATGCCAGCCGAAGGATGGGATGGCACCTTTGAAGGGGCACTGATGCCACAAGGGAATTACATGTGGAAAATTAATGCTGTGTTTGTAGATGATTCGCAATGGGAAGGATCTGATATCGGACTGGGCAATTCGAATAAGACCATGGGTTCCGTTACATTAATCCGATAACCGCTAACAACTTTCTCAATGAAAAACCGATTTATATTTCTATTTTTAATGGTTCTGAGTTTACTTGGGATTGTTCAGGGTGCGTACAGTCAGGACATGAACTACTCGCAGTATTTCAGTACACCGACCTACTATAATCCAGCCTACACCGGTATCAATTCAGGGTTAAGGGCCCGCTTTATTTTTCGCGATCAATGGCCAAGTTTACCAATCGCCTTCAAATCCTATTTTTTCTCTGCTGATTTGGGCGACAGAAGTTTACCTGGTTCCGGGGGCATCGGCATCATGATCAACCAGGATACACCTGGTGTTGGCCTGATCAATAATTTCGGGGCAGCCCTTACAGTTGGTGTACGTATTCCGATCACCAGTTTTATGGTTAGCCAGTTAGGGATCAAAGCCGGAATCATGCAACGCAGGGTTAACTGGGATGATCTGGTGTTTGCCAGCCAACTGGATCCCAAATACGGCAACGTGTACATCTCCTCTTTTATTCCTCCTGATGCCAATAA
This sequence comes from uncultured Bacteroidales bacterium, assembly GCA_903875045.1. GTDB lineage: Bacteria > Bacteroidota > Bacteroidia > Bacteroidales > FEN-979 > CAIVAT01. The sequence goes on from CAIQUS010000176.1 coordinate 31,080, forward strand.
GCGCATAGTTCCGGATTTTGGCGTGGGAGGTGTGTTGCAATTCATCAATCCTGAGGGTACAATCAGCGGGAACATCGGGTTTGCGGTTGATCATCTTTTTAAACCGGATGTTAGTTTCCTGTCAACAGGAGGTTCACCATATCCCCGTAAATGGGTTGGCCAGTTTGATTTGATTTTCTCCACCGGTCCTGGCGGATCTTCCATGGTCTCCCGTAATAGCGATGAACCTTTGAAAATAAATCTTGGGGGAATTTATCAGAATCAGGCCAACCTGAATTCCTTGCAGGTTGGTGTAAACCTTTTGAAATATAATATATATGTTGGCGGGTGGTTTAAATCAACGATGACCGGAGTAGTTAACAGTTCTGTTGCGCTGGTTGCAGGTTATAAGTATTCTTTTTATGAAGACATGAACATCAAATTCATGTATAGTTACGACTTACAGATTTCAGGGGCGCTTCAGGGTACCGGTGGTGCACATGAAATAAGTCTTATCCTTGAATTTGATAAATTATCGATCTTTGGCAGCAGTGGCGGCGGATACGTCCCAGGTGGCAGTGGCCGCAGGGGCGGTGGCCCCATGGAATGTCCGACATTCTATTAGCCATAATCGAGTAGGTAGGGGGATTGCTCCCCCGCCCTCTCACACCACCGGGCATACTTTCGTACACGGCGGTTTCTTTAAATTGTTTAGCCGATTGTAATTCAATGTAAGGTTGTACAAACCTTGCTCTTCAAACCATCGAAT
>CAIQUS010000177.1 GCA_903875045.1 uncultured Bacteroidales bacterium
CTTTCTGCATCAGCAGCTAAAACGATTCTGGTCAGTCTCTCATTTAAAAAAGGAAGTATTTTTTTGTACTTCAGCTGAATAAGATTATCTGTTTGCATACATTTTGTATTTCTACAAATGTACATATTATTTCGTTACGAATACTTAGTATCGCATTATTATTGTTTTTTGTATCAATGCAAGCTCAAAACACTTTAAATAATTTGGGTTTGTCATCCTCTTCCCCATCACAGGTGGCTTATAGTCTCCGCCAGCTTAGCACTACATATACCGGCTCAGTTATTAAAGTGCGCCGTTCATCTGATAATGCTGAAGCAAATGTTGCTTTTGATGCAACGCTGACACCTCCTGCGTTAAGCTCTGCCAGTATTGCCACTTTATTGCCAGGGGTAGTTGTAAGTGCCTCTCTTGGAACAAATTGTACAGGAAACATTTCATCTGTGGCAGCTAAAACAGGGACTATTTCAGTTACAATTACTAAAACGGGAACCATTTCAATACCTATTAACACAAGTGTTGTAACAGGCAACGGAACAACTTTCGGCACTGATGTCGTGGTGGGAGATATAATTTACAGAAGTAGCGACTATGCTTTGATCGGTGTTGTTAAAAGTATTGCATCAGCCACCTCGCTTACACTTCTTAACAATTCAAATATAGGGATAAACAACCTTGCTTTAAAACAAAAAATGCAACTGTGACAGGTGTCAGCACCACTTTCAATGATGGCACATTGGCGGTAGGTGACAGAATCTACAATAGCTCAGGCAACTCCTACCTTGGCATCATTACTGGCATTGCCAGTAACACATCAATGACCCTCAACGCCAGGGATGCTGTAGCCGCCTCAAATGTTGGATTCAATGGGACTACCGCAACGATTACGGGGAGTTCAAATGATTTTAAAACGGGATTGAATGTCGGGGATATGCTGATAAGCAACAATACAACCTTAGGAAGAATCGCCTCTATCGACCCTGTTAATCCCTACCTGACCCTTGAAGGCAAAGCTGGAACAGCCGTTTCTTTGCAGGCATTCAAATCAACTGCCGGCTCGATGACTTTCAGTACTTTTTACAGTTCTACCAGTGTCTTTATAAACACATGGTATGACCAAAGTGGAAACGGACGCGATGCTATGCAACCCGTGGCAGGTAATCAACCCAGAATTGTCAATGGTGGAACATTGAATACCATCAACGGAAAGCCAGCGCTTGAGTTTTCCAACACCTTATCTGGCTTCTTGCAAACTTCCGGGACAGCATCATGGCTCACCAACACTTTATATACCCAAAATATTGTAAGCGCCGAAATTACGCCGATCACAAACTATCAGTTTTTATTGAGTACTACCGGTGGGAACGGGCCAAATAACACTATTATGCACTGTGGTTACAGAGGTTCATCGCAATACACTGTGGCCCAATATGGCAATGATCAGAATTTTGAATTGTTTGCAACCAACTCGCTTGAATTGCATACGGCTGTAAAAAACACCATCAGTTCCAGTCAATTCTACTCCAATGGTGCATCACTGGGAACCATAACAAGCGGGGCAGGTTCTCATTTGAAAGATTTAGGTTTGATGAATATAGGCCTATACACACCCACAACTACCTATTATAAAGGTTCTATATCAGAATTAACCGTATATGCACTGGCCATGACGACTGAACGTGCGATAATGGATGCCAATCAATTAGCATATTATGGCATTGGGACTGCCAACTGGACAGGAACCACTGATAATAATTGGTTTGAAACAACGAATTGGTCAAATGGAACAGTTCCAAATGAAAGTAGCCCTTCCCTGGTTGTAATCCCAAATGTGACCAACAAACCTGTTATCAATTCAGCCCTGATAGCCAAAGCGGTTAACATTCTAATACAATCCTCCTCCTCGCTAACCATCAATGGCACTCTCCAATTGTACGGAACACTTACAAGCACAGGCAGCAACTGCCTTGCATCCGGCGGCACCATCGAATATATGGCCAATGCACCACAAACCATCCTGTCGGGAACTTTTAATGGCAATACCATTAAAAAAATAATCATAAATACCACCAATAGTGCAGTAGTGTCAATGGGAGGAAGTGGTGCATTGACCATTTCTGAAAATATAACTTTTGCAACTAACCGCCTGGCAATCGGTTCAACCACGCTAACGTTAGGCGGAACAGCTACCAATACCTTTAGCGGGGGGTTGAGAGGTAGTTCAAACAGTAGTTTGATCATAACAGGATCACCTTCTCTTAGTTTTGACCAAACCAGCCCCGGCAATAACAATCTGCTAAGAAATTTCACCATGAACGGAAGTGGTCAGGTTGCCACCCTTGACAATGACCTGGTGTTAAACAGCAATGGCAGCCTTACGTTTTCCGCAGGAAAATTAGCCATCAATGGTAAAACACTGACTATCAGAGGTCCGATTACAAACACCGCCTCAGGAGGATTGAGAGGCATTGCAGGTTCCAGCAATCTGATTGTTGAAGGAACAGTAAACCGTACAATCAGTTTCGATCAAACGACACCCGGCACTACCAATGTATTGAATAACCTGACCATTTCTACCACTTCGGCAAATACAACCAGCGTTGTCGGAGATATTGTTATCAATGGCACTTTAACCACCTCCGCCAGCCAAATACTAAACCTGGGAACCGCAACCCTCAGTGGTACACTCACAACCATTATCAACAATGGAACCATCACTACGCAGAACACTGCATCTGCACCTGTTCCCTCTGGTAAAACCTGGGGAGGAACGGTTCAATACAACGGCAGTGCTGCGCAAACTGCAATGGCTGGCATCTATAATAATCTCACTATCAGTACTACTGGCGGTGCAACCGCCAGCGGTAATCTAACGGTCAACAGCGTATTAAACCTGTCCGGAGCAAATGCCTCAACTACGAAAGGTTGTTTAGAGATGACAAAAAGCTATGTCAACTACCCGGGCACCTTATCCACTCAGTATCTTGATTCCTATCGTTTGAATATGGGTGCTGCCGCAACTACGATCGGCACCGGGGATGTTACCGGAACTGTAAAAAGAACAACTATCCTGGCAAACACTGCCTACACTTTTGGCCACCAGTACACAACAATTGCACTAACCGAAGGAACAATGCCTGACTCTCTGCTGGTGAGCATTACAATTGGCAACACCCCTCCGGGTGTCAGAACAAGTGATACCATCAGGGATGCAATAAAAAGAACCTACGAAATTGTTCCAAAAGTCCAGCCAGGTTATTCTTCCGGTTCACGGGTGGCCGCTAATTTTCACTATCTTGATACTGAACTCACAAGCAGCATAACCTCGTATGTGAATACAGAGGCTAAAATGGTAACATGGGACTATGATATTGGAGGAGGAATTCCAGCAGACGAACACGGAAGGGCAAACTACGATTTTGCCAATAATTTTATCGGGTTATCTAATGTCCCCATCAGTTACTTTATTATCATTCCCACCACCCATGAATGGAGAACCATTTTTACCTTGCGCGATTATCTGGTAAGCCATAAGCGATGGAATGGCTCCGTGAGTTCCTCCTGGTTTGAGGAAAACAACTGGACACCTGTCGGCCAGGTTGGAGAAGGAAGCCATGTTATAATCCCGGATGTGGCTATCGACCCGGTGTTGCCCTCTGGTGGGGTAACAATAAACACTATGACAATTGAAACTGGTGGTGCATTGACCATGGGAAATAATACCCTGACCATACAAAATAGTTTCAGTGGTGGATGGGAAGACCAGAACCCTGCCGGCAATGACCCTGGAACCAGTACAGTTATCTTTACAAGGTCAGGAACGACAATTTCCGGCCATTCGAGGTTTTATGACGTTGAAATCGCCACTGATGCCAATGTAACCAATCAAGCCGGTAGCACCCTGGAAATTGCAAACACCTTTACAAAAACTGGTACAGGCCAATGGTATGCTGACATCTATGACAACACCGTCGTATTTAGTAAATCTGGTGCTCAAACAATTACAACACCCGATGGAACAGGATATTACCGAAATCTCACACTTAGCGGGAGCGGCATTAAATCTTTACCTGGCACGGCACTAACAATAAACGGATCATTATCTATATCCGGTTCAGCTTCCACGACTGCAAGTTATCCATTGACTATTCATGGAAACCTGACACTCGGTTCAGGCACCTCCTTCACGGCAGGGAGTCTTTCACACAACCTCGGTGGAAACTTCGTAAACAATGGCGCCACTACTTTCAACTCAACAGGAAGTACCTTCACCTTCAATGGCTCTGTAGCCCAATCTATCGAGGGTTCAAGCCCTACCACGTTTAATAATATCACCTGTGACAACACTACAGGCGTAACACTTAGTAACACTGAATTGACAACGGTTTCCGGTACCTTACTGATCAATAGCGGGAAAACTTTTAAAATATCCCCTGCAACCCATCTTACTGTTTCCGGTACACTTACAAACAATAGTGGCGGAGCAGATGGGATTGTTCTTTATTCTGATGCAAGTGGAACGGCTTCTATGATTGCAAATAATTCTCTCCTGGGAACCGTGCAAAGATACATAGCAGGCACTTTAAACTGGCACTTCCTTTCATCCCCTGTTGCTGCTCAGCCAATTTGGCCTGAATTTGCCCCAACTCCCACCAACGATCCCCTCACCTTTGGTCCGGCACCCTGGGGATGGGATTTCTACTACTGGAATCCGAATGCGAACACAACTTCGCAACTTTATTGGGTGAATCTCAGGGAAGATGATGTCGGCACTTATAATAGCCAGGTGAAAGAGGCAATCGGCAGTTCCGCCGGATTTGGCCTTGCTATTCCTCAATTCGATGTTGGCAGAGGGTACCTCGTAGCTTATGGCTCAGGTTACACTGGAAGCACCACTCATAATTATTCCGGGAATCTGAACTATGGAAGTCAGTCTGTTCCCATCATTAAAAGCGATGGTTCATTTAATAACCCATGGAATCTTGTCGGAAATCCCTTTCCATCGGCAATCGACTGGGAAGCAAGTTCCGGTTGGGAGAAATCAGTTCTGGCAAACAATGGAGCAGATTACTGGATATACAACGACGCTGACAGGAATTATGGTATTTACAGTACCACCATCCATTCCGGGACTCATGGCACATCCCGGAACATTGCCCCTATGCAGGGGTTCTTTGTTGAAGCCTCTTCTACCGGCAACCTTTACATGACAAAAGATGTTCAGGTGCATGCTGCTCAAACCTGGCTCAAAGAAGATAATGACTTAGCGAATTTGCTGAGATTTCAATTAACAACTTCTGCAAACACATTCAGTGATGAAATGATGGTTGCAGTGAACCCCACTTTTGAAACCGGAGGCTCACTTAAATTCTGGAGCATGGACAATGAAGCGCCTGAAATGTTTTCCATCAGGGGCGGTAAAAATTATTCGATAGAAAGATTGTCGGCAATTGATGAGAATTCTATTGTGGTAATTGGGGTTAAAGCAGGAGTATCGGCTAACTATACCCTGACGGCAAAAGGACTGGACAATTTCTCTGTTGCTTCCAGCGTGATACTTGAAGACCAGAAAAACGGCAAAAATCAGGATCTTAAAAATATGCCAACCTATAATTTTTCGGCGAACTCAGGAGATGCTCCTGAACGGTTCCATTTGCATTTTGTTGGCCCGTTTGGTGTTGATAATTCTAAAGAAAACAACGACTTCACTATTTTTTCGTTCAATAATTCGGTATATATCAAGAACAAATCAACCGGGACTCTGAATGGCGATGTGTATATCTTTAACATTCTGGGGCAGAAAATAGTTCAGCAAAGGTTACTGGATTCAATGTCCAAAATCGATCTGAATGTACCTGCCGGATGCTACATTGTGAATCTTGTCACAAATAATAACGCATATTGTACAAAAGTGTTTATCCGCTGATATTAAATAGCTAAAACCATGAAAAAATTTATTAAACGTTTATTTCTTTTAGGCACGGTTATTCTCATCTCATCTTCCTTGAATTACATTTCAGCTCAACCGAGCGGACCTCCTACCGGAGGGAGCAATGGAGGGCACGACCTGGGTGGAAACAGAGGAGGTGAAGGTGGTGGTGCTTCTGCAGATGGAGGTTTGGTGGCTGCTCTGGCTTTGGTGGCTGCTTTTGGTGCGTGGAAATGGTATATCGGGACACAGAATAAACAGACAAATGAACTCCATCAAGAGTAATTTTTTGTCAAAACTTAAGTTTAATTTCGCCAGCCATCCAGATCAAAACCAACCCGAGTACGACATATAATACCTGAGCCCTGGAAATGAAAATTTCAGATCCGGTATCAGTTATCTCCATATCCGGAACCATTGAGAGCCGATTGGACGAATATATGGTCAGAAAGCCAAGACTTGACAAAAACACTGGCCAATAGAAGCTATTAAAAGGCCAGTTGAAAAACAATAGGACAATCATCCCGTAAATCCATGGTTTGAGAAAAACACTTTTGAAGTAACTTCTGCGGTAATCACTATTATTTAAAATAACAGGAGTGAATGATGTTTTTAAAAACAGGAATAGCCACAATCGACTTGACATTACGAGGATCAATATAACCAGTAGCGCCGCAAACCCATTCATTAAATAATTGGTGCTTATCCATTGGAAAGCTATTCCAAAATAATCAAAACAGAATGCGCCTGCAATAATCCCGCATGGTAAGGCATGTACTAGTAGAAAGGTTATCCAGGTTAAAATCAGACTGTTTTTCCAACTTGAAATGATACTGCCATTTAGTGCCCATAAAAACCGCATACCAATAACAGATAGAAGCAGCGGTCCTGAGACAAATACAAAAAACACTTGTTCGGTCGACCATCCTGAACTGCTATTGGATAAATATTTTATTGTAAAAAGGCTATATTGGAAGGGATATGAAAATACCTTTAACAAAACAGCTGTTTGCAGGGTCAGAAAAAACTGTACTACCAGCGCCGCAAAAATAAAAACACAAGTTGAGAAGAAACTCAAATGAAATAAAGAACGCCGAGAAAAAGCTTCTTCCGACTGACCTTGTATAAGGTTATCCATCGTCATTTTTTAGTAAAAAATTGGTTTCTTCCAGGATAATGGCAAGACCTCGGAATCCTGACCAAAATTTGCTAATCCATTATCATTTTCCGGATAGCAATACCCTCGGAAGTTATGATCCTTACAAGATAGCTGCCTTTGGGCTGATCTGAAAGATCGAAATTATAAATGTCTCTTCCCGAGCAATTGAAAACACTAACAACCTTGCCATCCATGGCAAGCACCTCAATTTTTACATTCAGAATATCGTGGTCAGCAGCACCAACAGAAAACCTGCCTTTGCTGGGATTTGGGAAGAGCATGATATTGCTCTGGATCCTTTCTGAAATTCCTACCGTACCTTCCTGGAAGACGGTTACAGTGACCGGGGTTAACCCATTTACGATTACCGTGATGATTGCTGTCCGTGGGTTCAGACCTGTATTCTCCTCGTAGATGGCATCAAGGGTGCCATTTCCGGTGCCAAAAGCAGACACTGTGCACCATGGAGCACCTGAACTTGCTGTCCAGTCACTGTTGGAAATAATACTGAAATTCGTTGCCCCTGCTGCAACAGTTACATCACGGCTATCCGGGGTTACAAGCAGTGTGGGTGAAATTCCAGACTGTGTAACCGTAACTACCACCGGACCGATTCCATTGACAAGAACCGTAATATTTGCAATCCGCGGGGTCAGCAAGAGGTTTTCCATATAGGTTGCGATCATCGAACCACTGCCATTTCCTGAAGGTGTTATTGAACACCATCCCTGGTCGCTACTTGCAGTCCATAAAGAATTGGTTGTAATAGAAAAACTGGTATTTCCCGCCGGGGCAGTCACATCCTGGTTTGAAGGAGTTACGGTCAGCGTTGGTGTAGTTCCCGTTTGGGTCACCATCACAACAACAGGTGGAAGTCCGGCCACTGTAACAGTGATATTGGCAACACGGATCATGGCAGATGTATTCTCTGTATAATTTGCCTGAATTATCCCATTGCCTGTTCCTGAAGGAGACACAGAACACCAGGTTTGATCGCTTGAAACTATCCAGGATGAATTTGAAACCACATTGAAAGTGGTTGTTCCTGCTACAGAAGTAACATTTTGATTGGGGGGCGTTACAGAAAGAGTTGGAGATGATCCCGCCTGTGAAACTGTGACCACAACCGGCGAAACTCCTGCTACAGTAACAGTAATATTGGCAACTCGTGAAGAAAATAATGTATTCTGTGTATAATTTGCAGTGATAGTTCCATCCCCGGTTCCTGTGGGGGTAACTGTACACCATCCCTGATCACTAACAGCCGTCCAGGCGGTGATGGCATTCGTTGTAAGGGTAAAATTGGTTGATCCGGCCCCAGAAGTCACAGATTGATTGGGTGGCGCCACATTAAGTGTTAGTGCTGCACCTGCCTGAGTTACTGTAACCACAACAGGTGGTAGAGTAGCAACTGTAACTGTGATGTTGGCAATACGTGGTGTAAGAAGTGTATTTTGTGCGTATGTTGCGGTAATGGTGCCGCCTCCGGTACCTGAGGGGGTCACGGAACACCATGGCTGATCGCTTGTGACGGTCCAGGCGGAGTTTGATGCAACAGTGAATGGGGTGGTTCCAGCTGGTGCATTGACATTCTGGTTTGAAGGACTGACCGTAAGTGTCGGACTACCGCTTGTTCCGGTAATACTCACATCATCAACACCCCAGTACCTGCCATACGTTCCGGTATAATTCCATTTGAATTTCACCTGGCTCTGTCCTGCCAATGCTGCAATTACCTGGTTGAATACCGCTGGATTGGTTGCTGAAGTCACTGTAAAAGTTTGTAAAACAGTCCAGGTAGAACCATTGTTGATGCTATAGGAAACGGTGCCCGAACTTCCGGTGGTAGATCTGAAATAGTGGTTGAATTGTAACGTAATATTAATATAACCCGTCATGTCGATTGTAGGGGTAATCAGGTCGGCATTTTGTGAATTTCCGGTTCCGTAATTCCGGCTGTTCAGATAGGCATAATTTCCATTGAGGGCGGGGGCTGGTGTTTGTCCTGTTATGATCCCGAATTGCCAGATCTGCCCATTCCCCTGGTTGTCAATCTGTGACCAGCAGGTTGGGATGGTGGTATTGGTAAATCCTTCGCTAAAAGGGATGGCTGAAATGCCACAGAGGGTAGAAAAAGTTAAATCACTACCGTATGAGGTTCCGGTGGTATTGGTAGCGTATGCCCTGATATGATAGATGGTGTTGGCGGCTAGTCCGGTAATCGAACTGGTAAATACTCCCAGACCGGATGCATCGTTGGTGTGGCTGCCAGCAATAGTTGGGTTTGCCGTGGTGCTCCAGCAAACGCCTCTTGCTGAAACGGCGGCTCCTCCGTCGGAGATTACATTCCCACCTGCAGTGGCAGTCGTCATTGTTATGGATGAGGCTGGGGTGGTGGTAACAACAGCTGCGCATGGCACAAATGTCATATCGCTGCCATTGCTGATACCATCAGAATTCACTGCAACTAAGCGAAAATGGTAGGTTGTGCCACTGATAAGTCCGGTGATGGGTGCTGTAACGGGAACAGGTGCTGTACCTGGTCCGGCAGATAAAGTTGTTGTATTGTTGCCATAGCTCACTGTTGTTCCCCACTCGAAATGATAGGTTGTTGCCAGCCCGTTTGGGTTAACACTACCATTGAGCGTAGCTCCTGAACAAGTGATTGCAGTAGCATCGCTTGTGACTACGACAGGATTACTGGCGAATTTAAAGGATGCTATTCTCGTTTTCCACCCTGTTGAGGAAGTAGTAGACAGATACTCCGTTGTATACCAATAGGTAGCCTTGGCAATTGGGTCACAACTCAACGCGCTATAGTCACCCCAGCGTGCAGCCGACCCGGTTTGTGAACCACCTCCGTTAAAAATTCCTCTTTCGGCAATTGTCATCTGGTTCAGTGCATCATTTTTTTTACGTCCGGTATACCTGATTGAAGGATATAAACTAGATCCGGAAACAGAATAACCCAATGCAATATTTCCGCTGGAATCCATAGCTATGCTTCCCATCCAGCGGCTGTTATTGTCGGCCAGGGAGTAGGTTCCCTGCTGATAGATTGACCATGCACCTGTGCTCTTTCTTAATTCTATCCAGCGGATTCCTGCAATATTTGTAGAAACATCAACCGTATGGTTGCAAACCAGGGTAGAATAGCTGCCAAATGAACGGTACTGAAGCCGGTACATCATACGGTCATTCAGAACATCAAGCTTCACAGTCGTCCCAGGTTGGGTAATACCAGCTAAATTTATTGTATATGCATTTTCAGGAAGAGAAAGAAAATTTGTGAATGTAGAATTGGCAGGGGTCCCCCAGTCAACATGAAATTCATAAATCCCCAGATGATCATTGCTGGTACCATCAAAGGAATAAAGGAAATAATTGGGAGGGTTACCAGTTGGGAACGGCCCGTCGCAATCGGAAGGTAACCATCCATAAGCTTCGTCAGAAGCAGGTTTGGTGAAAGTTACCATGGTCGCGGCAGGACTTCCTGCCAACATAAGTGTACGATTAAAGGCAACAGCGCCAATACCTGCATAGCTGAATATATTAGCGGTAAACATGTGCATCGACATATAGTAAGCATCCGGCCAAACGCCGAATTTTGGATAATCGGGCATATTGGTAAATGAATATTCATATCGATACCAGGAACCTGTAGGATCACCTGTAGTAGAAACAGCGATCATCTGATAAAAGGGTCCGGCTGGATAATTTGGGAGGGAAAATTGTGAAAAAAACCAACGGTCAGCCTGTTCATCATAAAGTACAACAGCATCCCCGTCATTTGAATTATTTGGTAACCCATTAAAAATAGTGCTGTTATCTAAAGGTCCAAGCAGCAAGGCTCCTGTTTTACTGTATATGGAATAGTGGCAGTTTACCACCTGGAAATATTGAGAAGGTCCCACATCTCCATGGGTGTCAGGGGGATAATACCCTTGTGTGTTTGTGTTTCCGTCAAAGTTCACAATGGTTGTATCCGTAATTATCATACCATCAGTCGTCTGAAGGTTTGGGTCCTGAAGCCCTCCGGGAACCGTGTTTTGTGGGTGGGGTTTAACATTGAACCTGTTCCTGACAATGCCGTCCTTCCATGAAGTTTCTGCTTTCGGGGGAAGCCGCTTAACCATATCTCTTAACGGCGGAGAAACATCAAAGTAAACCGGGGACTGTTCAATCGGTTTCGAATCGCCACTCTGTGCAAAAGCGTTTATGCACAACATTAAAAGCAGGAAAACTATGGAAACTTTTCTCATGGTTGGAATAAGTATGTAAAGATGAGTAATATTCGAAATGCAAAAGTATGAAGATTCATGCATATATTGGGTCTATTTCTCTGGATTTTGGCTGAGTCATATTATACAATGGAAAGCAATACCCCGTCAATTTAATTCATAATTTTGCAATAAAGTAAACTGGTCATGCAACCAACCTCTCCCAATACCAAGTCGCTTGTCAGGGCAATTATCGACAAGAGTAGTTTAAAACAAAAAGTGTATCACAATACACTTGAAAGATTTAACATCTTCAAACAGGAAAGTGATGAGTTTGTCAAGGCAAACAAAGGAAAACTAAAAAAGGCGCCATTTCCTGTTTTATTCGAATACATTGACAGGGGTGTTTTTGAGTTCCAGGTTAAATTCGGTTCTGATATATTAATTTTCTTTATGCACTCCAATGTATTCGAAATCCCTCGTGATCATATAGTAATGAAAAGCAGTTATATCCGGGAGGATAAGACACGGTCCTATTGTGGAATCATACACATTTTCAACTTTCTTGCAGATTCCTTTAAATATAACAGATCCAACGATATCGGTTATTGTATCGGTCGGATTTTCATAAATCATGAGAACCATTATTTCACAGAGGGGAAACGTGAAATAGGATTGCTTTACAATAATTTTACAAGTAATATTCTGGACAAAAAGGCCACTCAGCAAATCATACACTCATCGATACACTATACCTTGAATTTCGACCTTTTAACACCTCCATACGACAATATCAAAGAGGTGACAGTTGCTGAAATGCAAACCACATTAGATGCAATGTCAATAAGTACAGGTAAACGCTTAGGATTCCGTTTTCAGGCAGACGATCATTAAATACCTCCTATGCTCTATCTCTTTGTCGACCAGGATTTGAATGGTCAAAACATCACTTCCAGCAGAAGTTCTCTGATCGATGCATAGGTATGGGATAGAATACAATGAATGGCCTCCGGCGATGTCCATTTCGCAAGAAAAATACCTTCCCTGGCTTCCGGTTTTAACACTTGTCCGGAATCAGCTTCCATTTCAAACCACTGTGTTTTTTTTAGAATAGTCTTATCTTTAACTGCATAAATATGCCAGGTAACAGGTAGTACTTTCCGAATGACCACTTTTTTAAGTCCGGTTTCTTCTTTTACCTCCCGGATCGCAGCTGTTTGTGCTGAAATCAAATCATGAATAGTATATTCGGTTCCCGGAATATCCTTTTTATCTATTTTCCCTTTTGGTAAGTCCCAGAAACCAAGTCGATGGATAAAAAGAAATTCACCTTTTTCGTTCTTAACAAGCCCGCCTGCAGCAGGTATGCACTTAAATAATGAAATAAAAGCTTTGACAGCCATATCATCGTCTTGAAGTCGGCCCTCAGGATCAACGATTAAGAATTTTTTATATTTTTCATACCTTTTAAAATCCTCCCAGGCTTCTTTTAATTGATCCACTGATTGATATTGTACCACAAAATCAGTCATTAGAGGAGTTTCGGGATATACCCTTATAAAATCTATCGTACGGTCATTCAGGAATATTTTCATTGGTACAAAATTTACAGGGTAAAATTACGTTTTTTCAAAACACCAGACCAACAACCCCGCATCTATTATTATCTTTGCACCAGAATAAATAACAATACTTTTATGATATACAACAAAGACATTGCTTTTAAAACAGCCGAGCTTCTTTTAAAAATCAAAGCAGTAAAACTCAGCCCCAAAGAATTATTCACATGGGCATCAGGGATCAAATCACCGATATATTGTGACAATCGTATCACCTTGTCCTATCCGGAAATCCGTACATTTATCCGACAGCATTTTGTGAAAGCTATCGAGGAAAACAATTTTGAACCAGAGGCAATTTCTGGGGTTGCAACAGGGGGGATTGCGCAGGGGGTTTTGGTTGCACAGGAACTTGGGCTACCTTTTTCGTATGTTCGAACCGAAAAAAAAGAACATGGCCTTTCAAATCAAATTGAAGGGGAAGTTCGTCATGGTCAGCGCATTGTTGTTGTTGAAGATCTTATTTCTACCGGAGGCTCCAGTTTAGGTGCCGTTAAAGCGTTGCGAGATGCAGGATGTAATATCAAGGGGATGCTTGCCGTATTCACCTATAATTTATCAAAGGCTGATAAAAGTTTTAAAGAGGCTGATTGCGCCTTGATCACACTAACAGACTACGACCATCTCATTCAGAAAGCTGTTGAAATCGGCTACATCACAAAAGATGACATAAAAATTCTTCAGGATTTCAAAAGATCACTCAATTAGGAAGAATCAATACTGGCAGATTGTGCCGTAAATAAAAGGAGGGCTGCTCATTATGGGCAACCCTCCTTTTATTTAAATTGATCTATAATCTGATTTTTCAGAGTTTCACAATTTTCCCAATACCTTTTCCTACCTTAACAATGTAGGAACCGTGAGAAAGACTGCCTAAGTTGACCGCAGTTGAAAAAGTTCCTTTTGGTTGGTTCCCAAATGAAGAACTCATTACAATACGACCATTTAGGTCAAGCACTGACAGGTTCAGGTCTCCGGTACTTTCATTTGTGTAACTGATGTAAAGAACATCGTCAACAGGGTTTGGATTCAATTTCAGTGATCCATTTGTAGCAACTTCCCTGGAGACAGGCTCAATTCCAACCGGGGAATAATAGGTTGTATCCATCCACAAACCACGGCCATAAGTAGAAATATAGATCACTCCATAGTTGAGAATATGATAATCGTGCATCACTTGTTGACGCACATCTGTAACCGGAACAAAACCAATATGTTCCATGTCAACTGTCCATTGAGGGGTTGCTGAGTTAAGATTTGAAGTGGTATAAACTCCAAGATCAGTTCCAAGGATCGCATTATTGCCATGCATTTCCAGTAACCCGCTGTAAACGGGCATTTGGGGAAGATTGCTTTGGATGGAGGTAAACAATGGAGCAGAGGCATTCCCATTCTGACAATAGTAAACATAGGTTTGATTCCCATAATTCCCGAGTGTTACAAGCACACGATTTGAATTTGTCGGATCAATAGAAATCGAGGTTACGTTACGCCCTGTAAAAGGAGTATTTGAAAACACGGTATCATCAAGAACACATTGAGAACTTGTAATATTGGCTGTTGCTGAATCGTAAGCGTTGAGGATACCTGTGATCCGGATCAGCCTGCCTTTTGAAGTCCCTGCCCAGGCAGTGTTGAGGTCGGCTGATACAGCAAGTGCGGAAATCAGGTCATCTGCAACAACATCCTTAAAAAGAAGAAAATATTCAGGTTCCTTGGCTAATTTAAGCATATCCTTGGTCATATAAATCCCTTTGACATTTGAAGTGTCTCCAAAAATGAAAAAGCGGCTGGCAATTGGATCTGCAATAATGATGCTATCGCCCTTTGGAATCGGACTTGTAGTATAATATGGAAATAAGAAATTGTTTGATTTACTTCTGATCATAATCGTTGTATCTGCAGGGATTCCCTTCTGCTCAGCGAAAAATTTAACACTGTCGCGGGTAATTCCAAAAACCTGACCTTGATTAAAAGTTTCCCAGAGCCTCATGGGCATACGGGCAGAAGCAACCGCATTGACCCCTTTTGTGAAGAAAGTATTGTCATAGTTGATATCTGTAAAATCCTGCCGACGGATTTTCAAGGTTCCTACCTTGGTATAAACCGCAACACGTGAATCGATATTTGACCATTCACTTGTTCCTCCATCTCCGCAAAAATTGGCTCTCTGCGGTTGATAATTTGGGCCAAGTGCACTTGCATCTTCCCGCCAGATCTGGTACCCATTGGTTGGAAAACTAACCTGGGAAGGACAAAAGAATCCCATGGCAAGCGTTCCGATCCGATATCCGCCCCCCATTACATAACCCTTCTGTGCTGAATAAGCCACCGATGTAAATTGAGTAGTTTGCAAATTTTTGTTACTGGTCTGGAATGTAATATCTGTTTTCCCAATGGTAGCAACACTTACTCCGCCGTCGGAGGCAACAATGAGTTGTGACGCATTGTTTGGCCGAAACATATAGCTATGATGATATAACGGAACAAAGAAGGGGCTTAAATTACCAAAACTTCCGAAACTCACCTGTTCCCAATTATAGAAACCGGAAGTTTGAATACGCTCGCCATACCACATATTTGTACCTCCAAGATATAACTTGTAAGGATCATTGGGAAAAACTGCCATGGTATTCGAATAACAACCATAAGTGGAGCTGGCGCCAAAGGGTAAAAATGTTGGATTATCAGGAAATACCACAGACCAGGTAACGCCCTTGTCGGTGGATGAGTACACATTAAAAGTAACCTTCGCCTGTGCATCTGTACCGATTAAACTGGCATACATCACATTGGGATCAGAAGGGGCGATTGCAAAAACCATCCAGGTCGTACCACTCTTCGGAAGACCATTTACCTTGCCCGTGGTCAATGTTATCTTTGCATTAAGATCTCCTGAAGGAGCCATGTAAGCAGAATCACCAACAGCCATCAAAACAGTTCCGTCAGATCCAACAACAACGTCCATGGCGTATCCTGAAACAGCCTTATCCCAAACATCGCCGTTATCACTATAATATAAGCCACCAACTGTTGCAGCAAAAATACGACCCGTCTGCTGGTTGATCGCCAGTTTGGTTACACCATTAAAATCGGGGTTCCCCAAGGTGCCAGGTATAGGAGTAAATTCACCATTGGCGGTAGAACGGTAAATCCCGTCTCCATTGAATTTGATCGTTTTACAAGAGGTGACACCTGTTGCTGCATAAATGGTACCATTGGAAGCCTGGACCAACGATGAAACTTTGGGCACAAGATTCAAAGCCACCGGCATCTGTGTCCAGGTGAGGCCAAGATTAATTGATTTCCAAATGCCACCATTCACTGCACCAGCTATAATGGTTAACCCTGAGGGATCAGTGTTATCAAAAATGGTACTCCAAACCAAACCAGTAAAGTTGTCAGGACCGGCACTAAACCAATTGAGGCCCATTGCCGAGCTAGATTTAAACCGTAGATCTTCAGCTTGTTGACGGGCTTTGATGACATCCTGCGGATTGACAATCCCCGTGTGCTGGTTAGCTCGGACAGTTTCCAGCCATGATCTATCCGATTTCCGGGGATCCGGATTCCCTGGCTGGCTGGCCAACGACAACACAGATAAAAAAACCAAGGAAAGGCTCAGGAAAGTTGAGATCATGCTTAGAGGTAAAAATCTATTTTTCATATCACTCTTTTTAGTTAACGTATATGTATGTTTTTCTGGATTTTATATTTCCTACATGTGCAAAAATCAATGGATAGACGAATGTGTAGCAGTGTTCATTTTAATCGAACAAATATAAAGCAAAAAAAGTATCCTGCAAAATTATTTTGCCTATAGGATACTTTCTTCTGCAAAAGGGCAGCATTAACCGCCAAACAGGGATTCTAACTATATTTTTTCAAGCGCCTTGATGGGTAACCAGCCAACGCTTCCATTGGCAATTCGGATTTCATACCAGCCACTGATGTTATCCAGAAGCTTCACTTTGGCACCTTCATGCAAGACAAACAGGTCGGTGCTCTTTTCATCGGGTGAACTTTTTACTGTTATGGTAGGAGTAAATACGATTGCTTCATTGGCTGATTCAGAAAAACGATATCCAACCCAGGCAAATGTAAAAGCAACAATGAAGACTAAAAATAGTCCAATGGCAGACCAAAAACCAATTTTTCGTAAAACAAGTACTCTCGAAACAAGATAAAGAATAAAACAAAGGATCCCGGAAATAAACAGAAAAACGCTCATCCATGCCCATGTATCAGATGGCAGAAACAACACCAGGCTATTAAACCACCGCTTATAAAAAAGTTCCGGCAAAGGCTCAATTTTATCAGATATTTTCGTATTCGCCACATTGAGATTAAAGTTAATATCTTCATTGCCCGGATCAAGACGTCTTGCACGTTCATACCAAAGAATTGCCCTCGCGTAATCATTCAGTTTATAGCAGGTATTCCCCATATTATAAAAAAGTTCTGGCGAAGCATAGCCTGCGTCAACAACTTTTTGATAAAGATTAGCAGCATCAGTATAAGAACCTGCTGAATATGCCTTGTTTGCCTTTGCAATGTTCACCTGCTCAACTGAGGCAAATACCCCAATCGAGAAGAACAGCAGGACAACTACTATGCTGAAAGATTTTGTATCCTTCATCTCAATTCCCTCTCCATTTTTGTAATTATTTCAAGCGCCTCGAGATAAATTCGCTCCATGTTAACTGTTTTCTCTCCGGGCGCAAATCGGGAAAACTCAGTATTATTCAATGTAACAATGAATTGTGAAATAATCACCTCACTCACATTTTTGCGAATCAAAGCTTCATGGACCGAATCGATGCTGAGCTCGGCCATCGGAATACTGAACTTATCACTCAGATAACCCCAAAGAGCCTGGGAAATTGCAATATAAAAATTATCTTGTTGCCCGGATTTTTGAAAGCCTTCAGCTTTCTGCAATCTTTTTCGGGCAATTTTCGTTGCTTTAAGATTTTTCATGAGTACCGTATCACTGCGGCGGGCAGCCAATTTTCGCCATAATACCAGAAAAATCAGAAAAACCAAAAACGGAATTGTCAGCAACATCCAGAATCCCAAAGAGAAAAAGAACCTCGATCCTGAGGGTATGAGCGTGAAAATATTATCCTTAATGTGCCTGATGTCACTTCCAATGTATTTTATCTCCTCTTTATTGGCACCAGAATAAGTCATTACGGCTGTTGATTCTCCACTTCCCTTTTCAACATCAAGTGAAAATTCCGGACTGCTCAACGAGATATATCGTTTTTTACTAAGGTCAAAATAACTAAATATGATAGGCTTGATGCTGAATTTCCCTGGTTTTCTGGGAATTAATAAATACTCAAATATCTGGTTGCCCGAAATTCCTGCTGCAGTTGTTTGTATGTCACTCGTTATTTTCGGGTCATAACTTTCAAAATCAGGCGGAAAGACAACATTCATTTTATCAATTAACTGAATATTCCCTTTGCCGCTAACGGTGCACTTTAATGTGACGGCTTCATTGGTTTTCAATCTTGTTTTATCAACCTCCGAATGGAAGGTGAAATTACCTACTGCTCCGCTAAAATCACTTGGCTTACCTGCTTCAGGAAGTGGTTGAACTGTAATAATAACTGGATTGGATTTAAGATTTTTTTCAACATTGGCAACCCCGGAGTTGAAAAAAGAGTCATTGAAAAAATCATCAAAAAATGGATCTCCTGTCTTGGTTTTTGATTGTCTTCTGACTTGTGCGACACACGCCAGTTCAAGAGGATCAATAACAAGGCGGCCACTTTTCAAAGGGAAAAGTGCAATTTTTCGTATATCGGCAACAATATATTGTTCACCATCAATAACCTGTGTTGTTTGCTGTAGTTTATCATTTTCCTTCATCAGGTTCTGAGACCAAAACCCTGAAAATGACGAAAGTTTACTAATATTGATCTGTGCAATGGGTACCTTGGTGAAAATTTTGTAGGTAATCACAATGCCTTCACCTTGCAGAGGATTGGAATTGGAGGCAAAGGCCTTCACATACACATCGTTGCTGTTACCACCAACAGAACTCGATTGGGAGCCGGCTCCCCTGGTCTGAGCGCCCGCTGACTGATTCTGATTTCCGGAAGAATTTGCATTTTTGACAACTTTGATTGTCAGTGTATTCGAAGTAATTTGCTTCCCATTGGCCATAACACTGGCAGCAGGTATATCGAAGGTTCCTTCCTTCGTGGCTTGCATTAAATAAGTATAAGTGTAAGCAATGGACATGGTTGTACCGCCATTGACAAACCGAACGCTTGAACTTTGGCTTGTGTTTGGCCCGCTCAGCAAGTCAAAACCCTGAATATTCGGCCCCCGGAATCCACTACCCTGGGCATTGAGGGTATAACTAAGCGTGAACGTTTCACCAACCACAACGACTGTTTTGGTTTGGCCCATCAGCCTAACATCCTGAGAATATCCGGCTTTCGCTATCAGAGATATAAATATGATGAAAAAATAAATGATTTTTTTTAACATAACGTTCAAATCTTTACCAATCCTTTTCAATCCCAATCACCTGCACTTTAGCCTTCTGCTTTTTAACTTTTTGCATGGTTTTCTTTTCATCATTTTTTAATGCCTCCAACATACGGTCCGCATCATCTTTACTGATTTTTTTCTGATCCTGGGGCTGTTTCTGCTGGTCGTTTTTTTGCTTTTGATCCTGATTCTGGTCCTTTTTGTCCTTCTCGTCCTTTTTGTCGTCCTTTTTATCCTTGTTGTCCTTATTCTGTTGTTGCTGTTGCTGCTGCTTTTTTAACATCATTTTGGCATACTCCAGATTGTATTTGGTGTCAACATTCTTCGGACTATTCATCAGTGCATTTTTGTATGCAAGAATGCTTTTTTCATACTCCTTAGATTGAAGATAAGAATTTCCCAGATTATGAAATACTTTTGCCTGTACCTCAGGATCCTTGTTCTTTTCGGCCAGGTTGTTGTAAATCTTTGTTGCTTCTTCAAAGTTACCATTCTTATATACAGCAGTGCCCAGGTTGAATTGTCCCTTTATTGACTCTTTATCCAATTCAAGGGCTTTACGGTAATCCTTTTCAGCCTCCTTGTAATCTCCATTTTCAAATTTGCGATTTCCCTGACGTAGCAATGCATTTTCTTTTTGGGAGAATGATTCATAGCCCGTGAGGAAAAGAAGAAATATTATTGTCAGGTATCTCATTGCGAATCAAAATCAAAAGGTTTAAATCGCTTCATCCATTGGGTTTTGCGCTCAAAAACAAAGAGGTCAAGGATCAGAAGAAAAAGTGACAAGGCTACGAAATATTGAAAACGGTCTTCATAGTCGCTGAATTGCTTCTCCTCAATCTCAGACTTCTCAATTTTACTTATATCATCAAATATTTTATTAAGCCCTGTTTCAGTGGTAGTTGCACGTACATACATTCCCTTGCCTACACTGGCAATTTGCTGAAGAAGTGTTTCATCCAGTTTACTCATGATGGTTTGGCCATCCCTGTCTTTTCGGTACCCGGTTTGGATGTCACCACTGTAAACCGGTATTGGAGTACCTTCAGGTAATCCCATACCAATGGTATAAATGGCAATGTTTTTTTTAACCGCTGCTTCTGCTTGCTCCAAAACATTTCCCTCATGATCTTCCCCATCGGTGATCACAATAATAGCCTTATTATGCTTTGATTCACCGAATCCATTGGCGGCAACTTCAATTGCCTCGGCAATTGCGGTGCCCTGGGTGGGCACAAGGCCGGTATTGATCGAAGAAATAAACATTTTTGCAGCTGCATAATCCGTGGTAATAGGTAATTGAGTGTATGCTTTGCCTGCAAATACAATTATTCCCAAACGGTCGCCCTCCAGGTTGTCGATCAAACGAATAATGGATTGCTTTGCCCTTTCCAGCCTGTTGGGCTTTATATCCTGGGCCAACATGGAATTGGATACGTCAAGACAAATCATCAGGTCAATCCCCTTTCGCTTAACCTTCTCAAGCCGGGAACCTGTTTGAGGATCAGCCAGCGCAATTATCAGGGATAGAAGAGCTACCACCATCAAGGCAAATTTAAGGATGGATTTCCCAACCGAATAATCAGGCATAAGTTGCCTGATCACATTCCATTCGCCATATTTCGCAAGGGTTCTCTTTTTCCAAAACAAGAAAAGGATAAAAAACACTACAAGGATAGGGATGATCGCTCCCAGGTAGAATAAATATATGTGTGCGAACCTGAACAAGTGTTAAGTTTTAAGTGTTAAGCGTTAATTGTTAAGTATATGCGTTATGGAATATTTTTAAGATACAAATATCTCAAAAGCATCTCCAGCCCGATTAAAATGAATGCAAGCAACACCAAAGGTAAAAATTCTTCCTTCTTTTTCCGGAATTCTGTCACATCTATCTTAGACTTCTCCATTTTATCAATTTCCTGGTAAATTGCACGAAGCTTCGCATTGTTGGTTGCACGGAAGTACTGTCCATCGGTGCCTTTTGCGATTTCCTTCAACAGGGGTTCATCAATTTTCACCTCCATCATCTGGGTTTGCATCCCAAAAGGTGTCTGCACCGGATAAGGCGCCTGCCCCATACTTCCAATGCCTATTGTATAGATCCTGATGCCATATAGCTTGGCAATTTCAGCGGCTGATCTGGGATCGAGAGAACCCATGTTATTAACACCGTCGGTAAGTAAAATGATAACCTTGCTGATTGCTTTACTTCCCCGTAGCCGGTTAACAGCCGTTGCCAATCCGTCGCCAAGGGCAGTACCATCGTCAATCATCCCGCTATGAATATCACGAAATAAATTTTTTACCACCGCATGGTCTGTGGTAAGCGGGCATTGGGTGAATGTTTCTCCACTAAAAATGACAAGTCCGATGCGGTCGTTTGGCCTTCCATCGATAAATTCAATTGCAAGATCCTTGGCTGCTTCAAGTCGGTCGGGCCTGAAATCCATGGCCAGCATTGATGAGCTTACATCTAAGGCAACAACCAGGTCAATGCCTTCAACACTGATATCCTGTCTGCTCAGGCTAGTCTGTGGCCTTGCCAGCGCAATGATGAGCAATGCCAGTGCGAACAAACGCAACACATAGAGAGCGTGGTATATATAAAATTTCAAGTTGTGTCCAACCTGCGCAAACCCTTCAATGGTGCTTATCTGTAAATCTGCCGTATTTCTTTTCCTCCGGTAAAAATACCAAACCACCAGCAATGGAATAACCAAAAGCAGCAAGAGATAGCCGGGATTACTGAATGTCAGTGTTTTAAGCATTTTTATGCGGATATTGTTTCATAAATAAACTCTATTCCATCGGCCAGGCTTTTTTCATTTTCTGTTGCCAATGGTGTCGCCTTGGCAAATTTTACCAAATCAGCCAAAGTTAAAAGATTGACCAATTTATCCAAGGAAATCTGGGAGCATCCGGAATGATTTTTCAATCCAAGCGAAATTTCCATCGTAGTTTGCTCAAGGGCTGGTACGCGAAAACGGTCTTCAATATACTTTCTGAGAATCTCGGTAAGTTCTGAGTGGTATTCCTTTACTTTTCCAGCCTGCCATAATTTTTTAACCCTCAGTTTTTCAATTTCCTGAAGAGCCAGTTCATGTGCCGAAAGCACAACTTTGGGTTTAAGAACGAAAATGGGTTCCTGCTTCTTCCGTTTGCGTAAATACCATATAACACTGATAATCAACAGCAAAACAACAAGACCTGCCAGAATCCATGGTAACATTTCGCGAAAAGTCATTGGAACCTTCAATGGACCAATGATAGGCTTGATCGCCAGTGTTGTATCGACCTTAACCGTATGGACCGCTAATAACATCATGGTGGTGACAGAAACCAAACCGGTAGTATCAGGCAACATTCTGTATTTGAACGGAATGGATGGAAAGGTATAAAAACCAGAATCGTAGCAGGTCAGATTAATCTGTTGCGAATACGTAACTGATTTTTTATCCACAGCATATACCGTATCAATCTTCCCACGACCAATTACAGTAATTGATCCCAGTATGGTATCTGGCATAAAAGGCCATAAAACCTGCGATTTTGCCGGACCGGTATATTTCAATGTCAGCCCTACATGATCACCAATAAGCATGGCATTGGTGTCGAGCTTTGCGGATACACTAACATCCTGGCCATAGCCCATCGTAAGTAAGGAAAGAAAAACAGATAATACGCTGAATTTTAACAGATTCATTATTTTAGGATTATCTTCTTGCACCTCGTTTTCTGAACATACCCAACAGTGGTTTGATATAATCTTGATCTGTAGCTATTTGTGCCACATCCACCCCGCTGCGTAAAAATGTTTCGGCTATGTAGTCGTTGTGGGCTTTGTACCAATTATTATATTGCCTGCGAACCCTGCGGTCGCACGAATCAACCCAAAGTTGTTTGCTGGTTTCAGCATCACGCACCCTGATAAACCCCACATCAGGAAGCTCAATTTCACGTTCATCAAAAATCCTGACTGCGATCAGGTCATGTTTCTTGTTGGCAATTTTAATGGCATCCTCAAAGCCTCTGTTCATAAAGTCGCTTAACAGGAAAGCTGTACACCGTTTTTTTATGGCATTGGTCAGAAAGCGAAGGGGTTCAGTGAGATTAGTTTCTTGTTGCTGTGGCCTGAATTCAATTAATTCGCGGATGATCCGGAGTATGTGGGATGTTCCTTTTTTCGGTGGAATAAACTTTTCGACTGTTTTACTAAAAAAAATGACGCCAACTTTGTCATTATTTTGAATTGCACTGAAAGCAAGGACAGCAGCAATTTCTGTGATCATATCCTGCTTGAATGCTTTTTTTGTTCCAAACTGGTTGGATGCACTCACGTCAATCAACAACATGACAGTAAGTTCACGTTCCTCATCAAATATCTTGATGTAGGGATGGTTGAAACGTGCAGTAACATTCCAGTCAATGTTGCGGATATCATCCCCAGGCTGATATTCCCTGACCTCAGAAAAGGCCATTCCTCGCCCTTTGAAGACAGAATGGTACTGACCAGAAAATATTTGATTGCTCAAACCCCGGGTCTTAATCTCAATTTTCCGTACCTTTTTGAATAGTTCAGCGGATTCCATACAAAATTAAAAAGCGAAAAAGCGAAATTGCGAAATAGTGAAATTGCGAAATAGTGAAAATGCATGTCAGGGTTACAGATCCATTAAGGCACCTCTACTGTGTTGAGAATCTCACTAATGATATCTTCAGACGTGATATTCTCAGCTTCCGCCTCATAAGTAAGGCCTATGCGATGACGTAGTACATCATAAGCAACTGCACGGATGTCTTCAGGGATGACATACCCCCTTCGTTTTATGAACGCGTATGCTTTGGAAGCAAGGGCAAGATAGATACTTGCACGGGGAGAACCACCATAGTTGATCAGTCCGGCAAATTTCTTCAGTTTATAATCTGCCGGGAAACGGCTTGCAAAAACAATATCCGTAATATAGTTTTCTATCTTTTCATCAAGGTAAACTTCACGGGTGATTGCCCGTGCCCTCATAATGTCAGCAGTTGTGATGATAGGACTTGTATGAAATGACTCATTTCCTATATTCTGACGAATGATCATTTTCTCCTCCTTTTTATCCGGGTAGCCGATAACAACCTTTAGCATAAACCGGTCAACCTGGGCTTCAGGCAATGGATACGTTCCCTCTTGCTCGATTGGATTTTCTGTAGCTAACACAAGAAAAGGTTCTGGCAGCATAAATGTTTCATCCCCGATTGTGACTTGCCGCTCCTGCATGGCCTCAAGAAGCGCACTTTGTACTTTTGCCGGGCTACGGTTTATTTCATCTGCCAGAATGAAGTTTGCAAAAATGGGACCCTTGCGAACTTTGAATTCTTCGTTCTTTTGACTGTAAATCAGTGTACCTAGCAAATCGGCAGGAAGGAGATCTGGTGTAAACTGAATTCTGCTGAATTTTGCTTCAATACAGTTTGCCAGCGATTTTATCGCCAGAGTTTTAGCCAGCCCTGGAACGCCTTCGAGCAGGATATGGCCGTTTGCCAGCAATCCGATCATCAGCCGTTCAATCATTTGTTTCTGGCCAACAATCACTTTGTGCATTTCCATTGTCACCATATCAACAAACGCGCTCTCCTTCTGGATCCGTTCATTTAATTCCTTGATGTCAGTTTCAACCATGTCTAAGATTTTTTTGAGGATGCAAATTTATAAAATGATAAAGTTACAATGCTAGTAATGATGTTAATATTTGTTAACCATTCCGTTAAAAAAATGTTAAAGGATTTGCGGATGTGAGTTTTACTCATGATGATAGGATTCACCACGCATGATTGTAAGCCCCCTGTATAACTGTTCAATAAAAAAAAGACGGACCATCTGATGAGAGAACGTCATTTTTGATAATGAAAGTATTGATGAAGCCTGCTTTTTTAACAAAGGATCGAATCCGAAAGGGCCTCCCACGATAAAGACAAGGTTTTTACCACCGGATAAAAATTGCTTATTCAAAAATGAAGCAAATTCTGTCGACCTCATCTCCCTGCCATGCTCATCAAGCAAAATAACAATATCTCCCAGAGAAATTTTTCTCCTTAGGAGGACAGATTCTTGCAAACAGTGCTCTGCCTGAGGCAGGTTAGCTGCATTTTTAATTGAAGGAATTTCAATTATTTCAAAGGGGACATACCTTTTAACACGCATCTCATACTCACGAATTCCTGTTTTCAGATAATCCTCTTCTGTTTTCCCAACGAGTATCAACTTGATTTTCATAATTCTGCTGCAAAGATGCAAAATTCAATGGAATATTTGCCATGTTGTCCTGTAAGAGTTATAAAGTGCAAATCCAGTCAACAATAAAAAACATCAAAAACCTTTTATACCTTTAACCTTTTATAATGTACCTTTGTTTTACTCTTTTTAACCAAGACACTGAACGTGTATGAAAAATATATCTTTAAAGTTGATTGCCCTTATTTGTCCTTTCTTTCTTTTTCTGGGCTTCGTTGCTTCTCCCGGGCCGGAGGAAACTGCAACGCAGGTTACTGCTGCCATCCAGGCAGGAAATGCGATGGAGGTCGCGAAAAACTTTAATGCGATGATTGACCTCACCCTGCCAGGGTATGATGACACTTTCAGTAAAGCCCAGGCAGGCCAGATTCTCAAGGACTTCTTTACTCAAAACCCGGTAAAGAGTTTTAAAATCACCCGCCAAGGCTCATCCCCGGATGGTTCACAATATACAATTGGCAGCCTTGAAGCCGGGAAAAAGATTTTTCGGGTTTATTTTATCATTAAATCAGCAAACGGTCAAAACCTTGTTCAACAATTACAGTTACAGGAAAATTGATTTATGACAATTGACGAAATCATTTTCAATGCACTTGCCGAAGATATCGGTGATGGTGATCATACAACATTGGCTACACTTCCGGTGGAAATCCCTGGTAAAGCAAAGCTACTTGTCAAAGACAATGGCATATTATGCGGGGTTAACCTCGCAGAACGAATTTTTGCAGCTGTTGATCCAAAACTGCAACTGACTGTTTTTTTTCGTGATGGTGCTCCTGTTACAAACGGTGATATTGTATTTGAAGTTACTGGTAGCAAAGCCTCTATTCTCAAGTCTGAAAGGTTGGTATTGAATTTCATGCAAAGACTAAGTGGCATTGCGACGGCAACAAATCTGGCCGTTAGCAAACTTGATGGCTTGAAAACGAAAATATTGGATACACGAAAAACCACTCCCCTTTTGCGGGAACTTGAGAAATATGCCGTAAAAACTGGTGGTGGAGAGAACCACAGGATGGGTCTCTATGACATGGTAATGATCAAGGACAACCATGTTGATTATGCAGGAGGAATTGTGAAAGCCATTGATGCGGTTGATTTTTATCTCAACAATACCGGAAAAAAACTTAAAATCGAGATTGAGGTCAGGAACATGGTTGAATTAAATCAGGTACTGGAACATGGCAAAGTTGACCGGATCATGCTGGACAATTTTTCTACAAAAAACCTGCAGGAAGCTGTCCGCCTTATCAATGGGCGCTTCGAAACCGAGGCCAGTGGCGGGATTACGACAGAAACACTGCGCGCTTATGCCGAATCTGGGGTTGATTTCATCTCGATGGGTTCACTAACACATCAAATAAAAAGTCTGGATATGAGCCTTAAGGCTGAACCTAATTGAGCATTCATGCCTGGGAAAAACTTCATCTATGATCGATTAAACACATGGTTGCCAGTTGTTTGGTTGCTCAAAAGATCCAAAGGTATTACCTTGCCTGGTTTTGATGGGGTTCCCCTCTATGATGTGGCTGTGTTTTTCTTTCGGGGGCTTACTCAGGGTTATATCACCTCGCGCGCCGCATCAATATCCTATTCCGTATTTCTGGCTATCTTCCCATTCCTGATTTTCCTTTTTAATATTATTCCATTCATCCCTATTGAAAACTTCCAACAATCGTTATTGGGCATAATCCAGGATTTCATGCCCAGCCTGGCATTTGAATCAGTTAAGGAAACCATCATCGATATTGTAACTCGTCCTCGGAGCAGCCTTTTGATCATCAATCTTATATTGACACTGTATTTTTCGACAAATGGGGTAAACAGCCTGATTGAAGCATTTAACAACACATATCACGCTCTGGAAACACGGTCAAGTTTCAGGCAATATCTCATTTCCATTGCTATTGTTTTGATCAATAGCTTTCTTTTAATTATTGCCATCGGTCTGATCACATTTGGGTCTACCCTGTTATCTTGGTTACTTCCATATAGCATTCAGAATAGTTTCATCGTAGTTTTTATGCTTCAATTGTTACGATGGCTGGTCATTTTGGGATTGCTGTTAATGGCTATTTCTTTTATTTATTACCTCGCTCCGGTAAGGCAAAAGTCCTTCCGGTTCTTTTCAGCAGGATCGATGCTCGCAACCTGTCTTATTGTGACCACCACGCTCGGATTTAACTTTTATGTTGATAATTTTTCAAGCTACAACGCACTGTATGGTTCTCTGGGCACCTTAATGATCGTCCTGGTTTGGATTTACATAAATGCCATCAGTTTGATTGTAGGATTTGAACTGAATGCAAGTATTAATAATGCGAAACGGGAGAATCCTAAGGCTGTAAACGCAATCGTTCCCTGATAATTGGCATCACCTCTTTTCTGTAGGCCAGTAAAACCATTACCACTGCGATGAGAAGTTGACCAACTTCGAAAATCTGTCGGGTCCCCTTTGTCGCAAATAATTCTGATACCACAACTACAGTAATATAAATAATGGGAAGGTAAATAAGTTTCCACGGATTTAATTTATAATCAAAAACTTTCCTGCTTTCATTGTACATGATAATAACCTGAACCGGTTTAACCAGGAAATTAGCCCATACAGCCCCAATCAAACCAAAATAATGGATCAGTACGATACTGACAATGATCTGAAAAATCGAACTGTAAAAAAAGACCTTGGGTAAAGCCCTGGTTTTCTTAAAGTACATTAAAGGGGCCCAAAAATATGTGCGAAGTCCGGCAAGAACATATCCCGCAAAAAGTATGGCTATAAAATTAAATGTAAGGTAAAAATCCTTGTTTTTTACAACAATAGGGATGATCAATGGTAATGCGATTACCAAAACAGG
Organism: uncultured Bacteroidales bacterium; assembly: GCA_903875045.1. Taxonomy (GTDB): domain Bacteria; phylum Bacteroidota; class Bacteroidia; order Bacteroidales; family FEN-979; genus CAIVAT01. The sequence goes on from CAIQUS010000177.1 coordinate 28,573, forward strand.
AACGATTAACAGAGAGATGGCGGTAAAACCGTTAAAATAACGATTAACTTCTATGGTGCCGTAATTAATATTTTTCTCTTTCCAGATACTAAATACCTTCGGAAGGATCGACGAGGCTAAGCCACTTTGGATAAAATCCAGCAGAAGAGTACACTGGATGGCAAAAACAAAAATTCCCACATCCGAGGCATTCAGAAAATATGCAATAATATACCGGTCCACATTACCTGCCACCCAGGATAAAATAAAACTGACAAACAAAGGAAAACAGAAGACTCCTATTCCCTTCAGTAATTTCACATGAAAAGAAATTCCAAATTCTTTAATAAAATAGAATAATGCCAGTAAAAAAATACCTAAACCGGAAAGTAATCTTCCATACATGGGCCCGGCAAGTGAAAATGGGTTAAAAAACAAAATAGACAGTGAAAAAGTGATGGTAAGTACAAAATTGAATATATTCAGCCAAAAAAACCTTTCAGGCCTTTGCTGATATATCAATAGTGTGGTATAACTCTTGAAGAGGCTATTGAAAATGGCCGTGAGGAGGGACATAAATCCCCACGGGTAAAACACAAGAATTGTTTTATTTTGGGTAAACCCTGAAAAGGAAGAAAAAAGAGGGCTGCCTGTAACAATGAAAGCCAAAAGAAACAGAACTCCTATTAAAAGAAGCATTGTAACAACTGTCCCAACGTTTTCTCGCGCCGTTTGAACCTTATCCTTAAAATCAACCCAATGTGTCCCCAGGTAATTATCCAAGGAAAAATTTACAAGAAGCTGCATGATACCAGTAAACGCAATATACAACGCCAATTCGCCAAACTGATTGGTTGTAAGCATATTGGTGTAAAAGGGAAGGAGTAACATGCCGGATGCAAGCGGCAATGCACCAATGACAGAATAAATAAAAGAGGATTTTATAAAGTATTTAGATATCAATCAAATAAATTTTATCACCAATAGCCAACTATCTTTCAAGACAACGCCTGGTTTTTATTGAAAACATCTATGGAATCATGGCAATACATTTTAGCATCCAGAATGCTGTGTAAAATATATTGATGAATTATTTCAAGAAAACCATAAGAAAAAGAAGGCACAAAAAAGTTCAGGTCTCCAATACCTCTTAACAGATTATCCGGATAGAATCCAGATAGGGTAATTACCAAACAGTCTCTTTCTCTTGCTGCTTTTGCTGCTTTAATAATATTTTGCGAGCTCCCGGAACTACTAATGCAAATCACGAGATCGCCTTTTCTCACAAGCATTTCTATTGGTTTAACGAAAACATTTTCGTACCCTAAATCATTTGATAAACAGGTAAGGAGCGAGGCATCATTAAAGGAGGTGGCAGGGATATTCCCGTTTTTCAAAAAATCAATAGCGCTGTGACTTGCAATTGCAGCGCTACCTCCATTTCCGATAATATAAATTCGGCGATTCTTGTCTTGGATTTCAAGAAGCGATTCAACGGACAACTCAATTCCGATATCATATTTTAAGAGGTTGCCGGCATGATCAGTAATTTCAATATGATCTAAGGCTTTTTGAAACTCAGAATTATATTTTTGAATAAATGATCCTGTATCCATAATTAAATGCTATTTCATAAAATGGTTAATGAACTTGGTCAGATCCTTTTTATACACAGGATGTTCGTTGCCAATTATATTTACAGCGATTGTCCCCATGCAGTTTCCTATAAAAGGGATTAACTCTGCAGGTGCCTTCGTATAAGTGAGCAATGTGGTTATTGAAAGAACTGCATCTCCTGCACCAACAGAATCTTTAACGGAATCAGCAAAAGCGGGTGATGAATAATATTTGCCATTGGCATAGAACAGAGACCCTGCCTGACCCAATGTTATTGTAATTTCATTGCAATTTGTTATCTGACTCAACTTTTCAATAAGATTCTCCAATTTCCCATAATTATCCCCAAAGGGAAGCCGGAGTTCTTTCTCATCAATTGAGATATAATCAACTTTTTTGTATTTGGTTATATAGTTAAAACCGTAATTATTGCTGTTTGTTTGTGCATTAACCGACAAATATTTTCCTGAATTCTGCAGGTATTCCTGCAAACCTGGTGAAATAAACCCATGACCAAAATCACAGATTAATACTAAATCATAGTTGTCAATATTACTTTTTAAATACGAAATTATTTCATTTTCAAGAGATTGATTAATAAATGTATCATTCATAAATGTAACCTCGAAAAGTTTCGTATTCAAATATTTATCCAGATACCTTCTTTTGGTATTTGTTGGACTGTCGCTTCTGTAAAAGAACTTTCTGTCAACACCTTTTGACAGGTTTTTATCAATAACATCTTCCTGGTTACTCAGGGTACCGAGAACAGTTACCAATTCAACCTTTTTGCAATACTGCTCTATATGATTGGCAATTGCCAATGATCCCCCGGCATATTCTTCGCTACGGATGTATACTGTTGATATGGTGGGTGATTTTGATGATTTACCCAGTGGCAGGCAATAATGGTATTCGTCAATAATTGTATCCCCGATTACTAGTACATTAACATCGGTCAATGCATTAATATATGATATAACATCTTCAGAGGAAAACTTACTTTTAAGATTATGCATATAGTCCTGTACTTTCTCATCATACGGACTGAAATGTGCATTTACCAGATTTGAAGAGGAGAAGGTAATTTCTTCCGTAAAAACAATTGAGCCTCCAACTGATTTTACAGCATCTTCTTCGAGGTAAATATTTTTCGTTAAATCTTTATCCCTGTCAATGTAGTCCTGCCCCTTAATATAAAAGGAAGGCTTAAGGAGTTTAATTGTTTCAATTGCAGTATCCCAATTATTTAGCGAAACATAATCCACTGCCTGAAGTGCAGCAATAGCTTCCATTCTGAGATTTTCATTAAATACCGGACGCCCGGGGCCCTTATTAACAAACCGGTCAGGCGTGATGGTAACTATAACAATGTCTGCAACATTTTTTGCAGCTTGAAAATGTTTGATATGCCCCAGATGCAACAGATCGAAACAACCATGGCATTGGGCAATTGACTTTCCTTCGCTTTTCAATTTTTCGATAACGCAGGCAAGATCTTCAAGCCTTAATATTTTTGATTTGGTCATCTGTTAAATCGTAATTAGTTAAGCCTTATTACCTAAATATTTAAACCAGGTTTTAGTTGCCTCAGCAATTGAATCAGGCTCCCACAAAGGTGCTTCACGCCAATATTCAATGTTTTCAAGCATTATTCCGACCCCTTGCTCAAAGGAAACCAATGGTTTCCAATGAAGGATATCTTTTATTCGTGAAATATCAGCATAGGTACAATCAGGTTCCCCGGGGCGTTTTGGGATAAAAACAGCTTCACCTCCAAGTAACTCTATCAGCCGATTTACACTGTAGGTTTGATCACTGCCCACATTCATGATTTTTCCAATTGCATTTTGGTTACCGGCCGCTGAAAAACATGCATTCACAACATCAGTAACAAACGTAAAATCACGGCTTTGCATGCCATTTCCAACAATAGTATATGGTTTATTGTTTAGTTTCTGTGAAAGAAAAACACCAAACACAGCGCCGTATGTGCCACTTGTCCGTGAGCGCGGACCATAAACATTGAAGAAACGTAAAGATGTAACCGGCAGATCATAAATCTGCTGCCAGTACATGGCATATTGTTCACCAAAATACTTGGTTACGGCATAAGGGTATTGTGGCCGGATTTCAGCAGTTTCAGGTGTTGGATAGATATCGGGGATTCCATAACATGATGACGAAGCTGCATAAACAACACGATCTACTTTTGATTTTCTGCAACACTCCAGAACACTAATGGTACCGTCAACATTTGAGCGATGGTACTCCATTGGCCTTTCAATGGAAGGGACTATGTCTGCTAGTGCAGCAATATGAAAAACCCAGTTGACATCTTTAAAAAAAGGAAGGATTTTTTCATAATCAACAATATCAGCAATGCAAATTGTTAACCTTGAATTACCTTTATGATGATCGAGGTTCAACAATCGGCCGGTACTAAGATTATCAATCACAACTACATCGAATCCTTCTGATAGAAGTCTGTCCACCAGGTGACTTCCAATAAAGCCACATCCTCCGGTTACCAATGCTTTCATATTCTTAGAATAAATAAATATTTTCGAAAAAAATTCTTCATCTGGATGAAACTGGTGGCATATCATCACCAAAAACATCAACCTTTATCCAATCATCTGGAATTATGTCCTCAGGATACTCCTTTGCTACCTTAAACCCCAAAAAATATTTGGGAGCATATACAACCTTCCCAGGTTTTTTATTAAGTACTGCGCCCCACCAACTGAATGTACTGCATGATAAAACACATACATCAGCGTTCATTAAAAACAGCATATCAGTGATTTCATTTTCCTGTGAAAAAAAAGCGTTTTCAAGATAACCAAAATCCTTTTTCACTTGAACAATATCATCACTCAAGAAAATATACTTTATTTCATTTTTATCAAAAATGCTGACAACCTTCCTGTAGTAACTAACAGGCAGGGTCATATCTGTATCTCCTAACCCTTCAACCTGAAATGTTCCATAATCTCCCCTGCGAACATGGATTACAACGATCTTACATCCATTGAAAAGTTCCCTGCTCAAGGAATCAAACCTTTGCCGGTATTTTTTTTTTACCTCAAAATATTTACCTACAGATTCATAGTCCTTGAAAAAAAAAGATGGATGAGCCAGGCATCCGCGTATCATATAATTTCCATTCAGGTTCATCAATTGATCTGCATAATTTTGATAATTCCAACCACTGGTAAAATCTATCTTCTTTGCCCGGATCAATTTAAGAAATATCCAGACCAAATAATTAACTTTAAAAAAATTAAATATATAGTCCTGTCTCGTAAGTTTAAAATATTTTAAGCTCCCTATATTACTCAGCATATATGTAAGCTTAAAATGTTTAAACATACTGGCAGCTGCAGCATATCTAAACATTTTATTACCCAACCCGGAGGAATTATAGTAGAATAGCATATTGGTTAAAAAGAATAATATTGTTTTCGGGTAATGCTTAAAAAAAAATCATAAAAAAAGCATAATGGTAAAACCAACCCCATGGATATTAAGGTTGTATGTTATAAGGATTATCCCTGAGCCCTGGTGCAAAATATTTTTTATACACCCTGCGAATGCTAAACAAACCATCTTTTCTAAACCGCTGTGAATATGATTCCTGCCAGCATACCCCGATAATATCATAAACATCCGGGGGAACCACCATGATTATGTCGTCCTGAATTGTGGTGATATGATTTGGCAACTTCAGTCTGATAACTTCGAAAATAGAATCTAACCGTGGCCAATGCGTCGGATCTTGCATCTTTGGAGGCGGACCCTGAAACAATCGGGCATCATCAATAAAAATCACCGGATTGGTAAACGAGCTGATAATTTTCAACTCATCAATGATCGGACATTCGTTTTCCTTACCGCCTGTGTGAGGTCCTGAATAATGGGCATCAAGCCAAAACATGGTTTGCCCTTTCAATTTTGATAAAATTACATTCAGAACATCAATACTGCTTCCCTTGTAAACTGTGACATTTGCAGGTTTTTCTGGGTTGTGGATTACCGCATGATACAGACCTTCGTGAATTTCTATTGTGTGTACATTTTTAAAATACTTCGCCGCCCAGAAAGCAGTCTCTCCCTTATAGGTTCCAGTTTCAACCAGATTTTCAATGCTGATTTTCTTAAGAATTTTCAAGGTCAGGTTTTTTGGTAAGCCCTGGTAAATATATCCCATAAAGTCAAAATTTACTTGGTAAAAAAAGAATAAATTGTATCACAAACATATTCAATTTGTTCATCGGTCAATTCAGGAAAAACAGGTAAACTTAAAATAGTTTCCGATTGTCTTTCAGCTACGGGAAAATCTCCTTTTTTATAACCAAGGCATATTGCTGCTTCCTGTAAATGAATGGGAACCGGATAGTGGATTTTTGTGTCAATTCCCTTTTCAGCTAAAAAACACTTTAAATCGTTACGTCGGGTTGTTTGAATAATGAATGTATGATAAACTGATTTTTCAAAGGGGGCATCTGCGGGTAAAATCAGGTCTAGTCCCGATAATCGTTCAACATAATAAGCGGATATAGCCTGTCTTCGGGCTGTCCATTCCGGTAGTTTTTTGAGCTTTACATTCAGCATTGCTGCATGTAAATTATCCAACCTGCTGTTATAACTCCAGAATTCACATTCATCCCGGCTTTTAAGCCCATGATTCCTTGCCTTAAGTAATGTTTGATACAAGTATTCATCATTTGTGGTAATCACCCCCCCATCGCCACATGCGCTGAGATTTTTTAAGGGATGCAGGCTGAAACAGCCCGTTTCTCCAAAAGAACCAACAGGCTTCGTTTTATATTCAGCACAAACTGCTTGTGCGCAATCTTCAATAACAGCCACATCAAACTCCCGGGCGATGGCAAGAATGGCATCCATATCTGCAGGCCGACCTGTAAGATGAACAGGCATAATTGCTTTGGTCCTGGCACTGATAACCTTTCTGATTTGTTCAGGATCAATCGTAAAATCCTCTTTGACATCAGCAAAAACAGGAGTAGCACCAGCAATACAAATGGATGATGCCGAGGCAAGGAATGAGTTGGGTGCTGTGATTACTTCATCGCCTTGCTGAATACCCAGTACCTTCATGCTGAGAAAAAGCGCATCAGTTCCGTTGGCAACGCCAATTGAATAGTTTGTTCCACATAAATCCGCAAATGACTTCTCGAACTTTCCCAGATCATCGCCAAGGATAAATTGTCCTGAATCAAGCAGCCCGGAAACAACATTTAGCAATTCGCCTTTTATTTCCGAGTGCTGCAGCCCTATATTTACAAATGGAACCTTCATCATAGTTTTATAATTTTCCAATTCATTGTGCCCTGTACAACCATTTTCGCACAATGCATATTACAACAGTTCATTGTTCCAGAAGCCGCCATGAAATTCAACTAAGGTTAATGTTTTGCATTTGCTTTACATTAAAATAACGAGCATCCGTAAGTGAATTGGGTATGAGATCACTGTCAAAGGCGTTTTTTAAATCCTGTATTGCATCTGTGATTGAATGTGTCGGCACAAAACCTATTTCCCGTTTGATTTTCGCTGATGAGATATGGTAGGAACGATTATCATTTGACACAGAAGTAACAATCTGTACCTGAGGGCCAATAGTAGTACGAACCATCCCGGCGATTTCTGATACCGTGTGATTTTCGTATCCGGCATTAAATACTTTCCCTGCAATTTTATCATCGGGCAATTCCAATAACAACAGATAGAGTGCAGCCATGTCTTCAATATGAAGGTTAGGACGCTTTTGCTGACCACCAAAAACGGTTATCTCCCCCTTATTCACCGCTAAATTTGTTAAGATATTTACAGTGAGGTCAAGTCTAAGCCTTGGTGAATAGCCACAGACAGTAGCCGGCCGAATTGTAACCGTTGTAAATTCAGGGCTTTGGTATCCAGCAAGAATTTCTTCGCACATTGCTTTAAATTTACTGTAATCAGTAAGCGGTTCCAGTACCATATCTTCAGTAACCTCTGGTTTATCTTTAATCCCGTAAACGCTTGATGAGGAAGCATAAATGAACCTTTTAACACCCGATTCCTTCGCAATCCTGACCAGAGGTTCAAATGCATCAAGATTGATGGACTTGCCAAGTTCCGGATTTAGCTCAAAACTTGGATCATTTGAAATACATGCCAGATGAATAATGGCATCGTGCCCTGCAATGGTGTTTTTTAACAAGTTAATATCGCGTATATCTCCTTTGATTTTTTTTAAATCAGGATGCTCAGGCAAAACCTCATCTCCATAGATCATAAGGTCAATAACTGTAACATGGTATCCTTGCTCTAGCAATCTGCGTGTAAGTATTGAACCCACATAACCGGCTCCTCCGGTGATAAGAATATTTTTTATCATCTTTATTTTGTTTCGTTAAGATTTTCTATAACCCTGGCTGGAACACCTACTACTTTTGTATAAGAGGCAATCGGATGAATCACCACAGTACCTGCACCGGTAATTGCTCCTTCACCCACGCAGCAATCGGGGATTACCAAGGTTCCTGCACCTAGAAATGCATCCCTGCATATTTTGACACGACCGGAAGTATGAACTCCGGGACCTAAATTTGCCCCATCTTCAATGATGTTATCGTGATCGATCGTGGTTCCGGTATGAACGTTTACACAATTTCCGATCCTGGTTCCTGTGACGATGATCACTCCCTGACAAAAGCAATTTCCAACTCCGATTATTACATCTGAATCAAGATGAACCGAGGGATGAATGGCATTGATTAAGCGCATTCCTGCATCGAGAATTTTATCCCCCAGCATCCGTCGCTGCTTATTGTTGCCAATCGCAACGATTGCACCTGTAAGGCCATACTTCTCCTTTAATGCAGGGAGGTCAGAGGTAGTGCCAAGAACATGAATATCCCTTATGGACTTTTCCTTCCCGAAAAGATTATCGTCAACAAACCCCACAACTGTAAATTTTCCTTCCGCCTCTAGAATCTCTAACACAACCTTGGCGTGACCATCAATCCTGGCACCCAGAATAACAACTTTTTCCAAATCTCCATATAAATTGAATGTGCAAAAGTAGCAAAATTCAGAGAATCTCCAATATACGCGAACATCATCCTTGTCCTGCAATTTGCTTGTAGAAACGAATAAGCCGCGGAATATGAGCCTTAAGGGAAATTTCTTCCCTTTTTCTGATCAATCCTGAAACCAATTCACGGTAATCTATCGGGGTTATGAATTCTTTCATGCAGGAAAGGTCCTCCTTTTTAATGCTCAATCCGGCATTGTTGCGTAGGATTATCCAGTTCTGATAAATCAAATCCTCTGAAACTAAAATTGGGATTCCAGCTTCAATATAATTAAACAGTTTTAATGTGGTCGCGTACCTGAACTTCTCGGCAGATTGTCCCGAATCGATTCGAAAAAATGGCAATAATCCAAAATGATACCTGCTCAATTCAGCGGCTAATTGATCTTGCGAGACAGAATGGTGGAAATGAAAATAATTACTGGTATCTGAGAGATGCTCATACTCGTAATAATCAGCCTTGAAATTGGTCGGACTTGGGTAAATGTGAAAGTGTATTTTTTGATCCGATAAAATCTTGATAAGATTGTGAAACTGGATAAGTCCATATTGCGCTGCATCCCGCTGGGCACCGGCAACACCTCCGGCATAAACAAAATGCATGTCATCAATTGCCAGACTTTTAACATTGTTATGAAAATAGTCATTATCGCAGTACAAAGGAAAAAACAAAGATGGGGGTTTGATTTTGCCGTATTTTCGCAATGCAACATTTGGCTCAAGACTTTGACCGATTAATCCGTTTGATAGCTGAATGCATTTTTTTTCAATAGGAAGCTCTGCTTTGATCCACCGGATGCCCGGGTTCAAACCGTAATAGCAGGCGTACACATCCTGCATATCAATCAGGAACGGTTCTTTTACACTTTGTCGGACAAGGTCTGGATAAAAACTCTTTGGAGCGATACCATGGTATAAATATACTCCCTTGATTTGTTTCACGATACGTGTTAAATGGTATTGGTTTCTATATAGAAAAATGTCGTCCCACTCATCATTAGACAGTTTTTCCCAAAAACCTATTTTATTAGCTATCAATATTGTAGCGAAACCACTGTCTCGCTTGATCCATTTAGCCATCCTGCTAACCCTCGCCTGAATGCCGTCACAGACAAACACAATTTTCGGTTTTTGATTTCTAATTGGCTTCCTGGCGGGATAATATGGAAAATTAAATTTCAACAAAACATAATCGAGGATTGAAGAAGATCTCCGGAAGACTTCCCGATAAAGCTTATGGAAAAATATTTTAGCCATAGATATACTCATCTCCAGACCAAATAATATAAAAATGAAACTGATCGAACTCAACCCAAGCACAAAATTAAGATTATTTTCTATTTTTGCTAAGAATTGATGATCATGCATAGTTTCCGTAATGGCAAGATAAGAACCTAAACGTTTGCGTCAAACTTTCCGGGAGAATTAATGAGAAAGAAAATCAGTTATTTCTCCCAAATCAAATTTATTCATTGTTTCAATTCTAAATTCTTCTGTGGTTTGCTGGTTTCCATTAAACGAAAATAAAAACAATGAAAATTTCAGGGCTTATTCTATCGCTGGTTCTTTTAACTTTCATCGCTTTCTCTGCAGAACTTAAGGAGGAAACGGGACGGAGGAACCTCACTACAGGAATAGATTCCATGAATAAACTCGCAGAAATGTCCTTAGAGAGCAATTCTGATTTAACAAAATCTCTCGTAAATGAAGCACTTATTCAGTCTAATCAGATAAAATACAGCAAAGGTAAAATTGAGGCACTCACATCTCTTGCCAAATACTATCTCATTAAAGAAGATTATGTCAAGACCCTCGAATGCTATTTTACAATGATCGACATGTATGATCAAAATCGCGATGTTGAGGCTCTTGTATATAGATACACACGTGTTGTTTCTTTATTTCTCTTAATCAAGGATTATGATCTGGCTGAAAAATATCTTTCGATTATTTCCCGTATTGTTCAAAAAACCCAAGATCCAACATCACACGCACAAACTTACCTGTTCTGGGCAAAGTATTATCACGCCAAAGGTGAGTATGATTTGGCAATCCGTAACTTATACCTTTGCATCCCGTTTGTTCAAAAAAACCACGATCTTGGCAGTGAAGGAGCTGTTTATAAATTCATTGGTGATGCATTAGTTCAAAAAAAAATGTATGCTCAGGCCGATTACACGTATCATATTGCTATATCTTTTTATTCCCGGATTGCCGACCATGACGAAATTGCCATAACCTACACACGGTTGGCTCACATCTATAATGTACTAAATAACAATAAATTAAATCTGTCATTCAATTTAGCTGCCATGCGGATTCGCGAAAAAAGCGGCCAGGCCTTCTTTGTCTCCTCTTCATACTTGAATGTCGGCGAAGCATACTGGCTCCTTGGTAAAAAAGACTCTGCGCGTTATTACCTCCAGAAATCACTGAAATTGGCTGAACATATCAAAAAAACTGATTTATTAGAAGCAATTAACTCACAACTTACCGACTTCGCCATTGCTGAAAAGAGATACTCAGATGCACTTAACTATTTCAGAACTACAATTAAATATAGAACCAAGATGAATCAGGATCGCAACAGATCTGAAATTCTCACCCTGGAAGCAAACCGGACGATTAGAGCAAACGAAGCTGACAACGACCTGCTGAATCAGGAAATGTTACTCCAAACACTGGAAATCAGAAACCAGAGGGTTCAGATATTATTATTTGAAGTTACTTTCCTGATCATCCTTTCCTTAATACTTTTTGTTGATACGCTCGCCCGTAAAAACCAGAAACGAAAAGCAGAACTGAAAGATTTGAATTCACGACTTTCCCGGGAAATTAACGTCCGGATCGAAGCAGAAAGGAGGCTGACCAGGAGTGAGGAATTGCACCGGTTTCTCGCTGAAAATACAGTAGATGTAATTTCTCTACTTGACGCCAACCTTAATAGATTGTACATTAGCCCTTCATGTGAAAAATTCTATGATTTCACCACTCTTGAAATTCTTCAACTGCGAAGTCATTTAGATTTAGTTGAACCATCGTTCCATGCTTTGGTGAATCAAAAACTGAATGAGATGTTTCATTCAAAAAATTCAACAAGTTATATCTATAAAGTCAGGAAAAAAGACAGTTCAACTTTTTGGGCGGAAGCAACTATTAATCCGATTCTCGATACAACGACGCATGAAATAACAAGGCTGATAACTGTTGTTCGTGATATATCTGAACGGGTAAAACACGAGGAGGAACTGGCAGAAAATGCCAGGCAAAAAGAATACCTGCTTCATGAAATCCATAACCGGGTTAAAAATAATTTTTCCATTCTGATAAGCCTGATGAATATGCAGCAAGTTCAATCTGCCAATCCTGAATTAAGCAGTTCATTAACAGATTTGCAGTTGAGGGTCCGTGCCATGTCCCTTGTACATGAACAACTTTACAAGACACAGGAAATCAGCTTTGTTCCTTTCGACATTTACCTTCATCATCTCGCCACGATCATTTCAAGTTCCTTTAGAAACAGCCGCATTCGAATACACACTGAAATTCATACCTGCAAGGTTCCAATTTCCATGGCACTACCATTAGGATTGATAATAAATGAACTCATTACAAATGCATACAAATATGCTTTCCCGGATAACCTTGCGGGTAATATTTGGGTTAGACTGCTTCCCGAATATGAGGAAAAATTCTTCATTTCGATTTGTGATGATGGAATTGGTTTACCTGCAAATTTCACAATGAACAAAGCCCAAACAATGGGATCACAGATTATTGAAATACTATTGGAACAGATAGAAGCAACAATTGAGATTTCGAGCAATAGAGGTGCCTGTTTCCGGGTTATATTTTCATCAACACAAGAAATTTAAATTATGAACTGCAATCAATACAATATCGCATTTATTGGTGCTGGAACCCTTGGAACTGCCCTGGGAAATATACTTGCTGAGGCTGGCAGGGAAAAAATTCTCCTGCATTCAATCGAATCACAGACTGTTGAAGATATTAACAGTATCAATATTAATACAAAATATTTTCCAACACTGCACTTAAATCCCGGGCTGCACGCCACTACTGACAACAGATTGCTTGAACAAGCCAAAATCATCTTTTTAGCTATTCCTTCCGTAGCAATGATTGATTATCTGAAAAGTATTCGAGAGCATCTTTCTCCGGACGTTGTTCTGGTCAATCTGGCTAAAGGGTTTGGTACCGGGAATATGACCATCCCTGAATGCCTCAAAGAAGAGTTCCCAAACCCAGTATGTACCATGAAAGGTCCGAGTTTTGCGCGTGAAATAATCAACCGTGTACCTACCGGGTTTACTCTTGGATCTCACATTCCGGATCATATTACGTTAATAAGGGAGATTTTCAAAAATACCAATATCCATTTTGATTACTCTGATGATATGTTTGGCGTTGAAGTTCTAAGCATTCTCAAAAACATATATGCTGTTGTTCTGGGCATTGTTGACGCACAATTCAATTCCACCAATCTGCGTTTCCTTATCCTGACCAAGGCCTTCCAGGAGATGCGAAAAGTCCTTTTGACTTTTGGTGGACGGGCTGAAACACTCTTTAATTACTGCGGCTATGGTGACTTTACTCTCACTGCACTAAATGATCTTAGCCGTAATCGAACCCTGGGTCTCCTTATTGGCAAAGGCTTTTTCACTGAACATGTTTCACATGAACTTGTACTGGAAGGAAAAACAGCTGTGAATGTTTTTTATGAACAGATTTCCAAAACAATGGTTGTTGAAGATAACTTTCCCATCATTGCTGAACTTTACCATATCTTTCATACCAAATACGACATCTCGCTTTTTGTGAAAACTATTCTGAACTATCCTGAATCTTAGCCCAACTCCTCAAACATAGCAACATCAAATTTATTCTCACCAAAAATCGCAAATCAAACTTCGTAATCGTTATTCCTTTTTGTACCTTTGCAAGGCTATAAATTCATACGGGGCTGACTGGTTTTGACAGCAGGGAAGTGGAATTGTAAGCATGCCGAGTGTTCGTGAGCAGGCCTCGTAAAAAGTCAGTTTACACAGCCATTAACTGGCGACAATTATTCTTACAGACTTGCTGCTTAATTTTAGAAATTAAGCGCGTC
>CAIQUS010000178.1 GCA_903875045.1 uncultured Bacteroidales bacterium
AAAGAACACAAAGAAACCGCAAAGAGCCGCAGAGATAACTCGCAGATAATTATAACTTTGCGAAACTCTGCGAAAAAACTCTGCGGCCCTCTGCGGTTAAATTATTTGTTAGCAGACTTATCGGAGTGCCCTCAATTATGTAACTCAGAATACATTTTATGGAACGTAAGATCGGGAAAAAGCTGGTCGACTGGAAAAATAGTTCTTCCCGTTTGCCATTGATTTTACAAGGTGCGCGGCAAGTCGGGAAGACATACAGTTTGCTATGGAATTTCTTCGGAAGTATTTCAGCGTGACTCGACCGCCTGGCAGGCAATTAAGGGTGCATTAACAGAAAATTATGTCGCATCTGCTTTAGTTTCTAACGGATATACTCCTTATTACTGGGAGTCGGAAGGGAAAGCTGAAATTGATTATTAAATTAGTTGGATAAACCCTAAGCCGATCAAGCAACTTTTGAGCAAACAGCACAAAAATTGGTTCAAAACCTGTTTCGTATTGATTTTACCCCTACCTTTACACCTTGTATAATGCTAAACAGCGCTGGAATAGTCCAAAATTGAGGTGCAAAAGGTCAAAAAACCTGCTCCTGAAATCAAAGCTGTTTTTGATAGCACGAAAAGCAACTTTTCTGGTGCTCATGGGATCGGTTGTAGAAACTAAATTCTAAAAGCGTTGGTACAAGGATTAAACAAATTCAAGAGGAATAGTTGATTCTTAGATCCACTAAAGTTTCAAAATAAGAGGCTGTCTCAAGTGTGATGAGACAGCCTCTTCAATGATAAAAAGGAAAAAATGCGACTGTCATGGAGAAGATTTCCTCAATGTATCCTGTTTTTGGAGTGGTAAAACCTATCTTGAGAAACTTTTAGGAGAACACATTATTAGTTTAATTGACACAGGAAATACAGCCGAAAACCCAGTAATAAAATAATACCAATATAATGAAACCAATCATTCAGGAATTATCCGATTTATTTGTCACAGCTTTTCATGATGCAGGATTTGATGGGAAGTATGGTGATGTTGTTATTTCACAAAGAAGAGAACTCTGTCATTTTCAGTGTAATGGAGCCCTTTCGGCAGCAAAGGTCTATAAACTGAATCCGAACGATATTGCAACTAAAGTGATTAGTAGTGTAAAACCGAATTTGATTATTTCAAATACATCTATTGCTGGTGCTGGTTTTATTAACATCGTGATCAAGGATGAGGTGTTGGTCGAATACTTGCAATTTATGAATTCTGACGACAGGCTTGGAATATCATTAGACTTGTTTCCAAAAAAAATCATCATCGATTATGGAGGTCCAAATGTCGCTAAACCTCTTCATGTAGGTCATATACGATCCGCAATATTAGGGGAGGCACTTAAAAGACTTAGTCGTTTTTTGGGACATGACGTTATCGGTGATATACATTTGGGAGATTGGGGGCTTCAAATGGGAATGATCATCGCATCCTTACAACAACAGAGCCCTGATTTACCATATTTTGATGAATCCTTTAACGGAGAATACCCCGAAGAATCTCCTGTTTCGATCACAGATTTACAGGAGATATACTCAAATGCAAGCAAAGATGCTAAAACTAATATAGAAAAATTATCAGAAGCAAGAAAAGCAACTTTTGAATTACAAGATGGAAGAGTCGGATATCGTGCCTTATGGAAGAAAATTGTTGATATTTCCATAACGGATATGAAGGCAAACTACTCCCTTTTGGATGTTGAGTTTGATTTATGGAAGGGAGAAAGTGACAGCCATGAATTTATACCACAGCTATTAAATTATTTACAGATTAATAATTATACATATAAAAGTGAAGGAGCTTCAGTTATAGACATCAGGGAAGATCAGGACAAACATGAACTTCCACCATTTATGCTGATTAAATCCGATGGATCAATTCTTTACAGTACAACAGATTTATCAACAATTTGGGAACGAATAAAAGAATACGACCCGGACGAAATCTGGTATGTCGTTGATAAAAGGCAGGAAATTCACTTTACGCAACTTTTTCGTGCTGCACGAAAAACAAAAATAGCATCAAATACATTACATCTTGAACATATCGCATTTGGGACCATGAACGGGTTGGATGGAAGACCTTATAAAACAAGGGACGGAAGTGTAATGCGCTTGAATGATTTTATTCAGTCAATCATCGACAAAGCATATAACAGGATTATTGAAGTCGGTGTTGCAAAAGACTTCTCTGTGAACGAAAAAAGGGAAATTTCACAGATGGTAGGCGTTTCAGCCCTAAAATTTGCTGATTTATTAAGTCATAGACTGAAAGATTACATATTTGATATTGATAAATTTACTGAATTTGAGGGGAAAACCGGACCTTACCTGCTATATACAACTGTTCGTATTAAATCGATTATTAGAAAAGCGATTGAAAACGAGATAGATTTTACATGTTTCCAAGTACCTAAAAGTTTTATTGAACGTGAACTCATGTTAAAACTAATGGAGTTAGATGATGTATTAAATCAGGCATTTAAATATAAAGAGCCTAACCAGATATGCGAATACATCTATACTCTTTCATTATTATTCAATAGTTTTTATCATGAACATCACATATTAAGTGAAACTGATAATTCTCAACGTGAATCCTGGTTATGCCTTTCAAGGTTAACAGAAAAAATATTAGTTACCTGTCTGGATATTTGTGGAATACGAACGCCTGAAAGGATGTAGTTGTGATTATCTAATCCTGTCATTATGATGGCATCTGGTTCGAAAAATCGGAGTTCCTGACAACCCTCTGCCGGTTTTTGCTGCCCACCATATCTTCTTAGCTGTCAACAAAAAAAGGTGATCAGATTAATCGGATATGCCATTCTCCTTGCCATTTTTTTGATGGTTCGACCGGAAGGCCAGGTGCTGCAGTTGCACCAGTAGGACATTTAACAGTGAAAGGTGGTTTTTTGTACTAATTGAAAAACAACATTTCTGAACACGGGGTAATATTTCCTATTTTTGCCAGCCGGGAAACTTATCAGCAATGCCTGCTTACAC
Source organism: uncultured Bacteroidales bacterium (assembly GCA_903875045.1). Lineage (GTDB taxonomy): Bacteria > Bacteroidota > Bacteroidia > Bacteroidales > FEN-979 > CAIVAT01. The sequence goes on from CAIQUS010000178.1 coordinate 3,036, forward strand.
ATAAAATCACCTGTTCCAATGAGTGTACATCATAGCGTTTTCGGCAGCATTATCAAACTAAAACCTGAAAACACGGAGCGGTATAAAGCGCTCCATCGCAATACATTCCCGGGTGTACTCAACCGGATCCGGAAATCCAACATCCGTGATTACACCATTTTCCTGGAAAACGGGATACTGTTCAGTCAAATGACCTATCATGGCGTTGATTTCGTATCGGATATGAACGAGATGGCCAAAGATGAGACGACCAGGGACTGGTGGCTGCTCACCGACCCGATGCAGGAGCCTCTGGAGGGTCGCAGGGAGGGAGAGTGGTGGGCTTCACTTCAGCCGGTGCTGAATTTTGAACAGGGTCAGGGATCTCTCCTCAACTTACATAGGATGGCTTTTATGGCTGAAAAAGTTGTAAACACCTTGGACCTGATACAACATCTGCAGGAAGAATTGCGTCAAAACAACTATCCGTTCGAATGGAATTTGAACATATTCATGGGGTATGGCAGCTATTTTATCTGCCTTGCCGTTCCGCAAGCGGTTGCCGATGACCTGAAACAGCAAATTCCCGGATTGGGGCCGCTGCTTGCAGGGTCTAAATCAATGCAGGAAGTTTTCCATACCGATTCCCGGGAGTGTGAACCCCAAAAACCAAAAAAGGTTTTTGTATCAGGGTGTTTCGACATGCTTCACAGTGGACATATTGCGTTTCTGCAGGAAGCTGCCCAATATGGCGATTTGTTCGTTTGCATTGGTTCTGATGCCACTATTGCACAATTGAAAGGTCGTTACCCGGTTTACGCTGAACAGGAACGGAAATATATCCTTGAAGCGCAATCGTGTGTTTACCGTTGTTTCGTAAATTCAGGTTCGGGAATTATGGACTTTATGGCTGAACTCAACATGATTCATCCCGATATATTCATTGTCAATGAAGACGGACACACACCCGCCAAGGAAGCTTTATGCGCGGAAGCGGGAATGGAGTATAAAATCTTAAAACGGCTGCCATATTCAGGCTTGCCGTCGCGTTCTACTACCTCGCTGCGCACCGAATGCACCATTCCGTTTCGAATCGACCTGGCAGGAGGCTGGCTCGACCAGCCGTATGTTTCCAGGTATTGTCCGGGATCCGTTTTGACCATCAGCATTGAACCGACCATCGCGTTTAATGATCGCAGCGGCATGGCTTCCAGCACCCGGCGTAAAGCCATCGAACTTTGGCGGAATGAGCTCCCGCACGGTGATGCCATACACCTTGCGAAAATCTTGTTCAGTTTTGAGAACCCTCCCGGCACCACGATCATTGCCGGGTCGCAGGATGCACTGGGAATCGTATTGCCCGGATTGAACAATCTGCATTATACCGGCGCTTACTGGCCTGACACGATAACCGGTTTTCATGACGAGGAAACGCTTGCATGGATCGAGGAGCACCTTTACCTGATATCACTCGGACCACGTGTAAAAGAGTATGATGTCCTCGCAAATACCGACATCACCGAAGAGAAGGCTTATGCGCTTGCCAAAGCTGCCGATGATTGCCGGAATGCCATCCTTTCAAGAGATCTGGGAGCATTTGGCGAAGCCTTCCGTCGTTCGTTTGAAGCACAGCTGGCAATGTTCCCCGGTATGGCAGACAATGAAATATTCAACATCATCAAACATTACCGGGACAAGGCCACAGGGTGGAAACTTTCGGGCGCCGGTGGTGGTGGTTATCTGATCATGGTTGCTGAAAATCCCATCGATGATGCCATGCAGATACGTATCCGCCGTAAAGATAACCTCTGACCCTTATCACATGACAAAATTTAATCTTACCACACGCGAATACCTGAGGCCTTTTATCCTGATCACTTCGCTGTTTTTCCTCTGGGGTATTGCCCATGGGTTGGTTGATACGCTTAACAAGCATTTCCAGCTGATCCTGCAACTTACCAGGTCACAATCAGGGCTCATCCAGTTTGCACTGTATGGTGCCTATTTCGGAATGGCCCTGCCGGCCGGTAATTTTATGCGAAGATATGGATACAAGAATGGTATCCTGCTGGGTCTGGGTCTGTTTGCCGCCGGGGCATTCTTAATTGCAGGAACTACGGTTTTTGAGTCATTCTGGATATTCCTGACCTGCCTGTTCATCCTGGGATGCGGACTGGCCACGCTGGAAACAGCCGCCAATCCATATACCACACGACTCGGTCCGGTCGAATCCGCAGAACGAAGGATCAATTTTTCGCAGTCTTTCAACGGACTGGCCTGGGTGATTGGCCCCTTGATCGGTTTAGCCATTTATGGCAACCAGGGTGTGTTGCAAGGGGAGAAACTCTATTCCCTGATCGTTCCCTACTCCCTGATCGGTTTAACCGTCGGTATTGTTTTCATCCTGATCATGAAGACACCCCTTCCGGAGATCATGGAGGATCAGCCTGCGGCGAACAGCGGCAAATCTGCAGCGGATCCCGGCATTATCAGAATCCCGCTTTTCCGGCAACGGCATTTTGTCCTCGGCGTCCTGGCACAACTATCCTATGTTGCAGCACAGACCGGCATTTTCAGTTACCTGATCAATTTCTTGACTGATGCCGGCCAGACACCTCATTTTGATGTGCGATACGGCCCATATTTCCTGTCGGCAGGATTTGCCCTTTTCATGGCAGGAAGGATGGCCAGCAGTTTTATCATGGCGTTTGTCCGGCCCGCACGATTGCTTGCAATCTATGCCCTCCTGTGCATGATCCTTTTATTACTGGTCTTTGCAAACTCCGGCTATATCTCTTTGCTGGCTCTTTACGGTATTTTCTTTTTCATGTCGGCGATGTTCCCTACCATCTTCGCCCTGGGGATCAGGAACCTTGGACCCGATACCAAACGGGCATCTTCCTTCATGGTCATGTCAATTGTTGGCGGCGCCATCTTCCCTTTGCTGATGGGTTATGTCGCGGATCATTACGGCATGGCGTCAGGTTTTCTCGCGCCTCTGCCGCTTTTCGGCTTTATTTTGTACTACGCACTATGGGGCGGCAGCCCCCGTACTCACTAAAGGTCCGGATAACCTGCTGCTTATGGTTACTCCTGGCATATTACTCACTCCCCTATGGCAATGAATATGGTCAACTCCCTCCGCCTGAAATCCCGCACAATTAACAACTGGCTTCCTTTTTTAATAATGGCCACCTTGCTCCTGTTCATTAATCAATCCATTCATTCTCAGAGAATCCGGCCTATTTACAGCGGGAACAATTATGTGACGATCCTGCCCGGTGAGACCATGGAACAGATTGTTGAGAAGGCAGCCGGCGTCACACCTTCGGCGAATCAACTCGCCTGGCAGCGTCTTGAGTTCACTGCCTTCATCCATTTCGGAATCAATACCTTCACAGGAAATGAGTGGGGCAAAGGGAATGAAGATCCGGCGCTCTTTAACCCAGCACAACTTGACACCCGTCAATGGGTTCGTGTGATCCGGGATGCCGGGATGAAAATGGTGATCATCACCGCCAAACACCACGATGGCTTCTGCCTCTGGCCGTCGCAATATACAAACCATTCCGTAGCCTCAAGCCCATGGAAAAAAGGAAAAGGAGATGTGGTTGGAGAGTTGGCGGCTGCCTGCCGGGAGTACGGATTAAAATTCGGCTTTTACCTTTCCCCCTGGGATAAACATGAACCATCTTATGGCGATGCTGAAAAATATAACGAATTTTTCAGGAACCAGTTACGGGAGTTGCTTTCAGGGTTTGGGGAAATCTCTGAAGTATGGTTCGATGGTGCGTGCGGCGAGGGGCCCAACGGGAAAAAGCAGACTTATGACTGGAAATCATATTATGCGCTGATCCGGGAATTGCAACCCTCGGCCGTGATTGCCGTTATGGGACCGGATGTCCGATGGGTTGGAACAGAATCCGGAAACGGCCGGCCTACAGAATGGAGTGTTGTTCCCGATGTGGTTCAGAACCTTGATTCGGTCAGGGCTTCCTCTCAGCAATTCCCGGTGGATGGAGCCTTTGTCCCCGGCGATCTGACCGGCTCCGACCTCGGCAGTCGCGACAAATTGAAAAATGCCAGGGCGCTTTTATGGTATCCTGCCGAAACCGATGTCTCCATCAGGCCGGGCTGGTTCTACCATGCTGCCGAAAACAACAGGGTAAAATCGCCTGAAAGGCTGGCCGAAATCTACTTTCATTCTGTTGGAATGAATTCGGTGCTGTTGCTGAATATCCCTCCCGACAAATCCGGGCTCATTCACGACAATGACATTCAAAGCCTTAAAGGGATGAAAAAAATCATTGATCAGACCTTTTCCACCGATCTGCTGGAAGGCTCATCTGTAAAGGTTTCAGGCAAATCGATCGAATATACACTGGCTAAACCCGCAAGTTTTAATGTGGCCGTGATCCGTGAAGATATCAAGGTCGGGCAAAGGATTGAACAGTTTCATCTTGAGGCATGGGATGGGAAAGCCTGGAATACTTTTTCCGGAGGTACAACAGTGGGCAATAAACGTATGCTCCGGTTCCCCATGATCACAGCACAAAGGATTCGACTTGTAACAGATGCTTCGAGATCTGATCCGGTTATCATGGATTTTGGGTTGTTTAACGGTCCGGAAATCGCAGAAGCGATCAGAAAAGTCCGGAAAATTGATGGCTCGGTGTCGCTTGGCTCTGTATACAGCCCAAAATACACCGGCGGAGGTCCCGGTGCTGTAACCGATGGTATTCGTGGAAGTTATGAGTTCACCGACGGTAAGTGGCAGGGCTATGAAGGGGCCGATTTTATCGCCACTGCCGATCTGGGAACGATCAGGGATGTATCAGTCGTTTGGGCTGGGTTTCTGCAGCAGCAGGGAAGCTGGATCTTCATGCCTGCCTCAGTAGAATATGCTGTTTCTGACGACGGGAAGGTTTTCAGAACCGTGAGAATTGTTAAAAACACGGTCGATGAGAAAGACGAAGGCACGGTGATCCGGGATTTTACCGCAAAAATCGGAAAAACCAAAACGCGGTTTATCCGTATCTTTGCACGCAACCGTGGACATTGTCCGTCATGGCACCCGGGAGCCGGAGAGAAGACCTGGATTTTTGTGGATGAAGTTGGCGTTAAATAAAGGTATGATTGCGATCAATCATGATTTTAAAATCAAAAAGCGTTATGGAACATACAAGAAAAATTAACCGAATTATAAAAGGACAGGCAACATCCGACGGGGCCGGCGTAAAATTAACAAGGATTCTGGGTCACAACACGCTGGATATTCTGGATCCCTTCCTTCTGTTGGATTTTTTCGGTTCCGACAACCCGGATGATTTCATGGCAGGCTTCCCCTCCCACCCGCATCGTGGTATCGAGACAGTAACATATATGCTGGATGGCAAGGTAGAACACAGCGACAGCATGGGCAACAGCGGGGTGATCGGGAAAGGAGACATACAATGGATGACCGCCGGAAGCGGTATCATTCATCAGGAGATGCCACAGTATGAAGGCGGCAGGATGCGTGGATTCCAGTTATGGGTCAACCTTCCGTCGGCATCAAAAATGATTTCCCCCCGCTACCAGGACATTCCCGCAGGCAAAATTCCGGTTGTAACACTCGAAAATAAAGCCAGGGTGAGGGTTTTGGCCGGTACGTTTCAGGGAATCCGTGGCCCTGTTGAAAACATCATCGCCGATCCTGAGTATTTTGATGTTGAGATGGCTGAAAATGCCTCGCTCGTGATTCCAGTCGCTGCGGATCATACGGTATTTGCGTTTCTCTACGAAGGAGCGGCCGGTTTCGATGACACGCAAAAAGACCATTTGCATGCCGGCGAAGGGGTTCTGTTCGGTCAGGGAGAAAATGTACTCGTGCAAACAGGGGCTGCAAAAGCCAGGTTTATTCTCATTGCAGGCAAACCAATCGGGGAACCTGTCGCCTGGAATGGTCCGATTGTCATGAACACCCAGGAGGAAATTAATATAGCCTTCAGAGAGTTAAGGAGTGGCAATTTTATCAAATCCTGATAAATGAAATCCATTCGTATCCCGATTGAAATTAGCCTTCTACATAATTATCCGGCAGGTGGCCGACAAAAAAGAACAAGACTCCCTATATTCCAGAGATTCTCAGTAATGGAAATACATTAAAGCAACTGCCGGGCCGGAGCCGGTACTTATTTATTATTTCGGGGTTTTCAGAAACTTAAAAATTGCATTGTCTGCCTATGAAAAAAGATAAGCTTACCAGGGAGGAAGTGAAAAGTGTGAAACTTGCGGCTCATACACTCCTGGAAAAGCTGTTTGATGCAAAAAATAAAATCCTGATACAGGAATGGTGGAAAGAAAAAGCAACGCGGGCAAGGGTGAAACGAGAGATTCAATTCATCCTCTGAGAGCATTTGCCCGAAAGCAGCTATGACAGAATGATCTTTTCACAGAAAGTCGATGTTACCTTTCAGCATTTTTACTAGTTGGCTCAAATGGGCAGGGGAGTAGCTGCCTAACGAACGGAGCGAAGCATGGGAAAAGACGCTTTAAAAGAGAGAACTGAACAATTTTCGCTTAGCTGTGGGCTTTCTTTCTATACTTGTTCAAGAAGTTCTGTAACAAGTTTTGGATGTCCGTGGGTTTCACCCACGGTTATTGAAATCAATGCCTTTCAGGGCTGCTTTCAGTGGAATGTATTTTCGAAGTAGACTCAATTTTATAGTTTACAAATCAACCAGAATGTCCTCTATCTCAGATAAATCAATCGAGATTTTAGGTGCATTTTTTTGATGTTTTTCAGTCGTGAAAATATTTTTTTCTTGCAGGGCAAATTTGGCATTTGATTCAATGTTTTCTCTATCTCTCTTGATATTATAACCATCAGTTTGTTCGTCAAAGGCAAGTACGAAATAGAACTTATCCTTATAGGTCACCTTGGTCATTTCAATCGTAACTGCCATTTTATAGGACTTCAGACTACTTATTTTGCGAAGTTCTGACACAGCTGCGATATGGTTTTTATCATCTTTCTTTCCTGTTGTTGGTAGTCCTAATTTGTGATTAAAAAAATTGAAATCTTGAAAATATATAAGGTCATTCATTCCTCCCTTATTCATGATCCCAATCAACTTAGTTAACTTATTTCTGCCATTTAAATGATTATCATAGACATACATATCATTGTATATCCGTTTAAGTATTAGTCTTGTATTTGTCGTATGACTAAAATCAAACAATTCCTTAACCCCTTTACCACCCGTCTTATACCGTTCGTATTTGTCTTTATGAAGCCTTCGCCATAAATTGCCTGATTCTCCTACTGCGGTTGGGCAGAATTTCTGTTCCAATTGACCAGATGCAGATATAAAATCCAACAAGAGTCCATAAATATAAACCCCTGGAACTTCTGGTATCTTATAATGTCCTGCTGCATAAGGACGACCTTTCAGTACATCCACAAATTTTACATAAGTCATATGATTGAAATATAGTATTAAATCTCGATTTTCTAAGTTTTTAATTCGTGGTATTATTTGATTAAAATTGTACCTGATAAAAACGCTATGTGATTCCGATTTTCAAGCTTTCTAATTCCATGTTTTCCACCATTTACGCTTGTATTGTTTAGGGCCAATTCCATATCTCATGTGTAGAAGATATTTTTCACATTTACTCTTATTTTCTGGTGAGGTAAGATAATCATTGATAATTTCCCAGCCGACACCATTGTCGTCCTGTTTCCGATGATTGACTTGTTTCATTAGATTTTCTTCGGCATTCTCTTTTGTTCTATCGAAAAACGCTGTCCAAGTTTCGGCATGATTTTTATCCTCAATAGGGAAACAATTTATGAATATATCAAGGGCGTAAATACAAAGCCATTCCTCCTCCTTATCATCAATTCCGGAGATGTTTTTGACAAAAGGTACGGGTGTATTTAATATGAATTCTGAATCGTTTACCATGTTAATATTCAACCATGTAAAACAATCAACAAGTTCATCATAATCCTTGATAACCTCTTTGGTGAGTTGCATTACCAAAATGTCCAAATATTCAATATTCTTCTCAGAATAAAAATCACTTTTCCACACACCCAAACGATTGTGAATAATATTTAGTAGTATCAATTCTATCTTACACAGTATCTCGATATAAATAAATGCATCGGATTCAGACAAACCATTTGGTTTTGCATTCCCCCCCCAAGAGTCATGAGTGTCATTCAAATCAATTCTCTCTCCATTTACAAAATGTTTAGACTTTTTATCGGAATATTTTTTACCCTTCTCTTTGATAGCGTCAGAAAACAGAATAAGTTTGCCTTCTTCATTTGTGGTTTCAATCTTATATATCCCCAATAAATTGGGCCAATCCGGTTTTGATGTGGGGAATTTTAATTCATTATCATCTCTAACAACCGTTATAGTATGATGATTATCATGAAACCAGAGCCCTACTTTGTTTTCAAATGAGGGGAGGGTGACATTTGAAATATCTGGTTCGAACATCTTTGTCAGATTTTCAAGTAATTTGAACATTGTTGTTTTATCAACTGTGGTTTTCATGTTTCCGTGGCTTTATCAAGTTTCTACTAATATTTGGTTGTTGAAGATTCAAATATACTCAACATTGCTATCTATTTACGCTGATTTACTTCTTACCGGATTTTTTTACATTCGCCAAGGTAATTTCCAATTTGGGAACTCCCGTATATCTCCCCGTTGAAAATCTACTAAGGGTGAAAGACCAGAACATTCTTTGAAATGACATTAGGTAGCATTTTTCAGTGCAGTACCTATTCTGGTAATGAAATTGTCAACACTTCTGGTAATTCTGGACATTTTATGGCTGTTTGATACAGACAGGTCAGTTATTTTATCTACAACCTTTTTTTTATCCAAACCAAAGGGAAACATCGGTTTGTTTTCAGAATCCAATGCTTTATACACCAAACTACTGTATATAATGTCAATCATTGTGAGTATACATTCCACCCCGTTCGTGTACTCGTTGTCTTCCTCGTCATCCTTGACCTGTTTTATAACATCCCTGATTCGGCCTCTTCCTGCTTTTGTAAGACAGTCACTGACAAATATTCCGGTTATTTTCTTATTCTTATCAATTTCTGCGTCATCATCCAGAAGTTCAATATCGAGACCGTTATAATACCTAATCAAGTCAGCCGCTTCTTTTTTTAAACCATTATTTATCATAACCGGTGGATTTTTTACTCTGACAACCGAAAGACACTTTTTCCGATGGTTTTCCATTCTATGTAATAAGTTACCATATTGCATCATATCCTCTCCATTATCACGAACCCCCTTATTCACTAATGGCTGGTAATCATCTATTCCGGAATTTGTCGCATTGATATTTTTATCCTGAATCATACTTTTAATCATTTTCGCTTCAGGGATGGTGAAACCTTGAATCCTGAAGCTCTTGCTATTTACTGAAAACTCAATTTCACAGAAACCATTATCGGTATTTTTTATGGATACTACCATCTGTCCTAATGGAAAGGAAGTTTGTTTCCCTCCAAATAACCTTGGGGATTTAAAAATCACAGAATTTTCCTCTATCATAATTTTGTCAGGGGTCAATTTATTCCCATCTGAAAGTCTTGAGGCAGTGAATAGTACCATCTTCTGTTATTTAATGTTCATTTTCGTTTCCGGATACTAATTAATGGAAGTGTTTCATCCTCATGCAAGGCTTGACGAATTTTCTTTTTCAGATATTCAAGGGTTATTTTCCAGTTCGGGAACTCTTTCGTGCCGAAATGAATATGTTCTCCCTGAAATTCATCAACTCCGTGTCGAGTTCTGTCATCCACTAAGAAATCTCCACGATTTAAGTCTTTTCGATGCGTTATTATCAGTCTTTTGCGAACTGATGTTCCGAAATACTTCTCCAACCATAGTCGTTTGTCTGTATAACTTTCAGGAACATCCCACATGGCAGCGGAAAGGAAATACAAGTCAACTTCTTTCATTCCTAACAAAGTGTTTACTGCATCAACAGCACCTTTAATGGGTTCAATCTGTAAAAAGATATGTCGATTTTCATCACAGGTTTTATCCACGAGCTGCTGTCTTTCATTTTTCTCCAAAGACTCAAAACCGGGGTGTAGTCGCTGTATTTGAGCGTCAAAATCAGCGACTACGCCATCCATGTCGAGATATACTATTTTTTTCATTTTTAGTCGAAATATGGTTCAATGTTGGTTTGTACTTAATAAATTCAGGGAAGATATCAATATGCAGGTGTTTTTTATGTCCGTCCGATTAGGCGGCTCTTTCAATCCGCCTAATCCATTGATTGACTTTGTTAACAGGCTTCAGAAAAGCCACTTGAAGTAAACCACAAGACCTGTTTTGTAGTAATCTGGGAAGGTTACGAAGATAAGATTCCATGTCAAACTCGAAGTATTTAAGGGCTTGAGGTGGAATGTCTTCAGGTGTACAGATGTAATTAATTGCAGTTCCGTTGCCAAAGTGTGCACCGTCTTTAAGGTTGGGGTCTATGTACCATTTTCCTTTGAAGATTGTATTGTCGATTCTCCAAAATCCACAGCCTAAAAGGGAACCAGATGGTGTCAGGTCATTTTTAGGCATACCCCATTCAAACGAATCCAGGTCAATATTAAAAGGGTAGAAGGATGATAGATTCGTGAGTTTGTTGTGTGCAAATACCGCAGACCCGTAATGACAGTATTCCCTTAAAATTCCCCGGCTGGCGATACTGAAAATCGTCAAATCTTCGTAACAATATAAGTGTGTCACATGCCACACATAGCGTGCTGGGATGATAGGAGGAAGTTCAAGCATTCTATCAATTAAGTTTTTTGGTTTATCTTCTGGAGAAACTAAGTTTGTTGGTTTACCATAACTGGTTTTTTCTTTTTTTTCATTGATAATATCCCTTAAAGTGATGTTGTCGAACTGGTAGGAGAAGTCTCTGTTTTTAAAAGTTTTTGCTTTCATAATGACTTGTTTTTAATTGGTTTATAAAAGGATTATGGATATAGATACGCAGCCATGAAGTCAACCTTGCTTCAGCGGGGTACAAAAAAGACCAGAACGATTAATCTTTTCAACTCAAACAGAATTATACCTCTTCCTGTTCGATTGTTATTGAATTGAATAATGCTCTATGGCTAATCCTTTGTCAACCTATTACAAGTCATTTATTTTTCCATATATTCAGTTTTATTAAGATTACAGATTTATAATTCATTGTCAATACCACTTCTTCTCCTGTTCAGTTCAGCCTTTGCTTTGTCGTATTCCCCCTTTACTTCATGGTATGTCGATTTGGTAAAGTTGGCATATCTTGGATATATAATTTCAAAGAGAATTGTAGATATTATGGTAGAAAGCACAAATTGATTCCAGAAAGGTGCGTTCAAGATGAAGTGAAATAAACAACTATATCCGACCATGAACATAAGGATTATAATATAGTAACCTACCTTGGAGAAAAACACCATAAAAAACCCACTTATTATCAGAATCATTTTCAAAACAAAAACTGAATCATCTTTTAACTCGTTCATAATATTAGATTTATCGAATTGGATATTTTAACAGTATTTCGTCAAGCTGACCTTTGAATTCAATCACATTTTTCTCATTTAGAATCATCTCCCAAGAATAAATATCCTTGGTTTCTGAATGATAGATAAACATCATCGTTTCAGTGCGTCTTCGTTTCCACAGTCGGAATCTCATTTTAGGCTCAATGAAATAAAAGATTGTCTTACTTCTTCTTTCCTTGTTTGTCATTTGATCAATCCATTCTGAAAGTTGCATCAATTCTTCAATCTGTAAGAACTCAAGAGGGATCGCTTTTGTTTGACTCTTTTTTGAAATCTCGATGTCTCCTTTTAACCAATTACTTTCAAAATACTGGTCAGGGTTGAAAGGTAACATATAATCATACACTACTAGCCGAAATGTTTCATCGTGATGGTTCAAGATATTCATCACAGGAATAGTTACTTGGTGACATTTTCAAAAGAATAATACCCATAACAATCCAGTACTACTTTTTTGTCCCATAATATTTCATTTATCAATTCAATGTCCCTGTGAAAGGTTCGCTTACTAATTCCTGACCGATAAAGGATGTCTTCCATGGAAACGCTACTATCGGGATATATTTCAGAATAAATGTAAAACAACCGTCCAACTTTTGTTTTCAATGCCATTCTCCTCTTGTCGCCTTTCTCGGGTTTTTTCCCCCGCATTTTAATCCACTTTTTTATTTCGGCTTCGTCTGCAACATTAATTCTTTGTGCTTTAGGAGGTATATTTTGTATTCGTAAAGTCGAATCATCATCAAGAAAGACAATTTTCACCTCTCCGTCATTCACTTTTTGTAAGAATTCTTTTCTGTCCATAAAAAATTGAGAGGGTACTAAAAGACTCTTTGCGAAAATTATAAAACAGTTAGTATTTATGACATCCACATCATTGTCAGTATTTTCAAAGATGATGTGATGCAATCTTAAATCATTAATAATCCTCATCAAGGTATATTGATCCGATTTATTATCAGACCAGATTACGACAGTTTTATTGTAAATCGGCTTGCTCATTTAACAAATATAATGCATGAAATGACTTTCCCCAAATATGAAGCGACAACAGTGTGACGCAGTTTTTCCAAAATACATATTATCAATGTAATAAAATTTTCAATTTTGGGAGAGTTTAGTAAATCCATCACTCCATTTGGTATAACTACAATGTAAAAAAAATCCTTTTGGATGGTTGTGGGGTGGTTTTTTGTTATCCACTCCCAGATGATGTAATACCGCACACTTATATCCGTTATCATGGAAACAACGTTATAAAGCACCTCTACGTTTAGAAAACTATTTCTAAAGCCAATATTCCAACAAATGAGGTACTGCCATCCGATCATCTTTCTGATTCTTTTAGGATTTCTCCCAACCATAGGCGAAGGTCAGGAATACAGCGACAATTCACGAAATGTTGATTATTCCCGGTGGAATGATCCGAAATATCTCGTAGCCAACTCAGCCCGGGATGAAGATTACCTGACCGATGAAGAAAAAATGGTTTACTATTACCTGAATCTTGTCAGAATGAACCCCAGGTTATTTGCGGATACCTATCTGGATTACCTTAAAAATTCAACAGATTACTACGAAAAGAGTCTGTATGATGAATTACAACACATTACACCTCGTGCGATTTTTAAACCGAACCGGAAACTTTTTGAATCCGCTCAATGTCACGCGATAGAATCCGGGGAACGGGGGTTTGTGGGTCATGAAAGATTTAAGTGTGCGGAATACTTTATGGGTGAATGTATCCATTATGGACAATCGGATGCGTTAGAGATTGTCACCAGTTTATTGATAGATCAATCTGTGAAATCTTTGGGACACCGGAAAATTTGTCTGGGATATTTTACTGAGATGGGTGTTTCAATCCAACCACACACTGGTTATGGAAAAAACGCTGTGTTGGATTTTATGTAGTGGAAAAATGAAACTAATATTCTACCGTGGCAACAGGTCACAGTACCAAAACCCATTGTCAAACGGGCTATCTGCATTCCTGGTGGTACCAGAATCAACCGTTGATTGGTCTACTGGTTCAGATGCTGAATATTTCCGATAAACAATCTCACCTTTTTCAAACTGAATGGGTTTTGAAAAAAATGGAGCGTCAAAAACAAAACTGTGATACTCGCCATTTTCCCCACAGGCATCAACACCATCAGGAAGGTCATTCAAAAAATCATCATCAATTATTCGTCCGACAAAGCTTTTGTCCAGGTATTTATCATTCACACATGTTGTGATAGCCTTAAACCCGGAATCAATAAATTCCCGTATTAATTGCCTGGTTGGTATGTTCCATAGTGGAAAAATACCTCTTAAATTTACTTCTGCCAGTTTTTCTTCCCGGTACTTCCGTAAATCTTCCAGGAAGATATCACCGAAAATTGATGCAGTCACTCCTTTATTTTTAAAATCCGTTAAAACTGCTGCCATGGTATTATCGTAGACTTCCATTGTGGGCATTTCGGGGATTTGGATTTTCCACAAGGGCAAGCCTGTACGTTCTGCCTGAATATCCAGCAATTCAATCCGTACTCCATGCATTGAAATTCGTTGATACGGCTGACTTATCGTAGTCAATAAACATATTATCTCGTACTGCTGTTCCTGCAAGATTTTTCGTAAACAGAATGCCGAGTCTTTGCCACCACTCCAGTTGAATATGACTTTTTCCTTTAAATTCATGGATGTATTATCAGACTGTAAAGTTCGCTAAAAACTCATTTTTGCACCACCTCCAATATTTTTTTTTGAATTTCAGAATGATCAAAAGCGAGTTCTGGTAGCGTATTAACGGAAAACCATTTTGCCTCTTTAGCATCATCTCCTGCTTTTATTGGCACATTTGATATGTTGGTCTCTCTTTTAATTCCCTGTAAACAGCATTGTCAATAACTTCATCAATATTGACAAAACCACCAGGGAATGCCCGGCAATCTGTAAACGGCTCCTTCGCTCTGCGAATTAGCAGGACTTTTAAACCTTCATCGGTTTTAGAAAATATGACCGCATCTACAGTCAATCCAAAGTGTGGATAATCATACGTGTATGCCATTTCTTATAAAGTTATTGAAGACAAAGGTATCAACATATTGTCATATTGGCATGAATAAGCCTTCCTCTGTTTAGCCCAATGATGGTTCTATTGTGAAGAAATCAGAGTACCTGACCACCCTCTGCCGATTTCTGCAGACCACCATATCTTCGTCAGGGTTCTACCTGCGGACCGGCACTAAGAATCCAACAATCTTCCTTTCAAAACCCGAGGAAATTTCAACCTCTGAACAACCGGGGATGTCCCAAAAGGGCATCCTCGTTTATTTCATGGCTAAACGGGAATATCTGATCTGCAAAAAGTCAAAGGCATCGGAAAGCAAGGTGACTGCCAGATTGCATCTATGATAAAGTTATCCTGTAGAAGAAATACTTCGGAAGTAGTTGTAAAACCTACAATCTCAACCATCCCGGTTCCGGATCATATCATTGTTGCACATGATAGTTATTATTCCTTTGCTGATGAAGGGATTTTGTGATTTTTGGCTCCTGGAAACCGGGGTTTTTAAGCTCATATCTTCAAATGGAAAAGTATGGTACTGTCAATAAAATATTTTTGTAGGATTGTATATGACATGGTATTTCGGTTTAATTTTAACCTTACCAATTCAAAACACAATCCTATGAGAAACTTTTACAAATTTTTTGTTGTGCTGGGATTTCTGTTAGTTGTCCCTTCTTTTTACCTATTTGCTCAGGTAGGTATCAATGTTGACAATAGCGAGCCGGATGGATCGGCGATGCTCGATGTTAAATCAAGCAACAAAGGATTACTTCCTCCCCGGATGACACATGCCGAAATGAATGCCATTGTAAATCCTGCCAATGGACTGATCATCTATTGCACCGATTGCAGCAACTCAGGAAATGGAGCACTGGCAATGTTTGTTAGTGGATTATGGTATATATTTGCTCCCACATCCTGTATTTTACCTCTCTTTCCTTCATCAGGCATTCATACTCCTGCAGCAACCCAGATAACATGGAATTGGAGTACGGTTATCGGTGCAACGGGATATAAATGGAACACTGCGAACAATTTCACTGATGCAGCAGATATGGGGACAGAAACAAGCAAAATAGAAATAGGGTTGACTTGTAACACTGTCTACACCCGCTATGCCTGGGCTTATAATATTTGCGGAAACTCGCCCCCTGCCACCCTCACTCAGAGTACAACATCCAATAACCCACCAGCCACACCAACATCGGGAACACATGTACCATCGGCAAATCAGATCATTTGGAAATGGAACACTGCAACAGGGGCAACCGGATATAAATGGAGTAGTACGGCCAACTATGCAGAAGCAACAGACATGGGCGTAGCAACAACCAAAACAGAAACAGGATTGGCTTGCAACAATGCATATACACGTTATGTCTGGGCTTACATCGCATGTGGAAATTCTGCTCCGGTAATCCTTACCAATTCAACCATTCTTAACCCACCTGCCACGCCCACCGCCGGCACCAATTTGGCATTTCAAACCCAGATTGTTTGGAAATGGAATACAGTTCCCGGTGCAGCCGGATATAAATGGAGCATAACTAACAACTACGCTGAAGCAACAGATATGGGCACAGATACAATCAAGGCTGAATCCGGATTGATTTGCAATATTGCTCACACCCGATATGTATGGGCCTGGTCTGATTGCGGGGTATCACCACCTGCCATTTTACATCAAAACACGTTGAATTGTCCATGTCCGGAAACCCCTACTGTAATTTATGGCGGAATCACTTACAATACAGTTCAGATTGGAACTCAATGCTGGTTAAAAGAAAACCTTAATATCGGAACAAGGATTTATGCTTCACAGTCACAAACAGACAATGGCATTGTTGAGAAATATTGTTACAATAACCTGGAATCCAATTGCGATATTTATGGTGGCTTATACCAATGGGACGAAATGATGCAGTTTATTACCACACCAGGCATGCAGGGTATTTGCCCGACAGATTGGCATCTTCCGGTAGATGGGGAATGGAATACTTTGTTTTCTTTCATTGGAGGTGCTGGATTAATAGCTGGCGGGAACATGAAAACTATCGGCACCAAAGAGGCCGGTACTGGTCTTTGGAAAGCACCTAATACTGGGGCAACCAATGAAAGTAGTTTTACAGCAGTACCAGGAGGCCGTAAAGACATTTATAGTGGTTTTGGCATGATCGGGATGGATGCAGGATGGTGGACTTCGACATGGAGCCCCACAACCCCTGGGAATTGGGTTGTGTCTTATTCTGTTGCAACTGTTGCCAGCTCCGCTTACGCAAAGAATGGCGGAATTTCAGTTCGTTGTATAAAGAATACTTGTTATTCCCCTCCGATTGCACCAACCTCTGGAATCCACGTATCTTTGCCAACCCAGATTACCTGGAACTGGAATGCCGTTGCCGGTGCCGCAGGATACAAATGGAATACTACGAACAGTCCCTCCGGAGCAACAGACATGAGTACGGCAACCACAAAGACTGAAACCGGGCTGACTTGCAACACTTCTTACTCACGCTATGCCTGGGCTTACAGTGCATGTGGAAATTCGACCCCGGTAACCCTTACCCAGTCAACCTCCCTGAATCCACCTGCCACCCCAACCTCAGGAACGCATGTGCCATTGCCAACCCAGATTACCTGGAACTGGAACGCCGTTGCCAGTGCCTCAGGCTATAAATGGAATACAGCAAACAGTTATGCCGGAGCAACCGACATGGGCACAGCAACAACAAAAACCGAAACCGGACTGACCTGCAACACTGCTCATACCCGCTACGCATGGGCTTATAACACATGTGGAAACTCTACCCCGGTTACTCTTACCCAGACTACCTTATCTTGCCCGTTTACCTGTGGTTCCTCCATAACGATTAACCACTTGGCCACGGGAGGTGTAGCGCCTGTTGACAAAACGGTAACTTATAGCACGGTTAATAATATTCCTGGCGAACTTACCAAGTGTTGGATCACCAAAAACCTTGGCGCCGCCCAGCAGGCAACAATTGTTTCCGATAACTCCGAGGCTTCTGCAGGCTGGTACTTCCAGTTTAACCGCAAACAGGGTTATCAATACACTACCTCAAGAACACCATCAACTGCATGGAATGCAACAAATGACAACCTATCTGCAACCTGGGAGGCAGCTAAAGACCCATGCACCCTCGAACTTGGCACAGGCTGGCGCATCCCGACAAATACCGAATGGACAAATGTGCACGGTGCAACCGGGGGAAACTGGACAAACTGGAACGGCCCTTTCGGCTCCGCTTTAAAACTCCATGCTGCCGGGAGCCTGGGCAGCAGTGATGGTTCGTGCACCAGTCGTGGCTCATTCGGCCACTACTGGAGTAGTGTGCAGAACGATGCCACTAGCGGCTGGTACCTGACCTTCAGCAGTAGCATCAGCGGCATATACACCAACGGCAAGGCGCTCGGCTTCTCCGCCCGCTGCGTAAGAGACAATTGAGCGCCGGGAGAGCACAGCAACCAAGGGCGCACACCCTTTATGCTGTGTTCGTAACTGTTGCAATAATGATAGATTTTAAATTTGCACAGGCAAAATACTGTATATCTTGCTGTTGGCAGAGTAGCGCCGCTCCCCTCCTTTTTCAAGGGAGGGGTCGGGGGTGGGTAGATTCACCCAAAACTACTTTTCGGAGTGGACTCATGAAGAAAGTCCTCCATTTCTAAAAAAAGGAACTCAACCTCGGAAAGTCGATGGTCGTCAAGCATCATGTTCCGACTTTTATGCAATATCCTGAGCAATATCAAGGAGATTTGTTGAGTGAAGCATTTGCAGTCGAATTGCACGACTTCATTGAGCCCAATTGGATTACGGCTCAAAAATGATGATTATATGGCTCAATTATGATTGTTTTTGAGCCGCATTTTGTATATTTGTGAGCCATAAATAATTCAAGCATGACAAAATCGGGTTCACAGCTAGGTGGTGTTATTGTAGATTATATTAAGAATCACCCAAATTGTTCTTCGAAACAAATCCATGAGGGTATCGCGCATGAATGGGGTTATGCCACCGTCAAACGATCCATCCAGGTCTTGCTGTCTGAAAAACTGATTGTCGCACTTGGTAAAGGTAAAGGAACAAAGTACGAAATCAGTCGGTCCTATGAGCTACTGATCCCAATCGATCCTGACAAGTACTTTCAAAAGGAAATCGATGAACGTGAGATCAAGGCAGACTTCAACCTTAACCTGATCTCTGATCAACTGAAGGGAATTTCAATTTTTACTGACCAGGAACATGCGTTTCTGGACCAACTTCAAAGTACGTTTAAGAAAAACACCGAAGACCTGGCACCCCGGGAATTTAAAAGGGAATTTGAGCGCCTGGCCATCGATTTGAGTTGGAAATCCTCACAGATAGAGGGAAATACTTATTCTTTGCTGGAAACAGAACGCCTCTTAAAGGAACAGGAAACAGCATCTGGAAAAACCAGGGATGAGGCCACCATGCTTCTGAACCATAAGGCCGCCCTGGATTTTATTCTGGAACATCCCAATTACATTCAGCCACTGTCCCTTGCCGGTATTGAAGATATACACAGTCTTTTGATCAAAGACCTGAATGTTGCCCGGAATATCCGGAAACGAAGAGTCGGAATCACGGGTACCAATTACCGCCCGCTGGACAATGAATTTCAAATCAGGGAATCACTTCAAAGCTTGTGCTCTTTAATTAACGAGCGCAACGATATTTTTGAAAAGGCATTGATGGTGCTGGTGTTAATCTCCTACATCCAGCCATTTGAAGATGGTAATAAAAGAACAGCGCGTATTATCAGCAATGCGGTGTTGATGAGTTATCAATATTGCCCGTTATCCTTCCGGACCGTTGACCCGATTGATTACAAAAAAGCGATGCTGATATTTTATGAACAGAATAATATCAGTGTGTTCAAAAAGATATTTATCGAACAATTTGAATTTGCAGTGAGAACCTATTTTTAGGTTGATATATAGTTTTGCCTTCATGACCTGGTAAACTCTAAATTTCCATAAAGGGCCTGCACTTTGGTTATTCGGAATTACCAAATGAATTCAAATCTCTCTATCAGTAATTTACCCAAAAACCTTTATAAAGCCTTTGAAAGACGGTTTCTGCACAAAATCTATTTTGACCATCCTATGAATATTTCAGAACAGGATAAAATTGAAGCCGTTAGAATTTCTGAGATTATAAACAAGATCGAAAGAATCCTGAAGAGAAACCTTGGTATGCTTAAATACCTTGAAGGCGAATCTGATCCCATCCTCCCTTTTTTCAATAATCGCCGTAAAATCAATATGTTTGAGCTTCTTGAATTTCATTTACTTTTTTCTTTTCTATCTATATGGCTGTTTTACAGCAGTTTCACCCGGAGTTACCCGGATTGCGCCCCTTCGGGGCCAGGGTGAGCCATGATGCCGAAGGCATCAAACATACATAGAAGGTGACCTCCCCACACCCAATCCCGCCGGCAATAATGCTGTTATGGATCTTTCTTGCCCGCGAGAATGAAAGTGCCTGCCGCCTCCTCTTTGGTGCTGAATTTCCCTTCAAGGGTTAATTCACCCGTGGATGGGGTAAATGTGCCGGTAACGAAGGCAGAGGCATTTAAAGGATTTTTAGGGGTGCTGTTGATGTGAATGACAGATCCTGTCTGGGATACCGCACATGCAATTTGAAGTGAAAACGAATAATAGGATGCCTCGTGAAAAATATCGGTGCTCTGTTTGACCGAGATATAGAGACTGATTGTATTAAAATCGAGGGTGTTGATGGAAAGCATCTCCATATTGGTATTGATCTGCAGGTAACTTGCCATAAAACTGGTGATCTGATAGGAACCTTTCAGAAGTTTTGTAAAATTTCCCGGGGAGTTTTCGATGGAGGCGATAAAATTATCGTGGGCCTGTTGCTTCACCCTGCGAATGGAGTCATGGTCGATCCGGCCAAAGGGTTTTGAATAATCGACCCCTTCAGTCATAATATAGTTGCCCGTACCAATCGCCTTGGCCGACAACCGCACTTCCTCCAGGTAGGCGTACTTGTATTTCATATCCAGCGTGCTCCCATCCCGTCCAAGCAGTGCATAACGGCCAGAACTGTCGGTGATATAGATGAACTTATCGTATTTTTTATTAAACCGATAGAGGGCATGCAACGAAACGCTTGGGTTTTTAAAGTTCATGGAGATTTCGCGGCCCGAACAACAGGCAACACTGTCGCCTGTTTTCAATTTGAGAATCCCACAGATGGTTTCATTGGCTGAGGTGTAGATGGTATTGGAGCACCATTTGACCTTCAACATATTCTCACAACTCCGGTTATTGACCACACTACGGGTTCCGCACGCTTTCAGATCATATTCAATGGTGTCATAAATGGCTTCGGAGAGAATCTGCCCGCGGCTGTCGATCAGACCCCATCTTCCGTTCCAGCTTTTCCAGGCAACAAGGTCGGCAGTCAACACCCGGAAATCCTTGCTCTCCCCGATGAAATCCACCCTGAAGTCGGGAGGATTGGCCACCGACAGGCGCCAGGTGCCACTTTTCATCCGTTGCCCTAAAAAGTAATGCTGCACATCATGATCCCAGCGTCCTTGCGAAGAAACTTCCGTGATGTTGGTATATAATGGCGGAATGATGAATTTCCCGGTCCAGTTGAGGTAACCCGTGCTCACCTCGATGCCGTTGTAGTTGCAAAACAGGAGATTTCCAATCCCGGTGGTATCCAAACCAGCCTGTGTATAATCGAGGCTCCTGATCAGAACGTCCACAAACTCGGCCTTGTTTACAATCTTTGGGTTACTGTAATCGCTCTGAAAAGTGCCCAAATACCTGGGGTACATCGTGTTTGATGAGGCACTGAAGCCTCCCGCAACTTTCTCATTTGTGGTAAAGAGTAACTGTCCGTTAAATTGCTTCCAGGTTCCTTTGTCTTTGTATTTGATCTTCGATACGAGATATGGATTGTACTCTTGGCCGGGCGCACAAACGGAGGCAAAAATCAATAAAAGAACAAGGAAGTTTCTCATCTGGATCGTGATTAGGTTGTTTTTGAAGGACGGGTTCATTTCCGGTGATTTTTCCGGAAATCAAAAATAAACAAAATTTTGAGACCAGTGATTGGTGGAAAATACGCACAATCATATTTGTTGGTCACGTGGTGAAACCAAAGCACTGAAGCCAGACTAATGAGAAAGTATTAAAGCAGAGAGAGGATGAGTCGGACAACAATTATATAGCTATGAATGAAAGGCTATGCCTTCTGAAGGAAAAAGCTGAAAAAGCAATAAATGATGCCCTAAGTCAGATTTTCAAAACGATCGTTAAAACGCATAAAACAGAGGTTATCCCATTGAACCAATTGGCACAGGCCATTCTTGCCAAATACGAACATTTGGGAATCACGCCACTGCCAAAACTTTCTTCGCAAAAATTAAATGACCATATCAAAGATTGCTGCGAAGAAGCAGAGATTAAAACCCGGGTCCACTACGTTGACTATTCCGGCGGCAAGGCCAGGGAGCATTCAGAGCCAAATGTGAATAGTAAAGGTTACCTACAAACGGTATATCTCCTTTAATTGGCCCGGTTCCTTCCAGAAAATGAATTGTCAATCCAGGTAATTGGATTTTCTTGGTATAGGTATAAGTTAAAAAGATATTTCCCGTAGCTGTTGGCTGAAATTCTATTGCAGACCGGTGACTTAGTATAGCCCCTGGATATAAATTTCCAAGAATATTGAAAATGTTTCTTCTGATTATTGTCTCTGGCGGATCATTGAAATTCCCAGAATATATACGAGGAGCAATTCTCCTGATCAGTTTCTTTTCAAATAGCTTTGATATAACTTTGCGCTGGGCTCGATCACTTGAGGAAAAAACAGGTATGGTTTTCCACTAAATGTCAAATTCGCGATATTTATTTCCATTCAGAACCATTCAGAAAAATGTGGAAATTTTCCACTAAACTTCAAATTCAAAAGCAAAAGGGGGAATATATTCCATTAAAAGGCAGATTGGAGGGATTTTATTCCACTAAGAGCATTTTTTCACAGAGAATCCTCTGGTTATGATTGGATAACTTCTAATGCCTATACAGCGTACCCTTTGGGGTATACTTTATAATAATTTTATGAAAATATACCCGAAAGGGTGTGTTTAATTAACATTTCATTATCTTTGTACCCTAAAGGGTATATCCATGGATCTAAAAACTTTCATCAAAGAAAAAAGAAAACTTGCGAACTTGACCCAGCCGGAGATTGCTGAGAAGGCAGGTGTGGGTCTTCGCTTTATCAGGGAAATGGAACAGGGAAAGGTTACTTTACGAATGGACAAAGTCAACCAGGTCTTGAAGCTTTTTGGATTTGAGCTTGGCCCTGTCGAGATGAGAAGGGAAAAGTTTACAATGAACAATAAACAATGAGCCATAAAGAATCATAGGTAAAAATGAGAAAGGCCGAAATAAAAGTTCACAAACAGACAGCAGGGTGGCTGTCGCAGGATGAAAACGGGTATCATTTCTTGTACGATCCGGCCTACCTGGTATTAAAAGAGGCAGAACCAGTGAGTCTTACGCTTCCGCTGCAGGCCGCACCATTTGACAACAACGTACTCTTCCCCTTCTTCGATGGCCTGATTCCGGAAGGATGGCTGCTCGAAATTGCCGAAAGGAATTGGAAATTAAATGCCAGGGACCGGATGGGGCTTCTGCTGACCTGCTGCAAAGATTGCATTGGGGCAATAAGTGTAATCGAGGTAAAAGAGGAGGATCAGTAATGAAACAATGCTTATTTTGCTACCAACCATTACGCGGGAATGAAATCGATTTTCATCCATCCTGTAGCAGAAAGATCTTTGATCAGCCCATTCCTCCGGAATTACCTTATAGGGAAGCGCAGATGGCCGAACTGGCATTGAAGGTTGTTCAAACAATGGTAACCGTCACCGGTGTTCAGGCAAAATTATCCCTTCACCTGGAATCACCTGAAGGAAAACGGGCACCAAAAAGATTCACCATCGTCGGTCTTTGGGGAGGATATATTTTAAAACCACCAACGGCTCAGTACAAGCAATTACCTGAAGTGGAAGACCTGACCATGCATTTGGCCCAGATAGCAAAAATTGATGTTGTACCTCATTGCCTGGTCAGGCTCCAGGATGGTAGCCTGGCATATATCACAAAAAGAATTGACCGGCATAAGAAAAACAAACTGCACATGGAGGACATGTGCCAGCTGACCGAGCGATTAACGGAAGACAAGTACCATGGTTCTTACGAACAGATCGCAAAAGCCATCGTGAAATACGCTGCGAACCCTGGCCTTGATGTCGTAAATTTCTTTGAACAGGTGTTATTCTCTTTTCTGACAGGCAATGCCGATATGCACTTAAAGAATTTCTCCCTGATCCTAAAGCCTGGTGTCGGGAATGTTCTTGCCCCTGCTTATGATCTTGTTGCAACCGCCCTTATAAATCCGGCAGACAAAGAAGATCTCGCCCTGACCCTGAACGGGAAAAAGAAAAAAATAAACCGGAACGATTTCATAGCTGCTTTCCGGACGCTGAATCTCGACCCTAAGCAGCAGGAAAATATTTTCAGGAAAATGATACGTGCAAAAGCCGGGTGGATGGATTTTATCGGGATCAGCATTTTAAGTGACGACTTTAAAGAGCGTTTGATGACTATTATCGAACAACGATTTAAAAGGATTATCTGAATCTCCCTAAAAACAGGACAATCAAATGGCTGATAAATTTAACTTACCCAGTTTCTCACAGGAGGAACTAAAAGGCATGGTGGAGGGCATGGCCGAAATGATTTCCCGGCAAAGCAAAGCAAGGCGTGTTAAGCCCAGGGAAGCTCCCTCCAACCGTTGACTTTAGTGACATGCAGTCAGGGCAATCCAGTATTCGTAATAAAATTTTAGCACCTATATTCAAACGTTTGGGGATAATTGAACAATGGGGCAACGGATTAAAACTTATTGCTGACGAACTGAAAAAATATCCTGAAATAGGATTTGAATGGAAAGAACCTGGGATGGCATTCAGAGTGATTTTTTATAAGAAAAAAACATCAGATAATGAGCCTGCCGAGGTTATCACCGAAACACCGGAGAAAAAGATAAAAAAAACGTCGGTGAAAACGTCGGTGAAAACGTCGGTGAAAACGTCGGTGAAAACGTCGGTGAAAATTCTTGAACTGATTGAATTAAACGATGTTATTACCATTCCGGAAATTGCGGCTACAATAGGGGTATCAGAACGGTCCGTGGAACGAAATCTTCAAAAACTTCAACTCGCAAAAAAATTGTTACGTGACGGGCCTGATAAAGGCGGTCACTGGAAAATACTGAAAAAGAAAATGTAACCGCCAGGTAAGGTTGGGTGCCGCTTTAATCCAAAACCAAGCTACTATGGATCAATCTTATTTGGTAAACCTTCCCATATTCAAATCATTATTCCGCGGAAGGGAAAACATCTTTGCCCAACGGTTGGAAAAAGGAGGCAAAGCCAGTTATTCCCCGCAATATGATTACGACCCTTATCAATACCGGTTGCATAAAATGAAGGGGGGATTTTATTAACTTGCCTGCCTGTAATATATGTTGCTGTGGAAATTCTTAATACATGCTTGCGTACATTTAAGAGATAATAATTTCATATTACATACCAATTCCTAAAGCAGATGAACTACGAATTCTCCAAATCAGAAAGAAAGATTGTCCGCCAGGTCATTGAGACAGGACTTCAACGGGATTTTGAATCGAGCATCCTTGATATAGACCATATTATTCAGCGATGGAAATTGAAAAAACTGGAAAACAGGGAGGCTTATCATGAAATCTTCGGAAAAATGAAAAGTAACGACAAGTATATTGGCAGAATGTATAATGATCTCCGGGGATCAACGTATATGATGGTCCTGCAGGGGCTGCTTGCCAATAAAACTATTACTGAGGCAGATCTAAGCGGGTTCAGCGAAACAACCAGGAATGCCATACTTGAGATAAGACGAACCCTGGATCGTGATTGATCTGTTTTATTGAGGTAGCTTTCCCCATGGTTTATGAGCCAACCCACTCCCGTTAATATTCTTTCTTAGCAGGGATTACCCCTCTCACTCCCCCCTGCGGGCGGGCAACATCTCCATGAAACCTTGGAATCAGATGGATGTGAACATGTGGAATGGTCTGGCCCGCGGCTTGCAGGTTATTGATTCCAATGTTGTATCCATCAGGATGATACCGGCGATCAATGATGTGTTTCATTTTGTTTACCAGATCCCAGCAGGCAGCCTGCTCTTCGGGTGTGAGTAAAAAGTAATCCGTACAATGCCTGCGGGGAATGATCAGGGTGTGGCCGGGGGAGACGGGAAACCCGTCGGCCATGGCCAATACCAACCCTGTTTTCTCCAGGATCAGGTGTTCTTTCAAACCATCGCAGAAGGGGCAAGTTATCTCCGGATTCAATCCGGATGAAAGGCGACCGTTGGTTTCAGATTTCCCAGGCTTCATATCCACGTTCTGTTATGAGGTGTTGGCAATTGTGTTGAAGCTGACGCAATGCGGCTGTTTCCCAATTCTCAGCCGGATCTTGCCCCAGCAGTGAAAACCTCAGTTCACGGCGAAATCGTTCAGGGTTGTATTCATCACTTTTCTTCCAGTAGTAAAGAATCTGATCTTTTCTGTTTTCAATCAACTCCACCGACGGTATTCTGTCTCTCTTCCTGTTGTTCACTGCCGGGTGTGATGGCAGCAGGTTCCAAAGGTCATTGTTTCTCCATACAGAAAACGGGATGGCATGGTCAATTGCATAATCATCTAAGGGCCTGCCTGACCATACACATTTCAGCCTCTCTTGTTGATTTTTTAGCGAATTGTAAATATTCCGGGATTCTGCAATCTCACGCTCCTCCACCGGACTCTTTAATGCCTCATGGATCACTTTATCCATAGTCAATTTCCCATTCGAGGCTTTCACCGAGAACTCGGCCCATTTGAACAAAATGGAGTCCTTCCCGTTTATGAAACTGCCAAGGATACTGAACGCATCGTAATAATTCCTTGGTATGGAAAAAGTCCCGAAATTGAAGATAAGAAAATCAAGTCCCGTCTCCTGATGATTTTCACCCTGATACGCCGACGGTTCACTGATCCTGGATGATCTCAATAACACCGCGCAGCAGGGCAAATTTATAGGTGGTCGCTTTGCTGTCGCGCTCGATAATTTTATTGATGTTGGCAAAGACAGGATCCATCATTATACAAAAGTAGTGCTTTTAAGGTTCCTTCGGATTTCGTGTAAAAAAGTTATATGGTTTGGTTTTAGGGGTGTTTCCGTACCATCACCTTACCAATGATCTAACTTTTGAATCATGCCAGATTACCTGAAAGTGGTTGATTTTATGGAGGAAATGGTTGATTTGAATTAGGAATGGATCAAATAGAAGGAATGTCAAGCTGCGTACAGTTATAAGATGCAAGATGCTTGAGAAACTCCGTTCGTTTCATCAGGCAAAGCTCAGTTTTCTGCGAATAAATTTCTTGCCTTGGTAGAGGCTGAGGGTTTTTTCTCTCTGGTGAGAAATGATGAGTTCCAACGCATCCTGAAGGTTGCTTTTTAATTCCTCAATGGTTTTACCCTGTGAAATAACCTCGGGAAGTTCTTCCAACTGTCCTACATACCATCCATCCTCACTTTTCTCAATAATCGCCGTAAAATCAATATGTTTGAGCTTCTTGTGTTTCATTTCATTTTACTTTATACAAAGATTACGACAATTTTTTTAACTCGTAAAATATGTGACTGACATGGATGTAATAAACGCTCGCTTTGACCTGCCTTCGCCGGAGCAGTCTGACCACCTCACCTTTTTGATGGTTAAAAATATATGTTGGTCAGCAAAAATCGGCAGAGGGTGGTCAGGAACTAAAACTTCCCCATTTTAAGGAATAATGAAATCGATGCTGGTATTCACATTAATATTCTGACTATCCTCCAGTGTAAAGGTGTTCGTAATGTTTGAACTCATATAATCCCCTGTCAGATAAGTCCCGTCATGGTTATTATCTATCAGGGAGTATAGGTAATATCTTCCCGGGTGAACATTCTTTAACCGGTAGCTTTTAGTGCTTGCACCAAGCAAGACATAACGGGAAATATATTTCAGGTTTTCGGGTTTGTAGGCAAGGCCCTGGAACAGGGGTTCTGTGGTAAAGACCAGGAAGATCTGGTCGGAATTGTTAACCGGTAAATTGGCGGCCACTGAGATATTTATGGTCACGCTGCCTACATAGGGCTGCGACAGGGAGTTATAGGGATCATTATCGAAATTGAAAAAGATGCTTTCCTCCATATTGTTGAAAGCATTGGAAAAATCTCTTGTCATAACAGGCTGGGGATAATTAAAGTGTGAAACGGCCTCAAGAGTATTGTTTTTGCCGCCTGATTTTGCGTTCCAGGTCGAATGCCAAACCAGGGTATCTGATGTATTGAATTTGTTTGTATAGGTTGTAACTACAAGGTTGTCGCCGGTAAACCTGAAGGTAGTAACAGCTCTTTTCCGGCCTTTTACAAAATCACTAAAGCGGTAGTAACCTTCCGGTTCTGCAACCGAGTCCATCACTTCATAGGTCACGCAGCAGGTGTCATTACGACAACCTTCGGTCCGCATTGCAATCTTCAACTGATCATTGTATTTTACGATAAAGAAGCTGATGTTATTGACGGTATTGGTATCGAGATGTGAGAACTGTGAAACCTGGCCTGCTGAAATAGGCCGGAAGTCGATGTACCAGATATCAAAACTTCCTGCAGTGGTGGAGGTTGAAACCGGTCCGTTCCATAAGCCTGTGATCCGGTTGAAAAAGCCAAAACCGGTCACATTTTGGGTGTTATTTTCAGTTTCTTTCTGCTTGCAGCTGCTTGTAAACAGCAATATCACCATACAAAGGAATAGATAAATTGAATGGTCCACGTTTCTTTTCCTGGAAATCATATTGAATGGGTTTAAACTGGAGAAACCAGAGTTCTTGACCGCCCTCTGCCGATTTTCCTTAACCACCATATCTTATTAACAATCAAAACGGTGAGGTGGTCAGGTTGTTCCGGCGAAGACTGGTCAAATCAAGGGTTTTTTTCAATAATCGGGATCAAGCCACTTTTAATTTCATCACTTCCAGTTCAGCCCCTTTTAACAAGCCTTCCGAGCCTCTTTTCAGAACTTCCTCAGTGGTTTTTTCATCCAGATAATAATGTTCACATACATCACAAATATGTGCCGGAACCTCTTTGATCAGAATAATGGATCCATT
>CAIQUS010000179.1 GCA_903875045.1 uncultured Bacteroidales bacterium
CGAAGGGCTGAAATGATTGTAGAATAATCGGTTGTGGAGTCTATCCATAAACCCCGAAGGGGTGAAATATCAAATATGATGTACCCCATTTACCAAATTTTCAACCCCGAAACTTGAGTTATATAATTATTCTGGATTAATGTTTAAGTTTGCATCTGTCTTCGATAAAAAAACAAGTACAAGCTCATTCATCGTTCTTAATCATTGATAAAATATTGCATTGCTGAAATTTCTCACGAAGAAAGCCGCCAGCTTTTTAAGTGCTTAGAAATAATTTTAGTATGCACACCCATCAGGTGTGTTACTTACCCCCTGTTACGCATCTCAAAACATGAAAGAGGGATGGAAAAACTTGAAAATAAATCCGAAGCAGCGGCACTGCGCCAGAGGGCCGAAGAGTTGCTGAAAACCCGTAGAGACGTTGCATGCAACGTCCCTACGACAGAACTCGAGAATCGTAAACTCATATTTGAGCTGGAGGTTCACCAGATTGAACTGGAATTGCAGAATGAAACACTCCGCAATGCACAGGCTGTGGCTGAAAGTGCGAATGACAAGTACATCAGATTGTACGACCTGGCACCTTCCGGCTACTTTACACTATCGCGCAAAGGCGAAATTATTGAGTTAAACCTCGCCGGTGCGCTTATGCTGGGTAAGGATCATTCGCATTTAATAAACAACCATTTCCACTTTTTTATCTCCAAAGATACCCAAGAGGGTTTCAAACGCTTTTTGGAGAAATCATTTAAAAACAATTCAAAGGAATCCTGCGAAGTAACCCTGTTAACTTCCGGCAACCAGCCGGTGTATGTGCATCTTTCGGGTATTGCCACCGAAAGTGGGGGGCAATGCTTTGTAACTGCCATTGATATTACCGAACGCAGAAAAGCAGAAACATTACTGAAAACAAGCGAAGAAAAATATCGCACAGACTTGATATTTCTGCAATCAATACTGGAAAGCCCGATTTCTGTCGTAGTATTTTCACTCGATAAAAATTATAATTACACGAAATTTTCATTGTCTCACAAAGAGACAATGAAAAAGATATGGGGTATTGACATCCGGATTGGAATGAATATGGTTGATCTGATTCCCAACATGGAAGACCGTGAAAAGGCGAAGCATAATTTTGACCGGGCTTTAAAAGGGGATTTTTTCGTGGTTGAAGAGGAATATGGGGATAAAGAACTTGCCAGAATTTATTATGATGATTATTATAGTCCGTTAAAAGATGCCGAAGGAAACATTGCGGGCCTTACTGTTTTCATTCTTGATGTGTCGCAGCGCAGGCAGGCCGAACTGAAAATTACAGAGCTGAATGCTAACCTTGAAAAAACGGTTAATGACAGGACTGAACAGTTTAAAGAAGCATTGGACAGGTTGGAAAAGATTGCCGACCGGGTTCCCGGGGTTGTTTACCAGTACCGTTTGAACCCCGATGGATCATCCTGTTTCCCATATACCAGTGAAGGCATCCGTGACATTTACCGGGTCAGCCCCGAAGAGGTAGCCCATGATGCTTCCGCTGTTTTTGCCAGTCTTCACCCTGACGACATAGACGGCGTGGTTGTTTCTATCCAGGATTCGGCGCGAACCCTTTCACTCTGGCAACACGATTACAGGGTGAAATTTAACGATGGAACTGTCAGATGGCTGGCAGGCAATGCCATGCCTCACCAACTGGCTGACGGTTCGGTATTATGGCATGGTTTTATTTCCGACATTACAGAACGTGAAGAGGCAGAAAATTCCCTTCGGAGGAGTGAAGCCGAAAAAGCTGCCATTATCCGTGCAGTTCCCGATTTGATGTTTCGCATCCGAAGGGATGGAACATATCTGGATCACATGTCCACAGACCAAAACATGCTTTTTTTACCCAGGGAACAATTTCTCGGAAAAACCATCAGCCAGGTGCTGCCTCCTGATCTGGCCCTTCAAAGCATGACTGCGATTGAAAAGGCATTTCATCATGAGGAAATGGCAGCTTATGAATATTCTCTTAAGGTGAATGGCAAATTAAGGTATTTCGAAAACAGGATTATTGTCTCCTCTGCCGATGAAGTGCTTTCGATTATCCGCGATATTACATATCGAAAAGAATCGGAAGCCGCCCTTGCCATGCAAAGCGCTGCCTTCGAATCATTTGCACTTGCCATTATTATTACCGATATCAAAGGCATTATCCAGTGGGCAAATTCAGCTTTCACC
>CAIQUS010000180.1 GCA_903875045.1 uncultured Bacteroidales bacterium
CGGTAACAACCAGAACACCGGGGCACGGTCGTGTTACTTTTACCATCAGGGAATCGCCTTGTACAGGGCCACAGGTAAGCATTGCCGGATAAATGGCCTGCCCATACACAGTGAAACGAACCGAATCGCCCGGGTTGAACACAAAACTGGCTGATGAAGGAGATGCTGTCACAGGCATACTCATGGAAAATCCTTTGGAAGGAGTGTTTTCAACCGTACAAAAAGTGGCGCCAGAGTTATCTTTTCCTCCAATAATTTTAAACACCGCACGAAAGCCACCTCCCTCGGCCACGAGGATGCCGGAGGAAACCTGCCCGGAATGGAAGTTAACAACCGAAACCCCGGCCGGGCAATCCTGCTTAACTGTTGAAATCAGCCGGCCGGGCAGGTCGTACACCATCATGGTCACGCACGTCGGTGAAGGAACATTCGCGATAAACCGCATCACTCCGGGGAGGTTGCTGTAAGGAAAAAAGCCCCGGCCCAACCGGCTCAACTCAGCCATTCCGTAAATTATCTTGCCCTGTGAAAGGTTGATCTCATAGGTGGTAACTCCCGCCGGAAGGTCGTGCATCACTACCGTACTGTGGTTGTTCAAGTTTTCCAAAAGAATTGAATCCAGCGAAACCGGCGTTCCCTGAAATTTAGCGGTGAGGGTCACGGTGACATCCTGGGCTATGGCATGAAAGGACAAAGGGAGGAGAAGGATGAGCAGCCCACTTCGCTTCAATTGTTTTATTAAGGAATAGATGTTCATTAAAACCTGGTTTTTTACAAAATCAATAACTGCATCCCTGGGATACTATGCATTGACACTGCTGGCGATAAAAAATATCAGTAGGGTATGAAAAAGTCTTAAATTTGATAGTGAAATCTCCTTAAGTTTAAATTTTTACAACTTTGATTACTTGGTAGATTTTACTGTTTACCTTCAGGTAAGCAATGAAGGTGCCGGGCTTGCATGGTTGACCGCCGTTGTCAAGCCCGCACCATTTTATTGTATGTGAACCTCCTTCCAGTTTTTGATTGATTAAACATGTAACAAACTCTCCCTGAAGATCAAAAATAGATACTTCTGCCAATGCGGTTTCATTGAAATTAAAATTGAATATAGTTTCATTCTGAAAAGGGTTGGGATAATTGGATAGCCCGAATGAAATATTATCCGAATGGCTCTTTATTCCGACAATCGGATTGGGAAAAAAATGGCCTTGCCCGTCGTTAAATCGAATGTCAACATTATTTGCAATATAGTATGCATCAAATCTAACAGTGATGATATCAATGAAGGCGTTGTTATCCAAGTCAGAACAAGTGAAATTTCTGACTGGTTCTCCAATGTATGGAACAGAAATATTTTGAGAATCTGTCAGCTGGAAGTTTCCCTGGTTGTACCAAAGGATATAGCCATCATTATCCGGATTTTGATATATGACATCAGGTAAACCATCATTATCGAAATCCGCCACAAAAAACCGTCCGCAAGCCGGTTGAAAAATAAAATCTGGCATTTTTTGAAATGTGGAATTCCCATTGTTTTTATACATGATAAGAACTGTTGACCCAAATCCGGAATTAACAAGAATGTCTTTTTCGCCATCCTGATCAAAATCTGTAATGGAAACCCCGCCTGCATAACCACCGGCGCTAAATTGCAGGTTTTGAAAACCAGACGAATAACTGAAATAAATGTCAATGATTTGTCCGCAAAGAACAATGTCATCCCTGCCATCATTATTTAAATCCTCGACAGCTAATCCCGAAGGATAATATGTTGTTACATAATGAATTTCAGAAGATGAAAAATTTCTATTCCCATAATTATAAAAAATACCCCAAAAAAGACCCTGATTTGAAGCAAAAACAATATCAATAAATCCATTTCCGTCAATGTCTCCTGTGGCAAGGCAGTCAATTGCATACCCGGGTTTACTGACATTAAGAATTAATGTATCATTCATGATGTCGTTAAAAATAATTTCAACATTCTCACAATTTGCAATCTCTTTTAAAAACAAAATTTCAGGATGTGGGTCTGAATCTAATTGTGTAGTGGCAACCGCCCATTCATTTGCTAAAGCAAAGATAGAATCAGTCAAAGCAAAGTATCCCCAACCTTGATTCCTCAGAATGGAGACACCCCCAAAATTATAATCATCATTATAATTATGCCCGATAACAATATCGCTGAATCCATCCAAATCAAGATCTCCGACACAAACCGATTGGGCTGAGGGCGGAACAGTATATCCACTCAATGTATCCTGCTTAAGTGATAATATGATAAAAGCAAAACTTATTAGTAAAAAACTTCGGTATAAAATTATCATAAAGTAATAATTTCAATGTTTGAAAATGCCTAATAAATTTACAATATAGATA
>CAIQUS010000181.1 GCA_903875045.1 uncultured Bacteroidales bacterium
GGCCATGCTTCGGTTGATGCCGTTTGGGGTGGCTGTCCAATACATGCTACCGATCAGCGTTCCGGAGGTAAAGTTCCAACTGTTGTTAAGGTAGAAAATTCCTTTGGTCAGCGCCATGAATCCCGGATTGAGGAAAGCATCCTTGATGAAACTTCCGGCCACACCGTCAGCCGGTGGAGTAATACCTGAGGTTATGGCATTGATCATTGATTGCCACTCAGTTTCTGTCGGCACATGCCATTCCGGTGGGCATAAACCCTGACTGGCCGAGGTGGATGAATATGCCATTAATTCATCCCATTGATAAAGACCACCATAGGCGGTGCAGGTTGCATCGGCGGCCAGACAATATTTTTCGGGGATACAGTTATCGGTTTGTGATTGCGAAGCAGGGGAGAGGATAGTCCCATACGAAAGGTTTTCTTTCATCCAGCACCTTCCCCCGATCACCGAGGTTTTGTACTTTTTTCCGTCTCTTACGTCTGTAAGGTCGCCGTTGCAGATAAATGCAGTGTTTACGACACTGATGGTAACGGATGCCGCAGCAGCAGAGCAGCCAAAATTGTTGGTAAAGGTATATGAAATGGGATAGGCCCCGGGGCTTGCCCCGAAAGGATCAAATTCGTAATTTCCGGATACGGCATTGAAACTGACCCTGTTTCCTGAATAAATACCCTGGACGGGCAGATACGGGGCACCTCCGCGCAGGGTGAATTTTTTGGCATTCGGGGTGGTTGTAAGATCAAAACAGGCAGAAAACGAAGGCGTTGGAGCAGGGTGTACCGTTACCGGATATGTTGAACTGGTAGTGCAGCCTGTGAGATTCCTGGTGGCAGTCAGAGCCACAATGAAACTGCCGGATGCTGCCCAG
The DNA here is from genome assembly GCA_903875045.1 of uncultured Bacteroidales bacterium. GTDB lineage: Bacteria > Bacteroidota > Bacteroidia > Bacteroidales > FEN-979 > CAIVAT01. Next base: position 872 of record CAIQUS010000181.1, read on the forward strand.
TCGATGGTGATGGAGGAAGTTCCCTGCCCCACGATTACACCACTAGCCGGAGGAATGATCGACCAGGTAAATGTGCTTGCAGGATCATCCGGGGTATTATATATATGTGATTGAGATTGACAGGCTGGCCCTGGCCCTTCAGAAATGGTAGAAACCGGCAGGGGATTTACTGTCACCGCAAGATTTTTGGCAGGAAATCCTGGGCAACCCAGCCCATTGATGTAATTGACCTGGATCCAATGGGAACCAGGCGTAGTCCATGTAACCGTAGCGGTGTTGGTTGTAGTGGTTCCCCCTGAGGAGATCGATCCTCCGGCAATGGTCCAGTCATAATTGGACATTCCAGGCTCGGTCAGATAGAGATTTCCAGCAGATCCTTCGCAAACCACAACCTGGCCGGTAAGTGTGGGAATTGGCCGTTGTTGTAAAATCACGGAATAAACTGCAGAAGTTTTCGGGCATCCGGTCGAATTGATCGTTTCTGTAACAGTTAGTGTTCCGGGTGAAGCGGTATAAGGGCCCCATGTTACTGTTGCTGTGTTTGTATTGCCGTTGACAACGGATGAAGCACCGGTAACATTCCATGAGTATGAAGTCCCGGGAACATTGGGTGTTGTATATATAAGGTTGGGTTGAAGTTCACAAACGGTTGTCGGAGAAGTACTGCTGATGGAAGGTGCCGGGAGCGGATTGACAAAAATGGTGGAGTAAGAGTCGCCGCCGGTACAGTTAAAACTCATACTGCCCTGATAAGTTGGGGTGACCTTGTATTTCACATGGCCTTGCACCGTGCCGGTCACGGTGAGCACCTGACTCGGAATATTATCGGTTGTACCGTTTAAGATCGGGCTGCTTACCCCGACAACTTCCACAGCCTGCCAGACATACGTTACAGGGGTCACGTTTGGTGTGAAACTGATTGCCTGGCTGGATGTTCCCGAGCAAATAGTCTGCCCTGTTGGATTCGCGGGTGAAAGTGCCACAGTGGGGCTTGGGTTCACAACAACTTGATATTCTGCAGGGTCACCCGGGCAGGATGCACCACCATTGGCAAAAGTTGCTGTTACACTATATTTGATCACTCCGGGGTTCAATAACGTGCTTGAGATATTCTCCCCTGGCATGGTATTCCCATTATTTGGTGTGGTAAAACCGGTAATGTCAGGTGTAGGGTTTACAGGGTCAAAAGCAGCAGCAGTCCAGTCAAAGGTAATCCCGGGCAAAATTACGGTTGAAAGCAGGTTCACCAGGGTTGATGCGGTACCGGAACAAATGGTTTGCGGGTTTGGGGGACTTGCCGGGAAAACCACCCCGGGCTTCGGGTTAACGTACAGAAGGTATGGGGAAAGACCCGGATTGGGGCAACCATTGGCCGTAGGAATGATGGCAAAACTAACCGAAGCAGGTGTTGTCCCTGAATTTTGAAATGTTTCGGCGATATTCCCGTTTCCATTAACTAAAGCAGGTGTAATTCCGGTGCTGCCGGTTGCCGTCCAGGAAAAGGTTGTATTCAGTACGTTTGAACTCAATGTCACATTGGCCTGGCTGTTCGGGCAAAC
>CAIQUS010000182.1 GCA_903875045.1 uncultured Bacteroidales bacterium
AAAACTGGAAGTACGAGGTATTGAAAATCAGCTTTCTCCCCGGGAAAAGGCGATAATGACTTTCATTGGGAATTACCCCGGGTGTAAATCCGGTGATATTGCCAGAAAACTTGGGATTCCCGCCCCAACGGTAAAAAGGATTCTCCCTGATTTGGTAACGAAAAAACTAATCGAAAAACATGGTACCGGGCCGGGAACAAATTATTCCACTGAGTAAAAGTAAAAAAAACACTATTCAGACAATCTGTTCAGGAACAAGGCGAGTTAAACAAAGGGCTCATAATGGAATCAAACGGCTCATAATGGAATCAAACGGCTCATGAAGGACTCATTAGCCACAAAAGGTTTGCGCATTTGAAAAATGGCAAAACAGGTTGAACCATTTCGCCATTTCACCTTTCAGACCTTCCAGGTTTTCAAAACCTGGAAGGTCTTTTTCGTAGCGGGGACGAGAGTTGAACTCGTGACCTCCGGGTTATGAATCCGACGCTCTAACCAACTGAGCTACCCCGCCATAATTTGAGCGTGCAAAATTACAATTTTTTATCAAACATCCAAATAAAAGGGGTGGAACCCTCATCCGGAGTTTTGGTTTGATTATTTGACATGTTTCATGGGCATATTTATGACAGGCAGGAAGCAGGAAAATCCTTTTGAGAAGCGCATGTTTTCAGTGTTTTTCATGGAGAAATCTTAATATATTTGCGATTATATTCCCGCCATATGAAAAGAAATATTTCCCGCCGGCAGGCACTCAGGGCCATGGGCCTTACCATCGGCGCCACCGCACTCGGCATTGAAGGTTTTTCAAATACCCGTAAAGACGTTGTTGAATACAGGTTTGATCTGGATGATCTTTTTAAACCTGTTGATAACCAGGAAGGGCGCACAATTACTGCAATTACATGTGGTGCCGGATCCCGGGGCAATACCTATGGCGGTTATGCTGTAGCATTTCCTGAACAGATTAAGATTGTAGGGGTCGCTGAACCCATTCCCGTCAGGAATGAACGGTATGCTAAAAAGCACGCCATCCCCGACGAAAACAGGTTTGTTACCTGGGAAGATGTCTTCAGGCGGCCCAAATTTGCTGATGTCATCATTATTACCATGCCCGACAATCTGCATTATGAGCCTTGTATGAGGGCCATGGAATTGGGGTACGATGTCCTCCTGGAAAAACCGATGGCACAAACGGCCCAACAGTGCCGAGATATCCTGGCCATGACCAGGAGAACCGGCCGGATCGTTGCCGTTTGCCACGTACTGCGTTATGCACCTTATTTCATTAAGATGAGGCAACTGATCAGGGAGGGGGCAGTCGGCGAACTTGTCAGCATTCAGCATATGGAGCCGATAGAACATATTCATATGTCGCATTCCTACGTTCGAGGCAACTGGCACGATTCAAAGCAAACCACGCCGATCATACTGGCCAAAAGCTGTCACGACCTTGATATACTGAGATGGATGGTTGGCAAGGAGAGTAAGAGCATCGTTGCCATGGGCGACCTCAAGTGGTTTCGCAAAGAGAATGCACCACAGG
>CAIQUS010000183.1 GCA_903875045.1 uncultured Bacteroidales bacterium
ATGTTTGTCAAGGGTGTTTTAAATTCATGGGTCATATTGTTCAAAAAGTCGGTGGTATGCTCCGAAATCTGTTTTTCCTTCATGAGTGACAGAATGGTTCGCCAGAACAAAACAAGCACAACAATGATCAGGATTACAGAAGTGATGAACAATGTCCCCATCTCCGCCAGGATGTAATGCCTCTTCTCCGGGAAGATGAGTTTCAATTCTATTTCATTTTTACTGCCTACTTCTTCCAGTGGTTTGTTATAGATGGAATTTGCGAAACTATTTCCATTAATCGCTGTGAGGTATCCAGTCCTGGCAACTACAAAAGAGTAATCCATGTGAAAATTATAAAACCTCATATAATGCCTCAGCAACGAATCTATTTTTTGAACTTCATTTTTCCCCAACTTCACGGCAGATGCAGAAGTACCATCTATTTCAGCACAGGCACCGATTTTCCTGCACGTTTCCCTGTCAGAACGCAACACATCTGTTGTTCTTGAAAGAACCATATTGGCCTTTTCATTGAACAGTTCTTCCTTTATTTTTGCTGTCTGAAATATCCAGTTAACCTGGATGATCAGCACCATGATTAATGCAATAGAAGAAATTATGATAAATATGTAGGTTCGGTATTGTTTCATTTCAGCCTGTAAAATTAGTCCTTTTCCATGGCAAATAAACAACGTTAACAAGTCATTAACAAAGCAATAACGACTCAGTAACAAGGATCCGGTCAAATAAGAACTATTTTTGCCGGGTAAATTTAAACCCCAAAAACCATGAAAAATATTCTTTTCGGCATACTTGTACTTATAGTAACACTATCATTCACTACAGAAAACGGCAAACTGTCGGGATTTGTAACGTATAAAGACGCTTACGAGTCAACAAACCAGGCAGATGATGGAGGTGAAGTCTACGCCATCAGCGAAACGGATGCCAAATCAGCAAAATATGGCGATTTAGCAAAGGTTGTCGGACAGTTCCTTATAAGCAAATCCTATTATTCACAAACAATATTCAACACCATCGATCCTTCACGGATTAAAATAATGCAGGACAGTTTTGACACCGTTTCCAATTTCACGTCCAAATACCTTGGCAGGTTTAAAAAATTGCCAGCCGTGGTCATGGCTTCGGTAAATGGAAAAGGAAATTACACTTTGAACTTAAAACCGGGTAAAAATTACATCCTTTTTATTTCAGGGAAAGTGAAAAGCGATAACCTTGCCGAATCAAAAGGCAACATTGACATCAAGGTTGCAGATGTCAAACCAGCCGGAGAGACCCTGCTGGATGCAAATTTCATGGCTCATGAAAATTTCCTGATGATGCTTCTCACCGGAAGGTGGCTGCAAGGTTGTTAGGCTTAATTTGCGTTTTCAAATAACCCCAGACTAAATTAAGTTTTTCTTTTTTGATTAAGTACTTCCGTACCAGTAAGGAATAACAGCGGCTATGATTACTCTTTCGAATAAATCAGCGAAGTTTCTCCTATTCAGTTTGTAAGCAAATTCGTTTTAAGTGCCTTGGGAAGAACGCTAAATTACATAGTCTCTCCTCTTTTATTGAACGAAAGACATGAAGAATATTCTGTTTTTCCTTTCAATCGTTTTTTTTATTTCGTCTTGTAATGTAACGCTGAAGCCATATAAATTAGGACGACTGTTCAAACAGTTTAGTTTATTCTTCATTGGAGTTTATTGTTTGGGTATGGTAAACATAAAAACACTGCCTTCCCCCGGTGTTGATGCCACCCATATCCTGCCGCCATGCATTCCCACTACTTTCCTGCAGTTTGCCAGGCCGATACCAGTTCCGTCATACTCATTGCGGTTATGCAATCGCTGGAAGATGATGAAAATTTTCTCAAAGTGTTTCTGATCTATGCCAATGCCATTGTCCTTAATGGAAAAGATCCACTCCTTTTCGCGGCTTTCGGCTGAAATATGTATTTCCGGACGATTATCCTGTTTCTGATATTTGATCGCATTCCCAATCAGGTTTTGAAACAGCTGCCTCATTTCAGTTTCATAACCACTGAATACAGGTAGTTCCTGCGTAGTTATTTTTGCATTGCTGGCTCTGATGGAGTCATCCAGATCGCTCAGAACTGCATCAATAATTTTATTGCAATCAACGAGGGTCTTTACACTCTCTTTCCCCAACAAGGAATACTCAAGTAAGTCCTTCACCAACAATTTCATCCTCACGGCCGACTTGTGGATAAAATCAACATACTTATTTCCCTCTTCGTCAAGTTTTCCGGCATATTTCTCATTAAAAAGCTGTGTAAACTGACTAAGTGTTCGCAACGGCTCCTGAAGATCATGGTTGGAAACATAAGAAAACTGTTCCAATTCACTCAGATGAAATGTGAGTTCCTTGTTCACGGTTTCGAGCTGAGAGGTTCGTTCTGAAATACGATTTTCAAGGGTTTCATTCAGCTGGCGGATTTCGTTTTCAATTTTCTTCCGCCCGGAGATATCCTGAAATGCCCCCTGAACCTTAAAAATAGTTCCTTTATCATCCCTGACGGCTTCCCCGATGGTTTTAATCCAAACCCGTTTTCCTCCTGCTGTGATTATCTCCATCTCTTCATCATAGGGAATTCCCTGCTGTGCACAATCGGTGAAAACTTTGGTGATTTTTTCGCGCCATTCGGGGGCATAAAAGTTGATTCCGTCCTGCACCAATGGAGCGTAACCTTTAGGCATTTCATGGATGGCAGCTACTTCATCGGACCAGTATGAACGGTTCTCTTTCAGGTTGACATTCCAACCACCCAGTTTTGCTTTTATACCGGCAATGCGAAGAAGGGCAAGGCTTTCATTAAGTTTTTCCTCATATAACTTTCGTTCGGTAATATCCTGAACGGTACCATGTAAATTTATCATTTCCCCGGCTTCATTATAATTGGCACAACCCCGGGTATTTGTGAATATTATTGTGCCATCGGGCTTTACCATTTCAAAATCAAGGTTGTAGGGTTCCCCTGTATTAAAAGTTTTTGTTACAGCTTCATTGAGTGCTTTCCAGCTATCGGCGGTATAAAAAGATGCCATATCAGCAAAAACGGGTACAGGGAGGTTGGGATGATGCCCATTTATATTATATAGTTCTTTTGACCATGCTACAAGGCCTGTTTGAAGATCCCAATGCCAACTTCCTATATGCGCTAACCTTTGTGCTTCCTGCATGTCACTTTCAGATAGCCGGTATTTTTCTTCGTTTGCCTCGGCTTGCTCTTTTGCTTTTAAAAGTTCTATTTCTTCGAGTTTCCGTAAAGTAATGTTGCTTCCAAAGCATGATCCACCAATAACCTGTCCCTTTTTAACAATAGGATTGAAAGTTACCTGGATGTAAACAATTCCATTTTCTGTATCCACATCATCCTCAACGGTGAATTGCTCGTTGTTAAGAACCCTTTCGTAGCGTTTTTTCCAGAAAGGCCGAATGACCTCAGGTAAGGAGTTGATAAGGCTGGTACCAGGTTCGAGCCAGATGCCAAAAGTTTGATAAAACTCCTGTTTAAAAACCCGATTAATATATACTATTTCAAATTGTTCGTTGAATGCCCATATACTATTTGCTGTGCCTTCGATAATTGCTGTAAGGTTAGCGGTATTCACCTCGGCAATTTCCATGGCTAATTGTAATTTATGCTCAGCCTGTTTCCTGTCGGTGATATCAATAAAGCTGATGACTACCTCGGTGATTTCGCCATTAGTATCCAGCACCGGAAAGCCATTCACAGTTACCCAAACAACATCATTTTTGCCGGGCTGGTTTATGCCCAATAGTTGGTTCTTTATAGGTTCCTTACCTGCAACAATCCGGTTAACGGGATATTCATCAAGCGTTAGCGGTGTGTTATCTTCATGTATAAAGTTCCATGCCGGGTCGATGGCAGCCTTGCCTCTCATCTGAGCATCAGTTAATCCCAATAGTTCGGATGCCCTGGCATTATTCATCACGATAGAAGTATCGGGAGCATGAACCACAATACCGGCATTGAGATTATTCAACAAACTGCGGTACCTTTCTTCACTTTCTTTTATTTGCTTTTGGGCAATGTAGCTTCCGGTAATATCCGAGAAAACCAGGACAACGCCGGTAATTGCACCTTCCTTGTTTTTGATGGGGGCGGCACTGTCGGCAATCTGGTATTCGGTTCCATTTTTCGAAATCAAAACCGTGTGGTTCGCACGCCCTACAGTTTCGCCTTTTTTCAATGCTTTTGTAACCGGGTCGGCAACAGTTTGGCGGGTTTCGGCATTTATAATGGTAAAAACTTCGGCTAAGGGCTTGCCTGTTACTTCGGCTAATTGCCAGCCGCAAAGCTTTTCGGCAACCGGATTCATGTTAACCACCAATCCGTTCTTGTCAGTAGAAATTACAGCATCACCAATGGAATGGAGGGTGGTAGACAATTTTTCTTCGCTTCGCACCAAGGCAATCTCTGCAAGTTTGCGTTTGGTGATATCCTGAAAAGAACCTGAAACAGATTTTGTTTTTCCGTTTTTCTGGTAAGGTGTTGCAATGGCGTTAATCCAGCGTTTATTGCCTTTGGCAGTAATGACTTCCCATTCCTGGTTGTAAGGCTCGCCAAATTCGATGGCACGTTGTATGCCAAGCAGCGCCATGGGTTGATATTCGGGTGCAATAAAGCCAATGCCTTCAGGAACATCAGGTGCACCATGGGAAGTGTCAATTTCAAGGATGTGAAATATTTCTTCCGTCCAGGTTTGAGCCATGGTTTCCACATTGAATTCCCAGCCGCCAATTTTGGCTGCTTGTTCGATACTCTTAAGCAGTTCACGGCTTTTAAGCAGCGCTTCATCTGTAGGTTCGCACCCGGGCAGATCAGTCTTTATGGAAGCCTTTAAGGATTCATAAGCCTCACGTAATTCCTTTAGCTCATTGACGAGTTCTTCCTTGGATTTGTCCTGAATGTTCATAGCAGAGATTGTTGGTAAACAATGAAATGTCCTGTTCCTCTTAATATTGGCAATAACCGTCGAACCAGATATAAATATAAGGCATTAAACAAATAGTAACTAATCAGTCCTACTTATAATGTGCGATTACATTCAGGGCTTGCAGCACATCTTGTTTGTTTTTGATGGCTGTTTCGATAATGGATCTCAGGATGGCAAAGTTCTCGGCGGCGAACATAGTCTTGAACTGGCCGGAGACTTTTTGTTTCACTTTGACATTTCGGATTGCCTTTTCTGAGTCATTATTGTGAGATGGGACGGCGGGATCATAAAGAAAAGTAAACAAATGATTTTTGTATCTAACCATTCGCTTTTGAAAAGATACCAGCTCTTTGAGATGAGGGTTAATTTCCTCATCAAGCAGAGCTTTGAGTTCCTTTTCCAAAAGACTTCGACCGTGGTCAGGGTACAGATAATCGGAAGGAGAAAATCGTTTTTTCAACAAATCAGCTTCGATCAACATAATTCGGAACCTCATTGGCCACGCAACTTTGTAAAGTTCTTGCAAATATTTGAGTTCCCGGATCAAATGCACGTTACATATCTGATGTCTTCCGACCGGAGTTTTAAAGTGAGCCCTCCAGCAGTCATGGACCAAAACAGCTTTTGCAGATATTCCATTGACATGTTCTTCAATGGTTGCACCCCCTCTGTTGGACGAAGCCGCAATGAATGTTGCGAGTTTACTCTGCCATGTCCAGAACCAATGTTTTTCCCCATTGATCTTCATTCCGGTTTCATCGGTTCCAATGACCGAACTGTTCAACACGGTTTGGCGGATCATCTCATATGCAGTAACCCCTTTACCGGAAAGGCGGTTGAGCAAATAATGCAAACCTCCTTCGCTGATCGATACGCCAAAAACATCACGCATCATTTCCTGAAGACGTTTAAACGGCAGATACTGGCGAACATTGAGATAGCCAATAAGGCTTTCAACATTTTTCCCGTAGCTTACCGGCCAA